>JAZQBE010000108.1:0-26249 GCA_045545575.1 Shuttleworthella sp.
GTTTCTCCTGAAACTGCTGCGTCTGGCGGCTCTGCCCAAACACCGAATACGGCCCGCCCGAGCCCACCTCATTCATGAAATAAACGGTGGCCGTCGGATAGGTCTTCTGGATGCACTCGCGAAGAATCCGGTGCGTGACAGCCGCGTTAAAACTGCCGCCCACCAGCGCAATGGTTTTGCCCTCCAGTGTGTCCAGCCGCGGCGCCTGCTCGATCATATCTACCGCGTGATATCCCACCGGTGAAACAATGCCGTACACCGCTTCGCCGGCATCGTTCACAGACGGGACGACGCAGACACCATCTTCGCAGTCCTCGTCAAAAGCATACGCATCCCCCGATGCAGTGGAAAGCAGCGTGTCAACCGTGTCCTGCAAAGATGCCGCTTCCTGTGCTGCATCCGAACCTGTTTCCTGCACGGTCTGCGTTTGCGTTTGTCCGGACGCGACCGCAGACGAATCGCGCTGTTCAGGCCGGCTTTTACATCCGGAAATCAGCAAAAGCAGCATCGCCAAAGCCAGTGCCAGCGACCTTTGAACCCTCGTCATTTCTTCTCCTCCCGTAAAACAGTGGCAGAAAGATGCATTCTATGCCCAGGGATCCTCCGCCGCCGGGACACGGATATCGGACAGGCACTGAATTTCATTCAAAAACCACTGGCCCGCAGACGGCTTTTTGCGCAGCTTGATGGATCGAAGCGCATCGGCTCCGCCGCTCTGCACGTAAAGAGTCGCCCAGTTTTCATTGTCAAACGAATACGGCGTGGAAGAAACCGTCAGTGTCCACGGTGCAGACGGCGTGTAATTGTTTTCCGGCGTGGCACCGGCAAAGAAAGAACGGCACTTGTACATCTTGCCGTCCAGGCGGTCATGAAGAAACTGCTTTTCAAGATTAGAAAGATCGTCCGGGCCCTTCAGGTAATCCAGCATTTCAAACGTGCTGCTTTCATCCTCCTCGAAGGCGCACAGCGCAGCAATCGCAAGCGCAGCCGTTTTGAAGGGCGAATCCATCGCCGCTTCCGGAAGGGTCTTCAGTTGGGCCAGGGTCGTCGGAAGTGCAGAAAAAGTGAATGTTTCAGCATCCGGAAACGGCCGGGCAGTCATAGATTCATTAATACTCATCGGATGTTCACTTCTCCTTTGTCTATCCAAGGTTTGCGTTATTTAGTTATTTGCTATTATATGGGAGGAAGGAACCGTTGACAATCCTGAAGACATGAAAACATGCACCCTCAGGTGTTTGCTCATTCGGGAACTCTGGTATCACATCCCTAAACAGAGAAAAGGGATAATCGTGCGTCTCGGCCAGCTTCTCGAGATGCGTGCGCATCTGCTCCTGCTCGTAAGCACCAATGTCCATCTGGCGCATCAGAAGTGTCAGATTCTCGTCCGACAGCTTCGTAAGAAGCGTGCGGCAGGCGATCACGTTCATTCAGCGACAAAACCGCCGAGAGGACACACCCTCTGCGAATCGCTACGTAATTTTACGTATTTTCCGTTGACATACGTATTAGCACGTGTTATGCTTTCTGTTGTAAGGGAGGTACGACAGTGAAGGTTTCAGAAATGGAAAAGCTTCTCAGAAAAGCCGGTTGCTACATAATCGAGGAAGGAGCGAATCACACGATCTGGTACAGCCCGATCACAAACAAGAAGTTTCCTCTATCAAGGCATCGCTCGGCAGAGCTTCCAACCGGCACAGAGAAGGCCATCCGCAAACAGGCAGGGCTTTAATCGTCTTGCTCCTGTCTCGCCATATCATAAATAAAGGAGGTTTATTATGGCAAAGTACGTATATCCAGCAGTGTTCACCCCGGAGGAAGGCGGCAGCTATTCCGTGAATTTCCCTGATATCGACGGGTGTTTCACCTTTGGCGAATCACTTCCCGATGCAATTACAATGGCCGAAGACGTGCTGGCACTCATGCTCTATGACCGCGAGGCGAATGACGAAAACATCCCAGCTGCATCAGCGATCGGGGATGTTCCGCATAATGCCGGTGAATTCGTTTCTTATATCGCCGCAGACACACTGGTCTACCGAAGACGTTTTAATAACAAGGCTGTTAAGAAAACGCTGTCCATCCCCGAGTGGCTGAACGAGCTCGCAATAGCCGCAGATGTGAATTTTTCTCAGGAACTCCAGGACGCTTTGAAGAAGCGTCTGGGCGTTGCCTAAGATAGTATCGGAGTAATTCTTCCCGGATCTGGATGTTGCAACCAGCGGCGTAGATGATGCCGGCGCACTGAAGTCTGCCCGGGAGCTGCTTGGGCTTACACTCTGGTCCATGGGCG
The DNA here is from genome assembly GCA_045545575.1 of Shuttleworthella sp. Lineage (GTDB taxonomy): Bacteria > Bacillota > Clostridia > Lachnospirales > Lachnospiraceae > Shuttleworthia. The sequence goes on from JAZQBE010000108.1 coordinate 2,294, forward strand.
AGACGGGGCGCTGCACGTCCAGTGGACGTGCGCTTAGCGCCGACCGAGCCGGAGGCGAGATCCGAATCCCGCAGGCAGACAGCGTCTGCCTCGCGGGTGCAGAGCCCTCTTGGGCTCTGCTAAAAAGAACAGGGCATCCGTTTGGATGCCCTGCTCTTTTTACCCGAGCGCGAGACGGGACTCGAACCCGCGGCCTCGACCTTGGCAAGGTCGCGCTCCACCAACTGAGCCACTCGCGCTTAGCCGCTTTATCGGCGACAAATGATATAATAACGGAAGGTCCGCAGAATGTCAAGCATGAATTTCAAAAAATTTGAAATCTGTTTTTTTACTCGGCGAGACCGTCCAGATAGTTGCCCAGCGCTTCCACGTTGACACCGGTCGAAACAACGGTTTCTTCGCGGTTTTCCTGGATCTTGTTATATCCGGAAACCCCCACCCAGACGACCAGCGCGACAGCGAGAACAGATCCGCAGATCAGCGTGATCCGGCGGTTGCGGCGTTCCTTTGCCACGGTCTTCTTGCGGTTTTGCTTGGCTTCTTTATTGCGATCGACTTTTTCCTGGCTCATTTCGGTAATCTCCATCTGCACCGCACAGGATGCTGCACGGTTTTTCAAAACAACAGCCCGCCGCGAAACACGTCCGGGAAGGCTTCTTTTTCACACCGGTCTATCGTACTTCATTTATTCGGAAATTGCAAGCATGCCGCGCAGTTCGCCGATGAAATACAGCGATCCGCACGCGATGACAGGCAGAACCTCCCCGTCGGTGTCCGACACATCCTCATCTGCGTCGGCCGGCGTCTTCTTCCACTGGGCGGACGCTTGAGCAAGCGCTTCCGCCACAGAGGCATACGCCCGGGCAGGAACGCCGCACTGCAGGAACTGTTCGGCCAGCGCCGAAGCCGCCAGCGACCGCTCGGAATCGAGCGGGGCGCAGAACACCCCTTCTGCCACCGGCGCCAGAACGCGGACCATCTGCGGATAATCCTTTTCCGCGACGACACCCATCAGAAACAGAAACTTCCGCCCGGGCCAGCGGCTGGCCAGGCTGTCATACAGCGCCCGGATCCCCTGCGGGTTGTGACTGCCGTCGAGAAGAACCGAGACGCCGTCTTTCGTGTGAAGGAGTTCCATGCGCCCCGGCCAGCGGGCCGATTTCAGCCCCTGCAGGATGCACCGGGTCCGCTCTTCTGCAGGGAGGCCCGCCAGAAGGCGTTCCGCCGCGAGAACGGCATTCGCCGCGTTTTCCTGCTGATACAGCCCCGGCAGGCCGAGCGCCGGAAGCGCGCAGTCCGGCGTCAGCGACCGAAGCACCGTGCGAGGATCGCGCACCGAAACAAACTCGATCCCGCGCTCGCGGCAGCGCGCCGCAAGCACTTTGAGCGGTTCTTCCTCCATCTTTGCCAGAACGGCGCAGGTGCCGGGTTTCAGAATTCCGGCCTTGTTCTCCGCGATTTCCGCGAGGGTATCCCCCAGAATCGCCGTGTGATCATAGCCGATGGCCGTGATGACAGAAACCTCCGGCACGATGCTTAAGGCATTCGTGGAGTCAAGTGTCCCGCCCAGGCCGGTTTCGAGAACGACAAGATCACACTGCTTCTCCGCAAAATACAGCAGTCCGATTGCCAGGCAGCAGTCGAACATCGTCCGTTCCAGAGAACAGGGCGCATCCAGCACCCGGGCGCCCAGCCGCAGCCAGGCCTCGTCCGGAATCGGCTCGCCGTTGACGCGGATGCGCTCGTCAAACCGCGTCAGATGCGGTGAGGTGAACAGACCAGTGCGGTATCCGGCTTCCTGCAGAATCTGCGCGAGAAACGCCGCCGTGGACCCTTTGCCGTTGGTCCCGGCGATATGAACAACGCGCATGCCGCGTTCGGGATTGCCGAGGGCCGCAAGCAGCTCCGCGGAAACCTCCCGTCCGGACGCGCGTCCGAAGCGCCGCATATGCATAATCCGGTCCGCGAGGGCATCCGCCTGCTCGCGGACAGAAAGCGTGTGTTCCGTCATAAAAAAACCGGACGGCAATGCGTCTGCATTGCCGTCATCCTTCCTTTACACCACCATGATGATTCCGCCGTCGCTGGCATACAGTGACGATACGCCGCGCGTGTCGAGCACGAAGATCTTTTTGAAATCCGCCGCCTTTTTCAGGCGCTCCACAACCGACGCGGCCCGCTCCGGGCAGTTGCAGTGGGAAATGGCCACCACGCGTTCGCTGCAGTTCGCCGTGACTTCAAGCATGCAGGAAATCATTTTATCCAGCGCCCGGCTCATTCCGCGGCCCTGTCCGAGCTGCTGGATGGAACCGATCTCGGTCGAACCCATGACGGGCTTGATATTCAGCGCCGTGACGATCGCGGCTTTCAGGCCGCTTAACCGGCCGTTCTTGCGCAGCGCGTCCAGCGACTCGAGCACGAAAAACGTGTGCTGGCTTTCAATGTACGCGTCCACCGTAGAGATGACTTCCTCGAAGGTCATCCCGGCCTCCTCGCATTCGGCGATCTTCATGCCGATCAGGGTCTGCCCGATCGACGCGGACTTGGAATCAAACACGTGGACCTTCGGCGCATCGGCTCCCTTCTGCTCCGCGAGCAGCTCCTGAGCAAGCACGGCGCTGTTGTAGGACCCGGAAAGCTGGGCCGAAAGCGTAACGGCATATACGTGATCATACGGTCCGTCCATGGCCTGCATGTACAGATCCGGAGACGGACAGGCCGATTTCGCTCCGGTCGGGCTTGCCGCGACGCGAGCAAGAAAATCCGCCTGATCGAAGGTTTCGTCGTCGACGATCTCGTACCCGTCCACCTGAAGGGTCAGCGGGATCGATACAAAATGTCCGCCGGCTTTCATTTCGTCGGTCAGTTCTCCGCAGCTGTCAATCAGAATTCGATACATTGCTCTCTCCGTTTTGAAACAAAAACACGAACACGGTTCTTTGAATTTCATCATGTAGTTTTAAAAACTACATTCCTCTTCTTTCTATCATACATGAACAGTACCGGTTTGTAAAGAAAAAGCGCGCAGATTCCTCTGCGCGCGGTATGGACACGGTTGAACAAAATGGTTATCTGACAACAGTCACGTGGATGGCCTGCGGACCTCGATCCGTCTCGGAAAGCTCATACTCGACCGTTGCTCCTTCTTCCAGGGTTTTAAATCCATCCATATCAATGCCGCTATAATGAACGAAGATGTCTTTACCGGCATCATCGCTGATAAAGCCGTAACCCTTCTGATTGTTGAACCATTTCACTGTACCCTTGCTCATAACTGCACCTCTCTCCTACCAAGTGGAAAACCTACCATTGAAATATAGCACAGCCCTCAAAATTTGTAAAGAATGTCTTTTTTGTCTGAAAAAAAGACCCGGAAATCCCGGATCCCAAAACTTATGTGCACTATATTTTGAAATACTGTTGTGTTAAACTATTATCAATATCGCAGACAGAAGTTTTTTTTCGTATGACACGCAGTGGCACCGCGCCGGTTCCCTACACCTCCTGAAAATCCATCCCTTTTTCCAGAAAAAACCGGCGTACCCAGGCATCCCAGATCTGCTCGACCGTCTTGTCCATCCGAAAAACCCGCAGGCTCGTTCCGGTGGTCACAAGCAGCTGACCGCCGCGGTACCGGACGTTGATGCAGAGCATCTGCACTTCATCGGCGGATATCTCCTCCAGTCCCGGGATTTCCTTCCGGCGAAGCTTTTCCATCGAAACGGCAAGAACCATGCGCATGGATCCGGGTGTGGCCTGTCCGCGCACCAGCGAAAGACAGTACGGCCGCACCGAGGCATAGGAAACGTATTCTTCGGCAGCTTCGCCGTTTTCCTCCGCGGGCCCGGCTATCTCTGTTTTCTCGTCGTCCGCGTCTGTTCTGCGCCCGTCCACCAGATACCCTGCGCCCTGGCGGATAAAGGATTCCACCAGCAAAAAACCGTCGAAGGTATCCTGCACAAGCAGATGGCTCATAAAGCCTTTGACCTGCGTGATATGCAGTGCAAGCATTCCTGCCCCCTGTCTGAAACCGGATTCCTTTTGCCCAGCCGTTATTTCATCCGTTCAATGACGTCCCCCACGACGCCGGTTCCGTCGGACAGCATGCGCGCGACGCGGGAGATCGTCGCGGTACTGGCGTTGGTCTCGTTCTGAATATCCAGATAGGTGCGGCCTTCCGCCAGCATCTGGGCCACGCGAAACCGCTGTTCGATGGCAAGCAGTTCGTTATCCGAGCAGATGTCCTTAAAAAAAGCAAAGCTTTCGTCGGCATTTTTCAGCGACAGAATGGCTGTGTAAACCCCCATCTGATGAGCCCGTTTTTCTCTTCTCGGCATGACTTCCTCCCCCTCGAAGCACTTTCGTGCTTCACACTTTTAAAGTTAAAAGTATCGTATCAGATTTCACCCGAAAAAGAAAGAGGTTCCGTTTCCGAAACCTCTTTCCGCATTCTTATGTTTTCGCCATTGCCGTCACAAAACGGCCGTTATGCCCTCCGCTTACGGCGCGCCGTTAATCATGGCAAGGATGCCTTCGAGCTGCTCAACCTTGACGGCGTCAGAAAAACACAGCATCGAGCGAAGAGGCATCGCCTGACCCGTAACCTCCGCAGCCTCGGAGGACATCGCCGCGTCTTCGTCGTCACCGGCGTTGGCATTCAGATCCTCGGCCATACCGCCCATCATCTGCGCTAAGATCTGTGCGCCGACCGGGTGTTTGCCGAGATCGCCCATCGCGGAATTGAGTGTAAAGAACGGCTTCGGCGTGTTCGTCGCGGTCACCGCAATCGCCTGCTCCAGCAGAATGGTCTCGGCATCGGTGCCGATCTGGATGCGGTAGGATCCGGTCGCGGCCAGCCAGTCGTGAATCTCCGTGTTCCAGTAGGCAAAGGCGCGCTTATCCAGCGTGATGGTCACGTCCTTCGCCTCACCGGGCGCCAGGTCCACCTTCGCGAAGCCGCGCAGCTCACGCGCCGGGCGGACCACTTCGTCGGCCACGTCGGCGGCCACATACAACTGCACCAGGGCCTTGCCGGCAACGTCACCGGTGTTTTTGACATTCACGGTCACATCGACGGTCTCGGTATCTTCCATGGACGCCTTTGAGACACGAAGATCGCTGTATTCATAGCTGGTATAGGACAGGCCGTAACCGAAGGGGAACAACACCGGCATCTTCTTCGTCGTGTAGTAACGATAGCCGACCATGATGCCTTCGCGATAGACCACGTCATGGCGCTCCACGCCGTAATACGGATAGGTCGGCGTGTCCTCGATGCACAGCGGGAAGGTCTCCGGCAGATGTCCGGCGGGATTGGCTTCGCCCAAAAGCAGGGACGCCGCTGCCTCACCGACAGCTTCGCCGCCCAGATACATTTCCAGGACACCCGCCACATCAGAGAGCCACGGCATGACGACCGGCGCACCGTTGTGCAGGACGACGACCGTCTTCGGGTTCGCCGCTGCCACAGCCGCGATCAGCGCGTTCTGCTGGGCAGGCATATTCAGATGCTTGCGGTCATAGCCCTCGGACTCGAAGGAATCCGGCAGACCGGCGAAGATCACGACAGCGTCGGCATCCTTCGCCGCGGCCACCGCTTCCTCGCAGAGGCTGCCCTGGTCGTCGGCATCGGTATAGCCTTCCACCCAGGTGAATCCGTCTTTGCCGCCGAGAACGTCCCAGGCACCCGTGACCTTATAGGGATTCAGATGCGAGCTTCCGCCGCCCTGATAGCGCGGCTTCTTCGCGTATTTGCCGATGACAAGAACCTTCTGTCCGGCCTTCAGCGGAAGAACGCCGTCATTCTTTAAGAGAACCGCCGACGCTTCGGCCGCCGCCTTCGCGACCGCATGGCCTTCTTCGTAATCGTAGACCGCGCCTTCCGTGTGGTTTTCCGTGTACTTCAGGTAGATATCCATCACACGCTCGCAGGCCTGATCGAGCACAGCTTCGTCAAGTTTGCCGCTCTGCACGGCCTCGAGCACGCGGCGGGTGTTCTCCGGCGCCGGTCCGGGCATGCACACGTCCATGCCGGCCGCCACGGAATCCACCGGATCGTCACATGCGCCCCAGTCGGTCATGACGTAGCCGTCAAAACCCCATTCATCCCGCAGGATATCGGTGAGGAACTCCTTGTTTTCAGACGCATAGATGCCGTTGATCTTATTGTAGGAATTCATCACGGTCCATGGCTTGGAATCCTTTACCATGCCTTCGAAGGACGCCAGGTAGATCTCGCGCAGCGTCCGCTCGTCCACGACAGAGTTGCTGGTCATGCGGTAATGCTCCTGGTTGTTCGCCAGAAAGTGCTTCGGGCTGGTGCCCACGTTCTGCGCCTGAATACCCTTGACGCTTCCGGCCCCCATCTTCGTGGACAGAAGCGGATCCTCGGAATAGTATTCGAAATTGCGGCCGCACAGCGGGGAACGCTTGATGTTCATGGCCGGTCCTAAGATGACGGAGACATCCTCCGCCTGGCAGATCCTGCCCAGCTGGCTGCCGATGCATTCCGCCACGTCCGGATCAAAGGACGCCGCCTGTGCGCAGCCGGCCGGAAACGCAATGGAAACGACGGACGCGTTTAAGCCGAGCATGTCCGCCTCGCCGACCTGTTTGCGCAGCCCGTGCGGGCCGTCGGTCACCATGATCGGGCGGATGCCCAGACGCGGCACACCGCGCATCTGCCAGAAATTCTCGCCGGCCGTGATGGATGCCTTCTCTTCCAGTGTCATCTGTGCGACCAGTGCTTTTGCTTTTTCGCTCATACAAAAACCCCTTTCTGCCATGTCAGAATGTATAAGTATCATTCCCCCCGAACAGGCACCGCAAACGCGCTGCATGCTCTATTATCATAGCAGAAAGGAGCCGTTTCCGATATTATTTTTTTCTTTTTCTGTCAGGATTTTACTCCTGCCTGTGCCAAGTCTGCCAGACGCCCGCCGCCGCGGAAAGCACCCCGGCCGCACTGAAGTATACCGCCAGCAGCCGGTTTGTTGTTCCGTAGATTTCAAGCACACCGGCAAAGATGCATCCAAGAAGAAGCGCCAGTACGGCGGATTTCCAAACGGCAAGGGCGGACAGCGAGATCCGCTTCGTCCTGTCGCCGCGGCCGGTCCGCGCTGCCCATATGCAGGGCAGGCTCACCCCGCACAGGGGAATCAGAAAGGCCAGCATCATGGGCATGGAATAAACCCCATGGCTGAACATCTCGTATATAATGGAAAAAACACCGGTAAATGCCGAGATGCAAAGCCAGATCAGGCCGGTTTTCATAAACGTTCGTCTCATGATTCAACTCCATTCTAGTCTAGTATGCGATATAGATGATGTCGCTGACGGCCCGTTCCTTGATGGAACGGCCGGAAGTCGGGTTGTTGACCAGTTCTCCTTCATACACCATGGTGGATGAACCGCCGCCGTCCAGGTTGTAGGCCGTGACACAGCCTAAGGACTGCATGAATTCCGCCAGCTCGTAGAGGGACAGGCCCTCGCTCTCATCCGTGCGGCCGTCGGAAACCACCATCACCAGGCGGCCGTCCGAAAGCACGCCGATGGCCGTGCGGGGATTGTCGGCCATGGCCTTGTCCACTTCGTCATTCGTATCCACGGAGATCTCGCCGTCCGTGATCAGCGCCGGTCCAAAGCACAGCACCTGCTGCGCGCCGTTTTGAAGCAGCTCTTCTGCCGAAATCTCCCCTTCCGTGATAATCTCAAAGGTGCCGTCTGCGTAAATCACCAGATCCTCCTGATCCGCGGAACACATGGTGCTGCGGTAAAGCACCCCGTTTCGGATTACATAGCCGGATTCCCTGGCGCCGTAGAAGTCGCCGTTAATCGCCAGCACGGCATCCACAGAAGCCGCAATCTCGGAGGTCTTCGCCTTCACGTTTCGACCGTAGGCATTCTGGGCAAAAGCGGTTTTCAGCGCATCCGCGGAAGCCGGAACGATGGCTGCCACGTAGACCGTGGTATCGTCGAGGCGGTACTCTTCCAAAGTGATTGAGGAAGCGGCTTCATTCGACAAAGTGGAGTCATCGGTCTCATCCGTCCGGGCGGAAGTCACCGCCGCCGTGGCGATGGGGTTTTCCGTATTCTGCGAAGCGCTGTCATCTGCAACCGCGTATACCGTGGAAATCAAAAACGTATCTGCGATGGCATACACGGAAAACATCAGCAGCGCCGCGGTGGAAAAAATGGTCCACCATTTTGGAAAGTGTTTCATGTCATACCTCTTTTCATGCAGCGGTTCCCCTGTGGGCCGGAAAAAACACCAGATCCGCGTCCGTCTGCTTTCCCTTTTTTCCGGAGGCAAAGACGGCCGTCCGCTGAATGACAAAATTGACGGCAAACAGGATGCCCTCTGCCAAAAGCTTCGCGATCATCGCATTCATTCCAAGGACGCCGGTCAGAAGTCCGATGATTCCCGTATTCGCCACCAGAACTGTTCCGGCGAGCGCCGCGTACCGGATCGCCGCCAGGCGGACATCCGTGCGGCTTTCAAAGACCAGGCGCCGGTTGATGGTGAAGTTCAGCGCGGCGCTGACCGCCCGGGCGGTTACATTCGCGATCACCAGCGCGGCGGAAAGCGGGTAGGACGCCAGCAGTGCCAGAAGCGCGGTGTAAATCGAGTAATCCGCCAGGAAGGACACAAAGGATGCCGCCGAGAATTTTAGAATCTCTTTATAAATACGTGCAGAATCCCTCACCGTATCAAAATGAGACGAGGCGTTGTTGTCCAGATAGACGGTCCGAATGAGCACCTCCGTGATCGGAACCTGCTGTTTTGCTGCCGCCATCAGCACGTTCATCTCATATTCATAGCGCTCTCCCGGAATCTCTTTCATCCCCGGAATCCGCCAGACGCCAAAGCCGCGCAGGCCGGTCTGGGTATCCGAAACGCTTTGTCCGCTGAACACGGAATACACGACACGGGTGATTCCATTGCCCAGGCGGCTTCGAAGGGGCACCTTTCCCGTAAATCTCCGGCAGCCCAAAACCAGTGCGTCCGGGTTCTGCCAGACCGCCTCGGCTACCCGGTCCGCGTCGGCTACGGTATGCTGTCCGTCGGCATCCACGGTGACCACTACGTCCCGGGACATGTACCGCTGCCAGATGTAATCCATGCCGGTTTTCAGGGCCGCGCCCTTGCCCCGGTTGCGAGGGTGATGCAGCACGTAGGCATACCGGCCGGCCTCGGCAAACACATCCGCGCACATGGGAGAACTGCCGTCGTCCACGACAACGCAGGCGAAGTTCTGCTCCTTCAGCTCCTTTAAAAGGGAAATCAGTTTCTCATCCGGTTCATAGGCCGGGATTAAAGCGATTTTGCGTTCCATTTCACAGCTCCTTTCCTGATCCTGTGTGTTTGATTTCCTGCTCATTTACAATGTTTATTGCTTCCGTTTTTCTCTTTTATGAGGACAGGATACCGGCCGAACCTAAAACGCACCTAAATCCCTTTGTGTACAATCTGTGAAAACGCAGCCTTGCCCGCATGAAAAAGAGGGAGACAAAAGTGTCTGTCACTTTTGTCTCCCTCCACCTCAGTATCAGTAGTTCTTTTTACTTTACAAACAATGTCACCTCACCGTTTAAGCCGGACGGCGTCGTGACTTCCGGCACGGTTTTTCCGATCAGCATGGCCATCGGATTCGGCACGGTAGACATCTCGCGCTCTAAGGTCGTGGCGACCTCGACGGCGATGTCGTTGGTGCCGTCTTTGACCGCCGCTGAGAGGTCGAACCGGTAAGTCGGCACGTCCTGGATGCCAAGGCTCTGGCCGTTGACAAACACTTCCACGCCCTCGGACGCATCCGAGATTTCCAGCAGATAGGTTCCGCCGGCCTTGCCTTCGAAGGTGTTTTCGTAGCGGGCGAATCCGGACCAGATGGGGTCGTCGTCAGCTGTGTTGTCGGGAAGCGTCACCTCCTTCGGCTCGCCGAAGGCCGGATAGTCCACGGAATTGCTTAAGCTGCGCTTCCAGGCGCCGCCAAAGGCAAGCGCGGCGGTTCCGGTTTTCTTTTCCTCGAAGGAGGGCGAAAGAACCGGCAGCTCCGCATCCAGGATCAGCAGGGAACTCTGCCAGGGCTCCAGGGTCACGGACAGGCGCTCGCCGTCATAATCCGCGGCATGAACCTCGTTGTTCCAGGCATCGTACCAGCAGGCCCTGCGGCTGTCGGCCAGTTTGATCTCGCCCTTGTAGGGAAGCGTGCCTTCGTTGACGAACATGTACAAGGCGCTGCCGTCCGCGTGCTCATAATGATAGTAGCGGACAAAGTCGTCTTCCGGCTGGATCACGATTTCCTGAACGTCCTGCTCCCACAGCACGCCGACCAGGTCCTCCAGATCCACGATAAAGGCTTCTTCCTTTACCGCTTCGAGCATCGAAGCGACGTCGTCGCCTTCCTTTGCGTCCATGATGCCGGACGGCGGGCAGCTGATAAAGTAGACCTCCACGCCGGCCTCGGCCAGCTTCGGAATGGCCAGGGCCACATCGCGGCGGATGTAGGGCGTCTCGGGGATGACCAGCGCTTTGTAGTGCTGGGTGTTCACGGCAAACTGCTTATCCTCGATCTTCATTCCGAAGGCTTCCGGATCAGCGAAGACATCGCTGGGAATGAAGTCGAACTCGATCTGGTTTTCCGTCAGCGGACGGCTGACGGCGTGGTCTTCCATCGCGTTCTCGCCGCCGGTCCACTTGCCCTCGGCGGAATACAGAATCGCCACCGGCGCGATGTGGCAGCCGTCGTTGATCAGCTCCAGCACGCGGTTGGTGTACTTCATCAGGGCGCCGAAGGCGCGGTACTGCGGGTTGTGGCCGTGGGCGTAGAAATGAGGCGGGCAGTCGCTGTCCGGGAAATCCTTCGGTGAGAAGGCATGGGGCACGAAGTGGTTCACGCCGCGCACCATGAAATGATCCACCAGATATTTCATCTCACGGACACCCTCGCCCCAGCCATAGGCGCCGAAGATTTCGCACATGGAATTGCCCTTCTTTAAGGGTTCAATCGCCGCCGCGGAGGACGCCATGTGGCCCATCATGAAGTGATAGAACTCGCCGTTGCGGGCCTGGAACACGCCGTTGTTGAAGGTGATGTTCTCGCCCTGGGGATAAACCTGGCCGCCGATGTCGTCGATGCCGGCCCAGCTCTGTCCGGCCAGACCGCGGAAATAGTGGCCTAAGGAGGACCCGGTGTGCTCGTGCTGGTCGTTGTCCTCAATCAGGTGGCCGATGTAGTCCACCCCGTGACTGCGGCACCAGTCGCCTAACTGGAAGGAGAAGTTCTTTTTCACCAGCTCCGTCAGCACGTCCATGTAGCCGAAGCGCGCCTCGGCCACCGCGTCCGCGTCGCCTTCCTCAAAGAGCAGGTACAGCTTTTTCGCGTAATCCGCGCCCCAGCGTTCGGTCAGGCCGGCCGCGATCTCCTCGCTCCACGGATAATCCGCTTCCGGGTTTCCGATGTAGTTGATCAGGTCATACATGTGGCCGTTGCCCAGCTCCGGTTCATCCGAGAAGAAGCCGGCGATGGTCGTGCCGAAATCGTCCTTATAGTGCTCCCAGTGGGGCTCGTAGACGGCGTCGATCAGCACGCGCACAGATTTGGCGCTGGTCATGTTGATATAGTGGGTGTGATAGCCGTAGTTGCGGGACAGATAGATGCAGTACACCGCCGCGTCCGCGTCTGCCGTCCAGGACAGGCCGCCCGCCGTCAGACGCTCCTTCAGCGGGGCAATGGAACCGTCGCCGTACACCGCGTAGACATCCAGCAGCACATCGTCGTCGAACACGCGCGGATCCTTTTCCGCGGTATAGGCCTCGATCTGCGTCTTGACACGCTCGGGCGCCTTTGCCGCCTGTTCCGCCGTCAGTGTAAAGGTCTCGCCGGCCGCAACCGCCGCTTTCGTGTGCAGCACGCTCTGCCGGCAGAAGTCATCCGGATAATTGTCCACGGCGCCGTTGGCAAAGCCGGTGGGGAAATGGCTGTCGTCCAGGATCCACACTTTCATGCCGCGCCTGCGGGCTTCATCTAAGATGATGTCCATATCGTGCCACCACTGCGGGCCGGCAAAATCCGGATGGGGCCGACTCTCCACGCAGACCGCGCCGATGTTGGCGTTCCGGATCACTTCCATGTACTTGCGCAGCACCTCTTCGGTCTCGCCGTGCTGCCAGAAGAACGGCAGCAGATAATTGCCCCCCTTGTCCTGCAGCAGCTTCGTGACTTTCTCGCTCATAATTCGTTTCCTCTCTCTCGCACAACTGAATGAATCAACGGGGGCTTACCCTTTGGACTCATTTTGTCACGCAGAAAATCGTGACACTTTCCTTTTCCGCCGTGAAAGCAAGGGTATCCGTGACGTCCACATCTTCCCATACCAGCTGGGAGGCGTTTCGGATTTCGGCCAGCTGCTGACCGGTGGGATAGGCCGGCTTGCCCTGGGCGTCCCAGCAGCCGAGGGGATTGGTGTGTCTGCTGTCGATGACAGCTTTCTGAATGCGCTTTGCGCCGCCGGTAAGGCGGATGACCATGTCTTCGTCTTTGATGTCGCGCTCTTCGATGTCGTGATTGTAGGCGAAGATCATCACCTGGCTGTCGTCCGCAAGGGCGATGACTTCGGCGGTGCGGGACGGCTCGACGGCTTCCACGTCCAGGCGGCGGTCGCCGGCGGCGTGCAGGGCCTGGAACAGGCGGTACACCGGCTTCGGGATGCCATAGACGTTCACCAGGCCGAATTCGTTGTTGAATGGCAGTCCGTGCAGGCCCATCTCCTCGAAGATATCGGAAACGCACCAGTAGGAATAGCCTTCGACGAGGCCTTCATTGTAGGCAAGCGTCGCAATGACGCCGGCCGCCGCGTAGCTGGTGTCGTAATGACCGGCATTCCACTCGGTGTAGTACAGCGGATAGTCGCCGGCCTCTTCCTTGGCCTTTTTCGTCAGGCGGTACAGGATATCCCGCGGGTTCTTGTTCTCACGGTTGAAGAACGCCGCCAGCTGCTCCTGAATCTCTTCCGGGGTCATGTTGGCAAAGGCTTCGGCGCTCATGCCCTGTCCCTTGACGCCCGGGCCGTTCATACCGGCCGTGGACAGCGGATCGTCGCTGGGATAATGATGCGTCGAGATGAAATCATACGGGACGCCGTTGGTTTCGCAGAAGTTCCGGAACTCCGGAATCCATGCGTTGTTGGACGTGGCCGGGCCGCCGACTCGAAGTTTCGGATCGACCTTCTTGATGGCGCGGGCCGCCAGCTCGTACAGATGGAAGTAATCCTCCTGCGTGCCGTCGAAGAAGAACCGCAGATTCGGCTCGTTCCAGATCTCAAAGAACCAGCTGCGCACCTCCTTGACGCCGTAGCGCTCTTCCAGATGCTTCGTCAGCTCGTACACCAGCCCGAACCAGTCGTCGTCGTTCTTCGCCGGGGAAGAAAAGCCCTTATAATGAAAGGTCGTCTGCGGCGTGGAGGCATAGTATTCCGGCATGAATCCCAGTTCAAGGAACGGCTTCATGCCGATGTCCAGCAGGAAATCAAAGATCCGGTCGATATTAAAGAACGAGATCTGCGGTTTGGTGCCCGGAATCATGGGCGCGATGACGACGCTCATGTCGTCGTCTAACAGGCCGTGGAAACGGATGTATTTGAACCCGATGTCATGATGTGCTTTTTTGATGTGCTCCTGCACGTCGGCGCGAAGCAGCGTAGCCGCGTGGCAGGATCCCACGCAAAGCTCCCAGTAATGCGGATAAACGCGTCCTTCGTCCAGAAGATTCAGCTGATATGTCACTGCCATGATGTTCCCCTTTCTTTTTATTCCCTCTCTGATGTGACCGGCTTGTTTATGCCGTTCCTGACCGGCCCGCAAATGCCTGTGTCTGTTACTTCTTCATACAGGAAACGGGCAAATCGCATATACATAAAGTATAGCAATTTACCCGTTTCTGATTTGTTAATTTTTCGTTTTTTCTAAAAGAAATCAGACTATCTCTGCGCCTTCGGTAATTCCTCCGCCATTCCAGCTGTCCACACGCACAAAGACCGGTTCATCTTTCACCAGTGCGGAAATCCGAAGGTGCTGCCGGTCGCCCGGCTTTCCCTGATGGAGCACCTGGAAGCTGTGGTACAGCTTATCCGGGGCATATCCCCATTCCACCGCGTAGCCGCATCCGCTGCCCTGCCAGCTGACGTCCAGATCCAGATCGCCATCACGTACGGCAGAAACGTCTGAAGCAGGAATCGGCGCTTCGACCGGCGCTTTGCCGAAGACGCGCAGACCGGATACGCAGGCTTCCTGTCCATAGGGCAGTTCCGTCACGCAAAGCCGCAGAAAACGACAGGCAACGCCGTCCTCGCGCACAATCAGATCGTGGGGCAGGTCCGTTTCGGCGGTTCGTTTGTCCTCAATGACAAACCACTCCAGACCGTCTTTGGAACCTTCCAGCAGCCATCGGGTGTATTGCGGCTGCTCGTCGATCCAGCGCTGCTCATTTAACGTGCCGTGCATTTCAGCGCCGTCCGGCAGCCCGGGCATCAGGTGATCGTCCGCGAAATTCACCTGCACGGCATGCACGTCACAGACGTCGCGCAGATCCAGGCAAAGCCATTCACCCGGGTCCGGCGTCGCGGCTTTCCACCAGGTGCGGATGTTTTCGTCCGTCGCACAGTCAGCGTCATAGCGGCGCAGAATGCGGTTTTGGGAACGGTCGGGGTCGTCCTGTTCCACCGGCGCCGCGCAGGAGGACGCCGACGCCTCTGCTCCCGCCGACAGCAGCATCCATGCCGGATTCGCCCAGGGATCCCTTGACGCTTCGTCGACACTGACGGGCCAGTCGCCGTAGCGCTGGTTGCAGAACATCTCGCCGTCCGCGTCCCATCCGCAGGGCCAAAGGCCGATCCGCCGTTCAAAGTGCTGGTTGATAACAATGCGCTGCGTCGCGACGTGCCATGCGCCGCCGGCTTCGTCTTCCGCCGTCGACCCGTGTCCCGCGCCGGGAATGAAGCCGCCGGGCTTGTAGGACATCGGCGCGTTCTTCGCAAGGACAAATGGCCCCAGCGGGCTTTTTGAGGTGTAAACCACGTCGCTGTAGATGTTCCGGCCGGAGGACGTCTCTGCCACCTGCAGGTAATAGGTGTCCTGATGGCGGTTCATCCACGGACCTTCGATGTACGGTGCTTCTGAGATGTAACTGATGGCGAAGGCCTTCATCTGCTCCGGAACGCTGTCCATGCCGTGGTCCAAAATCGCCTGTATCTCCTCGTCACTGCGGAAACGTACGTGGTTTTCGCCGTTGCGCTCAAATCCCTTTACAGACAGATCGGCGCGGACCAGCTCCACATGCTCGCCGATGCTTCGCCCCGTTTCCGGGTCGATCTCGACGGCGTAAACCGGATCGATGGTGTGGGAGCCCCAGTACAGGTACATCCGACCGTCCTCGTCGAAGAATTCGTTCGGATCCCAGAAGGGAAATTCGCCCTCAATCGTCTCCCATTCATCCGAAAACGGATCCTTCGTCCGATAAAAGGTACCGTGATCATGATTGGACGCACAGAAATACAGCCAGTCTCCGCGCACCCGGACATCCGGGGCATAGTCGTACACCGGAAGCGTGGAAGTCGCGTGAAACGCCCAGTGAGCAAGATCATCCGTCCAGAAAAACCCGCAGTTCATGGACGGAAACAGGAAGTACCGCCCTTTGAAACGGACCAGCGACGGATCGGCCCCTTCCCGGGCCGCCACCAGATCGCCGTTCGGCTGCGGAATGAACTGATAGTGATAGCTGATGTTGATGGGATTGCAGAACCAGGCCCCCATGGATTTCCCCTTTCCTTCCTTTCATAATACCGACACATTCTGTTTTCCTGCTTGCTTCTGGACGTATCGTCCCATGGTGTTCGGAGCCATCAGATATGACGCAGGATGAAAGCCTTTGTCTTCTGCATCACGTCTTCGGATTCCGGCGTGCCGTGTCCGGTGGTCGCGAATGCGTGGAAGCAGTCCGGATATGTATAGGATTCGTTTTCAATGCCCTGTGCGTCCAGCTTGTCACGGAGAATTCCGCAGTCCACCGCCAGCGTTTCGCTTCGATGCCCGCAAACTCCGTGGGCTCGAACACGACGCCGGGCTCAGCCGCCATGTGGATCTGGGCGGCAAAAACCGTCTCGCGCAGTTTCATGACGTCCAGGCTGCCGTCAAACTTCGATGCGAACCCGCGCTCCATCATCATCTTCATACCGACTTTTAAGGTTTCCATCTCTTTGCTGGCCATGATCATTATACCCCTTTCTGCTCGTGGATGCACTGCGAACGCGCTGTGTTTTTCTTTTCGTCCTGATCTTATCTCCTGCGCTCCGGACACGCAATCATCAAAATCGAATGAAAGTTTGATAATCGAACATTTTGTTGTAACGAGCTGATGCAGCTGATCGCCTCCGTCCGCGGGGATCTGGCCCTGGACGACATCGACCGCCTGTTTCTGCCCTTTTTCCAGACGCACAGAAAAGAACTGTCGCTGCTGATGAAAAGCAATGGTTCTGGCGGCAGCTTCACCGAGAAAGTGCAGCAGGTGCTGGGCGGTTTCTGTATGATGCTTCCCCTTGCGCCCACACCTCTGGAAGCGAACCTGCTGGCCGGTCTGTTCGTCAATTATCTTCTTTATGTGCTGGATCACGAAGACACGCAGGCCGCGTTCTCTACGGTCATGACCGGATCCCTGGTCAAAATCACGCGGATTGTCTTCCGTCTGTACTCTGATGATGCCGGGAATGCCTTTCTTCACCTGATTTCGCAGTATGCGCAAAGATAAAACAAAGCCCGTCTGCATCCGGTCATCTGCAGACGGGCTTTTGATTTGTTTTTTGGGAAGGTCTCCTGTCTTTCAGCGAAGATGCAGCCTTCTCCCGTAATTCTTTTCAGGATTCCATCGATTTCGCGCGGTGAATCCACTTTCCGCTTCGCAGCCGGAACGTCAGCCAGATTGCCTTGATCACGAAATCGACGCGCAGAAGCAGCAGAACGACGAACGGCGACCATCCTAAGACCAGACCGGCAATCGCTCCCAGCGGAATCGACGCAAGCCACTGGAACAGCACATCTGCCACCAGCAGAAACCGGGTATCTCCGCCGCCGCGCAGCACGCCCTTCGACAGCACGTCGCCGATGGCCATGAAGAAGACGACGATGGCGCTGGCCCGCATCATGGAGGCCGCAATCTGGGCCGTATGCACTTCCACCGCATACAGGCCGATGGACCACTCCCCGATCAGCAGCACGACGACGGCAGCAAACAGGCCGATGGCCACAGACATTGCCAGAAATGTGATGCCCTCCCGCTGCGCGCGCTGGTACTTCTCCTCGCCCACGCTCTGTCCGACGATGACGCCTGACGCACTGCAGCCGCCCTGGATCGCCACCGACGCAAGCCGGTCAATAACCATAACAATGGCGTAGGCAGAAACGATTTCCTTTCCCATGTGTCCGAGAATGACGGAAATCATCGTGGCGGCCAGCGCCAGCAGCGAATCTGATACAATGGCCGGCGCCCCCAGACGGACAAACTCATGAAGCATTTCCTTCGTCGGCGGTTTTAGAATACCGGCCGGCCGATACTGGAGAACCTTCTCCCGGCGCAGAAAATAATACACAACCACGGAGATTTCAACAAGACGTGCGATCAGGGTGCCCAAAGCCGCACCGACGACGCCCAGAGCCGGCATGCCCAGCTTGCCGAAAATGAATATGTAGTTCGCTCCGATATTGATCACAAAGGACGCGATGGAAACATAGAGACCCAGTTTCGCATTGCCGACGGAACGAAGCACGTTCGTGGAAACCATTGCCAGACCATGGGGAAGGAAGATCAGCGCAGTCACCCGAAGATAGCCCACGCCGAGCGAGATCACGTCCGCGTCGTTGGTAAAGATATGCATGATCTGGGACGGAAACAGGGTCGTAACCACCGCAAACAGGATGGCGGCGATGATCACGATCTGGTAAATCAGGTCAAACACCCGGCGCAGCGTTTTCCTGTCTCCGGCACCGTAATACTGGCTGGCCAGCACCAGTCCGGCCGCGCTGATTCCTAAGCACAGGAACAGGAAAATGCTGTAGAACTGATTAGCCAGACCGGAGGCGGAAATGGCCGCTTCGCCCAGCCGGCCCACCATGATCGTATCCATCATGTTGACGCCGTTGTTGATCACGGCCTGCAGCACGATGGGCACCAGCAGACGCACGACTTTGCCGTAGAATTCCGGATTCGTGATAATGTAACGGTCGATTTTCTGCACCAGCGATTCTGACATGAGCTCTCCTTCTTCCGCGAAGCCATCAAAAAAAGCGGTATCCTGCAACATCTGCAGTATACCGCCTCCATTCAGGCTGAACTATTCGGATTTTGTTGAAATTATCGTTTTTCCGCGGCGAAACTGGCGCGCCCGCCGCGGTTTTGGGCCGGCGGTCAGCGCATGTCCATGCCGCATTTGACAAACCGGAACATGCGCACCGCTGCCTCGTAATACAGTTCCTCCGCCCGGTCCAGCGCCTCGGACAGGGGCATCGGCGCGTTCACCGTCGTCATCAGAGAAGCGATGCCGCAGCTGCAGATATCCAGCGCATTTTTGCCTAAGGATCCCGACAGGCCCAGCACCGGTACGCCCTTGGCCCTGGCCCGTTCGCCCACGCCCTGCATCACCTTGCCGAAGCAGCTCTGCCAGTCGGTGCGGCCCTCGCCGGTCACCACCAGGTCCACACCCTCCAGGCGCTCGTTAAAATGGATCAGATCCAGCACCGTTTCGATACCGGATTTCATCTCGCCGTGAAGGAATACCTTTAACGCCGCCCCCAGACCGCCGGCCGCACCGGCGCCCCGGATCTGGTCGCAGTCGATGCCAAAGGTCTCTTTGATCAGATCCCGGTAATTGCACATGCCGGCTTCCAGCTCTTCCATGATTTCCGGTGTCGCGCCCTTCTGCGCACCGAAGGTACGGGTAGCGCCGTCCGTTCCGCATAAGGGGTTGGTCACGTCACACATCACGGTGACCGTCGTATCCGCAATGCGGGGATCCAGGCCGGAAATATCGATGGAAGCCACCCGGGCCAGATCCCGGCCGAAGCCCTCCAGTTCATTGCCTTCCGCATCCAGAAAACGTACGCCCAGCGCGCGCACGCAGCCCATGCCGCCGTCGTTCGTCGCCGAGCCGCCGATGGCGATGGAAATGTCCCGGATGCCCCGGTCCAACGCGTCCCTGATCAGTTCACCGGTACCGTAGCTTGTGGCGCTGCGCGGATCGCGCTCCCCTTCCGGCACCATGGGAAGTCCGGAGGCCGCGGCCATTTCGATAACCGCCTGATTTTTGCCGAACAGCCCGTAAAAAGCTTCCGCGTTTTCCATGCGAGGACCATGGACCGGCACCGTCACGATCTCGCCGCCTTCCGCGGCCACGACCGCGTCGACAGTGCCTTCCCCGCCGTCCGCCACCGGCACGCCCGAGGTTTCGCACGGACCGAACACTTCCCGCGCCGCGCGGTCAAGCAGGGCTTTGGTATCCTCGCTGGTCAGACTGCCTTTAAATGAATCGGATGCAAATAACAGTTTCATCTGGATCTCCCTATCATTTCATTCTGCAAACATGGACTGCGATACGATCTGTTCTATGTATCATATCCGTTTTCCGCCGGATTGGAAATGCCCGGATTCGCGTTTTTATCTCCCGCTTCCCGCAAACCAGCGGTTTCGTCCGCACCATCCTTCAGGCCGGCGTCTGCATCCGGTTCCGCGGCGTATTTCTGCCGCTCGCTCTCCAGAAACGCGTGGATCCATTCCCGGTCCGCAAGATCGGCCGAGGCCTCGCCCAGCGAAGAGACCATGGCGAATTCGTCAAATACCAGCTGCTTTTTCTCCAGCAGTTCACAGACCGCCTCGTCGACGGTTCCTTCGCACAGCAGGTGGTAGACCAGCACGTTGTGCACCTGTCCCATCCGGTAGACCCGGGACAGCGCCTGCTGCGTCAGTGACGGTTTGATCTGCGGTTCGCAGAAGATGACGATGCTGGCCGCCTGGATGTTCAGCCCGGTTCCGCCGGCCTGTACCTGCGCCGCAAGGACACTGCCGGCCGGCGCTTCGCCGAAGCGGTCGACGATCTCCTGCCGTTCTGCGGCGGGCGTCTCGCCGCTGAGTACGCCGAAGCAGGCATCTCCGAGGGCCTGCTGTACGCGCCGGATCGTCTCCCGGAAGAAGGAATAGACGATGACGCGCCGGCCGCTTTCCGCCGCCTGACGGCACAGCTCCAGCAGCCGCTGCGTCTTCGCGGACGTCTGCGGATCCTCCTGGAGAAACGAAACCCTGCGCACCGTCGGAAAGCTTCCGCCCTGCACCGCGACGGCATAGGCGATCCGGTCCTGGGGCGTCATCGGGCACCACTCCTGCCGTTCGTCGACGGGCGGCAGTTCGGAGAGCACGTCCTTTCGCAGCCGGCGCAGATACACCGGCGAAAGCATCTCGCGGAAGGCCGGCACCTCATGCATGAAGGCCGCGTTTCGAATCCGCTCCGTCATATCCGGGCGGACGAAATCCAGAAGTGTGCACATCTCCTCCACCCGGTTTTCCAGCGGCGTTCCCGTCATCAGAAGGATCCGGTCGGCCTCCTCCTCCAGACGGCGGATATTGCGGGTGCGCTGTGCGTCCGGGTTCTTCATGTAATGCGCCTCGTCTACGATGAGCATCGAAAGCCGCATCGCGTTGTCGATCCGGTCCGCGACCTTTCCCATGGATTCGTAATTGGTCACCGCCGCGCCGCCCCCGGCCTGCCAGGCCTCCAGCTCTTTCGCCCAGGACGGCCCGTGCAGAAGCCGGCAGGGCATCGCCGAAAACCGCGCGATTTCACGGCACCAGTTGACCAGAACCGCCGCCGGACACACAATCAGAAAACACGCGGAAGCGTCGGCGGCAAACCGGTCCGCCACGGCCGCGATGGCGGTCACCGTTTTTCCGAGGCCCATCTCGTCCCCGAGCAGCACCCGCCGCTGGTGAAGGATGTACTTCGCCCCGAAGGACTGATAGGCGCGCAGATTTCCCCGGAAGGCCGAAAGGTCCAGCGGTTCGGCATCCACCTCGGCCGCAAGGGCCTCGGGGATGCTGCTGTAGATCAGCGCCGCCGGCGGACGCACGTCGGCAAAGCGCTCCAGGAGGGCATAGAACTCCGCCCCGTTCTTTTCAAAATCCGCATGGGCCTCCGCGGCGGAAAGCGCGGATGCCGCCTGATAATCCCGGATGCGGTCCGCGGCGTTTTTCGCAAGCGGCCCCTGCAGAAATACGTACAGCCAGTCCGCGGCCGCAAGAGTTTCCTCTTTTGCTTCCTTCCCGGAAAACAGCCACCGCAGAGGACCGTGAATCCGGACAGAAGCCTCGATGGCGGCGGCTTCCGCCTGAAAGTCCTTCGCACCGTCAGACGCGGCTGCGCGCACCGCGTCACCTCGGCGGATCCGCGCCAGTGCCGTTACCAGCGCGGCGTTTTCCGGCGTGGACACCCCTTCGTCCAGCCGAAGGCCGCTGCCGGCCGCCAGCTCCTGCGCAAACGCATGGATGATCCGGCGGATGGACGCCACCTGCTTTTCACCGACCCCGTCGACGGCCGCCAGCGCTTCGTCGGACGCCGCGTCCAGCTGCGCCAGATTCTGATAGCCCGCCTCCGCCAATGCCGGCACGCGGATCCCGGCGCGGGAGTTCTTCAGCTCCTCCACGGAGATTTCCGCCAGGAACCGCTTTGCCCGGACCATCTGGGCAGCCGCGGCGGCCAGACGCACCTGTGCCAGCTGGTGTTCTTCATCGTCAAAAATGCCGGAAAGCCCGCCGCTGAGCGCGTGCAGGTTTTCCAGCAGTCTGTGCAGTTCTTTGAAATCCGGTCGTTTCATGGCATCGCGTCCCCGTTCTGTGCCGTCGGCTATGCGCCTTCCCGAATCCGCTGCCAGGCTTCGGTCAGTTTTTCCAGGCTCCACGCCGCGTTGGCAGGGCTTGTCGACGGCAGGCACACCGCCGGCCGTCCCAGAAGCGGCTGCGTATATTTCTGATACATCTTTTCCGCGGTCCGCCCGTTGACGTAGATCTGCGTAACGGCGGAGTCCGCAAGAACGGGACGCAGATCGTTCGGCGTCACGTCGCGGATGGAACTGTCCGAGGATCCTTCAATGGTGCAGGACGCGATCACGTCCCAGGCCGCGATGTGATGGCGCATAAGAAAGGCGCGTTTTTCCTCGACGGAAACCGGCACCGCGTCCGCAAATACCGCCGCGGCAACCTTCCAGAACCGATTCTGGGGATGCCCGTAGAAAAAGCCCGACTCCCGGGTTTTGACGGACGGAAAGCTGCCGAGGATCAGAATGCGGCTGTCCGCCTGATAAAAGGGCGGAATCGGGTGTGTGATAAAGGTTCGTTCCATGGCGGTCACCGATAAGGCTTCGCGGGCTGCTCCGGAAATGTGTAGATTCCGTCGAGATACCCGTTTAAGAAGGCCTGGGCCAGGCTGTTTCTTCGGATGTTCTGCCGGGCTTCCTCCACGGAAAACCAGCTCCAGCTGTCGATCTCCGCGTTCGGATGCGCGTCGTCGCCCGAAACGGTCACGGTGAAATTGAACATCAGCGTATTGGAAGGCGCATAGTAATGACTGCGGTTAAAACGGATGTCCGAGACGTCGAATCCCAGTTCCTCTTTCACCTCGCGGACTGCGGCGCTTTCCGCATCCTCGCCTTTATTGACATAACCCGCGCAGAGAATATACTCCGTACCGCCGTACTGGCGGATCAGAAGAATCCGGCTGCGCGACGGGTTGGTGACGATCATCGAAACACCGGTGTTAAACACGGGAAAGCGGTACTCCGCACAGTCCGGACAGTACGGGACCGCCCTGCCCTCTTCCGAATGATGCCGCATCTGAAGCCGTGCGCCGCAGTGCATGCAGTAATTCATCTCCGGTACGTTCATGTCATTCTCCGATCCCGGCCTGCTCCGTAAACATCCGGTAGTATTCCGGCGCGTATTTTTCCAGGCGGATCACCTTTCCGTTTTCGTCGGAGAAGCAGCTTTCGGTCGTGCCCTCGAACACCGCCTGCCCCTCGGCGTTCGTCATCCGGTAGCCGAGGATCAGCCGAAGGCCCTTAAACTCCACCACCCGCGCCTGGATCGTCACGGCATCGCCGAACCTCGTCGGCCGCCGGTATCTGCAGTGAACGGCCACCATCGGAGAATAGATGCCATCCTCCTCCAGCGCGATATAGGGGAATCCGATTTTATTCAGATAATCCACCCGTGCCTCCTCCATCCAGCGGATGTAATTAGAGTGGTGCGCAATGCCCATCTTGTCCGTTTCGTAATACTGAACGATGTGAACGTAGGGCTTTGGAAGCCCGTTTTCTTCATCGGCTTCCAGCCCGGCCAGCTCCGTCAGGACATTGAATACCGCGTCCTCCGAAAGGACACCGCGCTTCAGGTCCGCGGGAATCCGCCCGGCTTCGTCATCCTCAAAATCCTGTCTCCAGATGCCGCTTTCATAATAATGCTCTAATTCTTTTGCCAGCGGCTGCAGACGGCGCCGGACATCCGCGTCCTCCCTCGCCTGCGGCATCTTTTCCGTGATTTCGTCAAGCAGCGTCTCGTAGTAAGCGATCCGTGCCGTCTGCACTCCTGACATTCTTCTCTCCTTTTCGTTCATCTGGCGTTCTTCCCGCTCCGGGACCGGACGGTGTGACATGCTCCCACCACCTAAGAGGTGGGGGCTTCCCGCTCAATAGCCCTAACGAGCTAAGTATCAACGGGCTATCCCCGTGTGCCCCACGGTTCTTTTTCTGTGCTATGCGGACAGTATCCGCATCCCTTCGTTCCTGATATTCACTGCTGCGTTCACGTCCCTGTCATGGCTGGCACCACATTCGGGACATACCCATTTCCTGACAGAAAGATCTTTCGTCAAC
>JAZQBE010000109.1:0-22415 GCA_045545575.1 Shuttleworthella sp.
AC
The DNA here is from genome assembly GCA_045545575.1 of Shuttleworthella sp. GTDB lineage: Bacteria > Bacillota > Clostridia > Lachnospirales > Lachnospiraceae > Shuttleworthia. Next base: position 3 of record JAZQBE010000109.1, read on the forward strand.
GACATGCTCCCCTTCGCAATAGATGCAGGAGACACCTTCTTTCATGCGGGTTTTGATCAGGAAATCCTGCAGGTTATTTTCACTGACATCAACGTCATTGGAGACGGTGTAATAAAAGGCAGTGCGATCGCAGAACGACCGGTTTCTGCAGGCGGTTATCACATCTTTCAGGGTGGCTTCGGGCATGCGGGACACTCCTTTCTGGTAATTTGTGATTGCATTATACCAGAACAGGTGTTCGATATCAACCATGAAGTTGAAAATAGCCATGAGGATTTACGGTCTCCATCCGGCGGATGGGCTCCTGCCCGTCGGCTTTAGAAATCGTTGTAGGTTACAGGGTCGATCCCGCTCAGGCGGATAAAGTCACTGACATATTGTTTTACTTCCTTCATCAGTTCTTTGTTTGCACTGATTTTTTTGTTCCCGCCCAATTCCGGATGCGCTTTCCTCACCATTGAGATGGAAAGATGGATGATTTTCGCAAGATGCTGATTATAGGAGGGGTTTATTTCCGGTACCCCTTTGCTCGGCTGAAAGATTTTACGCATTTTCTCGAATGCATTCCTGTCATATTCCGAAATGACCGCGCCGTAGATCTGTTTCATCGGGAAATTCACCGCCTGCGTAATTCCGGGTTTGAGGAATTTTGTCGACTGCATGCCTTCTTTTTCTTCCGCCAGTACATCATCGCCGCACTCCGCGCTGAAATCATCCAGGAACGCGAGGACTTTATTCATATCCGCTTCCGGAGGCACATACAGCACGATATTATCCAGAGCGGAGGTATTGACGCAGCCGCCCAGTTTAAACATAACATCTTCTTTAATGTCCTGGTTTTTCTGCAGCGCGCTCACCCAGCCGCGCGCCATTTCTGCAAACTTATCCCGTTTGCATGTAATATAGAAACGTTTGATCCCTTCGGCGCCGGGACGGTAATTCCTTCCACGGAAATGCGTAAACTTCTCCGCTTTTTTCATTTCCCTTCTGATTGCGTCTTTGGCTTTCTTCTCTTCTTCCTTCAGTTCCTCCGGCGTGCCATCGTCTATTCCTTTTTTCAGGTTTTCCCATCTGCTGATATTGGTATAGGGGACGTTGCCGTTGCTCCTCTGGTCAAGGATCTGATCCGGCTCATATAAATCCACGAGTTTCTCAACTTCATCCTGATAATCAGGCGTCTGATACGCTGAGCTTACATCTGAGGTCGTACCTTCCATGCCATGGTACACACCAGCATAAAGCCTGTCTGAAAAAATGGTCATAACATCCGGTTCCAGAAACAGCTTCAAAGCATCCGGAGACACCAGCCCTTTTTCTACGTCCGTATACAGCTTTCGGACGCGATCCAGTGTTTCCTTATACTTCATATGAATTTCATTTCGTTTGGCTGTGATTTCATTCTCCGGTTTTTTCTGGATTTTCAGTGTTTTTAATTCTTTATCCAGCGCTCTGTACATTTGTCTGGAAACAGACTCCTTGTAGACGTCAAAAGGTTTCAGCGGTCTGTCCAGAATCTCCCGGGTACGTTTTTGAATGAGGCCCTCGTTTTGATCCAAGAGCTTTTCCTCTTCTAAAACGATATTATCCGCAGCATCCACAATCCCGTTCCCGGTCAGTTTATCCATCAGAACATCCGTGTTTAACGGAGGTGCATCGGGATCTGTTTCCTGCCGTTTCCATTCATCGGTCTGGATCTCGATATCCTCGCCCATATCCAAATCGGCATATTCCGCATCTTTTTTCTTTGCAAGCTTCAAAAGCTGCTCTCCGGCGTCCTCCAGCTTCTTTCGCTCCATCCAGCCCCGGGCCACCATCTTCCCTTTTACCTTTTTGTAGTAAATCGGGGAATCCGAAACGTTGATTTTTCTGGCGGTTAATCCATACGGCCGTGTCTTTACAATAAACTTTGCGGCCCTTGCGACGACTTCCTGGTCGAAAGCGGTTTTTCCGTCCATGCTGAACATATAGCTGTCGGCCATATTGGCCAGATGGCGGCTGTCAGCCTCGCGCTGCTTCTCGGTTTTCTTATCCTTGAATTTCAGTTTGTTTTTTTCTACATATTGCTGAAATGTTTCGCTCATGACACACCTTTCCTTTCACATACAGTTCTTGTGTTCCGGATTATTATGAGCTTTAATTTCTCACACCGTACCAGGCGATGCCTTCATCCGCCCAGCCGTTTTTCAGCAGGACGCTTCGTTCATAGGCGTCCGTCGTGTAGTGATGGGCCCCGATGCCCGCCGCCGCGTTAAACAGGCGGTATACCGGCACCCCGGAAGCATCTGCCGAATACCAGCCGATCGCTTCGTCATTCCAGCCGTTTTTAATCAGTACAGAGCGCTCGTAGGCGTCTTTCGTGTAAAAGTGTTCTTTAGAGTATGGGTTGAACAGGCGGTAGACCGGTGCGTCGGAGGTTTCCGGCGCCACCCAGGAGGAGCCTTCGTTTTCCCAGCCCTGCTGCGTCGTCAGTACGTACACCTCGTAGGCATCCTTCGTGTGCAGATGCTCGTGGGTGGCGGGGTTGTAGAGGCGGGTCATGGCGGTGCCTGTCACAGCCGGCGCGGGCGCAGGCGGATCGGGAGCGGGCGGATCCGGTTCAGCCGGCGGATCCTCGCTGCCGTCATCATCCTCGTCCTGCTCATACTGTTCCGTCAGATTGACCCCCTTCGTTCCGGTTTTTCGCGGTGTATACGGGTCCTCCGGCGCGCGGACGACGTCCCGGTAGTTGTACCGCACCAGATCATAACCATTAAACCGGCTGTAAAACGCATCCATCGAAAACCGGTCGTTTTCCCTCGAGCCAAAGGACCAGCGCCGGGCCAGCGGAGGGGTGTTTTCGCTGACTTCGATCGAAACCGGGTTCTTGTCGGCATCGCGGATCACGTCCGTGATGACAACCGTATGAACACCGCTCTTATTGAGGACGTCGCCCGTCTGAATCAGTGCTTCCCATTTAGCCGGCTGTTCTTTTCCGGCATCATCCCTGCTTCGGTACTCGATGTCTGCCAGATAAAGAAACAGCGGGGAATATCCGCTTCCGCCGTTTACCTTGATCGGATCCGATGGTGAATTCAGATCAACGGTATATGTTTTTTGCCAGATGCCATAGGTCGTAGTACGCGGCATGTCCATACAATAACTGACAAAGGAACTGCAGTCGCCCGCAAACCACGGGGACTGCATCCCGTTGTACCAGGCTCTGCGCGTATAGAAGTCGCTTTCCGGATCGGCGACCGCGTCAAGAAACGCGTTAAATCCCTCTTCCGCCGGGACATAGTAACCGTTTTCCGCAGGTGTGTTCTGCGTTTTCGGAACCTGTCCGTAAGGCAGTCCGTGGAATACCAGCCCTCCCTCAAACACGAAGGAGGACGAATCGCCGAACGCAAAGCTCTTGACGTTCCGCCACGGAATCCACTCGATCTGCGTCTGCCGATTTGCGCGCGCAATGATGTTTTTCTGCCCGGCCGTCAATTCCACCGCCGACACCGTGCATTGCCAGGCCGCGACAGCCCAAAGCACCATCAGCACCGGAAGCAGATACCGGACCGTTCTTCTTTTCCTTTGTTTTACAGCCATTATCATCCATTTCCTGAAGCAGGCCGCTTACTCCATCAGCAGCTTCGCGCCTTCTTCCAGTTCCTTGCACTCCGCCATGTAGATCCGGCCGGCGTCGGAAAGGGCCGCTACGGCGGGATCAAGCGGCAGACGGCCGAGCACCGGGATGCCCAGCTCCGCGGCCACCGCGTCGATATGGCTTTCACCGAACAGCGGGATCTTCTTTCCGCAGTCCGGGCAGACCGCATAGCTGTAGTTTTCGACAACGCCCAGCACCGGGATATCCATCATGCCGGCCATGTTGTAGGCCTTCTTCACGATCATCTGCACCAGCTCCTGGGGAGAGGTGACGATGACGATGCCGGCCAGCGGAATGGACTGGAACACGGTCAGCGGTACGTCGCCGGTTCCCGGAGGCATGTCCACCAGAAGCACGTCCAGATCGCCCCAGGCCACGTCGGTCCAGAACTGCGTGACGGTTCCGCCGATCATCGGGCCGCGCCAGACAACCGGGTCGTCTTCATTTTCAAGCAGCAGGTTGATCGACATGATTTCGGTGCCGTCGGCCGCGTCAAAGGGGACAATCCCCAGTTCGCTTCCCACCGCGCGCCCGTGCAGTCCGTACATTTTCGGGATGGACGGACCGGTGATATCCGCGTCAAGAATGCCGACGGTTTTGCCCATGCGGCGAAACAGGGTCGCGAGGGACGCGGTCACGAGGGACTTGCCCACACCGCCTTTGCCGCTGACGACGCCGATCACCTTTTTGATGCTGGAATATTCGTTGCACGGCACGTGCGGATCCGGCTTCTGAAACTTCGACGTATCAAAGGCCGGACGGCCGTCTTCCGCGATGCGGGATGCCTGGTTCTCTTCCATTTTCGTATTCTCCTACTATTAGTGTGTGATAGCCATCTCTTTACCTTTTCTACAGGTTTGGCTATGCTGTTGAAGATACTGTGGATTGGTGTGATTCTCCCTACCGCTCAGACGGTTTTTTGAAGGCTCCAACCACAGCCTCTTTGCTACCGTGTTAATCAGTTAGATACCGCATGACGGTTTATGTTGAAGTAGGTTACATCCGGCAGAGAGCCCTGTGGATCATCAGCAGCATCACATTCTATTCACTTCACACAGAGGAGGTTCTCTATGATCTATAGGGGTTTGATGAACTGTATGAAAAGATCTGGTCCCTTACCTCTGACCTGGCAATAAAAGTAGGTCTTGAGGCTACCGGACACAATCATCTCAACCTTCTGCGTTCGCTCCTTGATAACGGCCTGGCCAGCTTTGTTATCAACCCGTTACACACAAATCTTTACAGAAAAGGTCAAAGCCTTAGAAAGACGAAAACGGATAAAGTCGACGCTGCTTCGATTGCCATGATGCTGCTTACCGATAGGACACTCAAGCCCTACTCGAACACATCATACCATAACGAAGAGTTGAAGTCTCTTACAAGATACCGTTTCGACAAGGCTCAAGAGCGGGCGCGGCTGAAAGTCTCCGTCGCCAGACTTGTCAGTATCCTGTTTCCGGAGTTGGAAAAGCTTGTCCCGACTCTCCATATGACCTCCGTTTATACCTTGCTGGCGGAGTTCCCGGGTGCATCTTTCATTGCTGCAAAAAGCTGGTCAGAGTTAATCTATCGAATGCAACTGACTGGCGAGCCGTATAGATCCGCCTAAGCCGTCTCTTAACGTTTTCTGTTGAGCACCCTTTCGGATGCTCTGTTCGTCATGCAGTTTTCAAGGTGCCAATCGCATCAGTATTCCCTGATGCTTTGCTTCAAAATAGTTCCAATCGCCACTTTGCTTATTGACTTTCTTTAATAGTTAGTCTTTATTCAAAGATCTGCCGGATGCTGCTGTAATGCAGAAACTGTCCCGCCTCGGCCAGCGCCCGGATTTCCTCCGCCGTCGCCAGCATAAAGCCTTCCGTCTCCGCTTCCTGGGGATGAACGTCTGCTTCGTCAAAATCCAGACAGAACCTGTACACGTCCATGAAGTAGTTGTGGTCGTCCACCGGGTCCTCCCGGTGATAATCGAACACGAATCCGCCTTCAGCGCCGCGCACGTCGATGCCGGTCTCCTCCAGTACTTCGCGGCAGACCGCGTCGTAGGACGATTCGCCCGCCAGCACCGCGCCCCCGGACACTTCCCAGGCGCCGGGCGCCCAGCCCTTGTCCATCTTGCGCTGCGTGATCAGGTATTTCCCGTCCGGCCGGCAGACCGCGCCGAGCACCGTCAGATGATAATCGCCCTTGTTCATGTGCCAGTCGCCCCGGCGCATCGTGCGTCCGGTCAGCTGTTTTCGGGCGTCGTAAATATCCCAGTATTCCTCTTTCTGCATGAAAACCTCTCTATGCGTACACCACGGCTCCGCCGCAGATCGTCATCTTCACTTTGCCGGTCAGGGTCATGCCGATAAACGGCGAATTGCCCGATTTTGAACGGAAGCCGTCCTCCGTGACTGTCCACTGCTCCTTCGGATCAAAGAGCACGATGTCCGCCGGGGCGCCGACCGCAAGACGGCCGGCCGGAAGGCGGTAGATTTCCGCCGGGCGCGTACTCATGCGAAACAGCAGTTCCGGAAGCGTCAGGTATCCGGGCTCCACGAGATGCGTGATGCACAGCGCCAGGGCCGTTTCCAGCCCGATCATGCCGCTGGGCGCCTTCGCCGGGGACTGATCCTTTTCTTCTTTGCTGTGCGGCGCGTGGTCCGTGGCAATCACGTCGAGCGTGCCGTCGATCAGCCCGTCGATCAGCTTCTGACGGTCCTCTTCCGTGCGAAGCGGCGGATTCACCTTGGCGTTCATGCCGGCCGAAAGTACCAGCTCCTGCGTCGCGGACAGATGCTGCGGTGTGACCTCGGCCACCACGCGCACGCCCATCGCCTTCATGGCGCGCAGGATGTCCACGGTTCCGCCCGAGGAAACATGCTGGATATCCAGCAGCGCACCGATGCGGCGGTTTAACAGGCAGTCCCGGGCCACCAGGATTTCCTCCGACACCGCCGGCGCACCGCCGACGCCGAGCGCCTCGGATACCGGTCCCTGATGGATGCCGTTGGAAGCATTCAGCGAAGGCATTTCCTCATGCAGGGAAATGGGCAGATCCAGCTCCTTCGCTTTTTCGAGCGCCGCCAGAAGCACGCGCTCATCGGTGATCGGAATGCCGTCGTCCGTAAACCCGCAGGCGCCGGCCGCGGAAAGCGCGTCCATGTCCGTAAGCTCTTTTCCCTGCATGCCCACGGTGACGTTCGCGGTCTGCAGCACATGGACAGGCAGCTCCTTCTGGCGCTCGATCAGATCGCAAAGCGCCTCCGTGCAGTCCACCGGGGGCACGGTGTTGGCCATGCACACCACGGTCGTATATCCGCCGGCCGCCGCAGCCGCCGCGCCGGTGTAAATATCTTCTTTCCAGGTCTGCCCCGGATCGCGGAAATGGGCATGAATGTCCACCAGCCCCGGCGCCGCCGCCAGCCCGTCCGCCGAAATCACTTCGTCAAACCAGGCCTCGCTGTAATCGCCGTTTCCCAGCACCGCCAGCAGTGCATCCGCCGGCGTATCCGTCTTTTGGGCCATCGCGCGCTGCGCGTCCGGACCGATATAGGCAATGCGGCCGTCGTCTCCGATGACGATATCCGCGATTTCATCCCGTCCGGAAGCCGGATCGATCGCCCGCGCGCCTTTAATGCAGATCATGCCTGCACCTTCGCCAGCGCCTGATCCAGCGCCTTCGACAGCTGATCCGCACAGCTCGTTCCGCGGCCCGCGCAGTCGTTTCCGCGCAGAATGTCCGCCGCGCGCTTCGGGTCCTCGCCCTCCAGCAGACGGCCGATGGCCTTTAAGTTGCCGTTGCAGCCGCTGACAAAACGCACGTTGTGCAGCTTGCCGTCCACGATGTCGAAATCAATCTGCCGCGAGCAGACGCCCTGCGGATAGTAGGTAAATGATGCCATGATTCGCTCCTTCTTGTGCTTTCTTCTGTCTGTGCGTTACGCCTGCCACAGCAGGCAGACAATCAACGCGACCACCAGCCCCAGCAGCATGCCGACACCGATCTGCGGCAGCGTGTGCCCCACCAGTTCCTTTAACGGTTTGACATACAGCGGTTCTTCCCCCTGGGAAACCTGCCGTTCCTGCATCTGGTTGAACGCCTTCGCGATCCGGCCGACTTCAAACCGGACACCGCGGGCGTCATAAATCACGATAAACGAGAAGATCACCGCGATGGCAAACGGAAAACTGTCCGCCCCGTACGTCAGCGCCGTCGCCACCGTCAGTGCCGTGACCGTTGCGGAATGCGAACTCGGCATCCCGCCGGCCGCCGCCAAGCGCGCCCATGAAAAATCCCCCTTCACCAACTCCACGAGCATCTTGCCGCCCTGAGCCGCCAGCCATCCGAATGCCGCCGCCACAAGTACTTCGTTTGAAAGAACCTGTCGTATGAAATCCATCACCTGCTCCGTTTCCCCTTAGAAGCCGGCTCGCCGCGGTTCTTCCCCGCCGCACGCCGCTTTAACTAATGAATTATAGCATACTTGCGGCGGGGAGGACACACTATTTGTGGCGGCGAGAGGCAAGCCGGCCTGCGGCCTGGGTTTTGGGCCAAAACCGCTCCCTGTCCTGCCGTCCCTCCCCTTGCTTGTTTTTTCACACTGGTCTATACTGAGGCGGTGCACATTGGCTGCGACAGCGAACGGAAAGGAATTCAAATCATGACACAGGACGCGATCTCAAAGGCCGCTTCTTTAAACCAGCGGATTCTCGATATGATGGACGAAGTCAACGATCTGGGCATTGCCTTAGCGTATGACGGAACTCTTGACGGCGCGCCGGAATGGATTGACGAGCTTCTGACCGTGCTTGAGACTGCCTCGGATATTCTTGAGGAAGAACTGCCGCTGGAATAAAAAGGAGAAAAGAATGAAAACCAAACACCTTTACAGAACCCTTCCCGCCCTGCTGGCGGCCTTCTGCCTGTTGATTTGCGCGGCAGGCTGCGGAAGCAAGGCGCCCGCTGCGGAAGAAACGGCCCCGGCTGCGGCTGTGGAAGAAAACACGGAAACGCCCGCAGAAGATAAAACGGACGCGGCTGCAGAAGAAACACCTGCCGCCGAAGAAGATGAAAATACCGAGGATGCTTCCAATCCATCCGCCGCTTCCGACGAATCCCCGGCCGACGACGTGCTGATCCGCGTCGGCTCCTTAAAAGGCCCGACCTCCATGGGCTTAGTGAACCTGATGGACGCCGCGGAAGCCGGCAACACGAAGGGTTCCTACTCTTTCGTGATGTCCGCGCAGCCGACGGAAATCGTTTCCTCCGTCGTGTCCGGCGAGCTGGATATCGCCCTTGTCCCGGCAAACTTAGCCGCGACGCTGTACAATAAAACCGAAGGCGGCATTGGCGTGCTGAACCTGAACACGCTTGGCGTGCTGTACTGCGTCACCGGCGACGAGGCCATCACTTCCATCAAGGACTGGGCCGGCAAGACCATCGTCACCACCGGTCAGGGCGCGACCCCGGAATATGCCATCCGCTACCTGATCGATGCCTATGAAGTGCCGGACGTGAACATCGATTTCCGTTCGGAAGCCACTGAGGTGGCCTCCGTTCTGTCGGAGGATCCCATGCAGATCGCCGTTCTGCCGCAGCCCTTCGTAACGGTTGCCGAGCAGCAGAATCAGGCGTTGCACACCGCCTTTGCCCTTGGCGATGCCTGGGATGCGCTGAACAACGGATCCGGCCTGGTTACCGGCGTGACGATTGTACGCCGCGCATTCCTGGAAGAACATCCGGAAGCCGTCAAGACCTTCATTGAAGAGCAGAAAGCCAGCGCCGCGAAAGCCACGGAAGATGTGGAAGGAACCGCGGAACTGGTGGCGAAGTACGGCATCATCGAGAAGGCCCCCATCGCCGCAAAGGCACTTCCCTACTGCGGAATTGCCTGTGTGACCGCCGAGGACGGCATGCAGCAGCTGCTGTCCGGCTATCTGCAGACGCTCTTTGCCGCTGATCCGGCGGCCGTCGGCGGTGCCATGCCGGCCGAAGACTTCTATTTCCAGCTGTAACCCGATTTGTTTTGCCCATGCCTCTGCCGGCGGAACGCCGCAGAGGCATTTCTATATCAAGGACACCCCTCATGAAAAAACCATCCGGAAAAAAACGCATCCTGATCGCCCTTCTGTGGCTGCTTCTATGGCAGCTGCTTTCTGTCGCGGTACACAACAGCATTCTACTGGTGGGCCCGGTGGAAACCGTCGTGCGCCTGGGGCATCTGCTGATGACGGAGCGTTTTTATCTGGCGCTGGCTGTTTCCTGGCTTCGGATCTTAGGAGGTCTGCTGCTGGGCGCCGGTAGCGCTGTCCTGCTGGCTTATGCCGCTTACCGTCTGCAATGGCTTCGCGCTTTTCTGGAACCGTTTACCGCCACACTTCGCTCCATTCCGGTGGCCAGCTTCGTGATTCTGGTTCTGATCTGGGTGGGCGGACGTGCCATCGCCATCTACATCAGTGCCATCATTGTCTTTCCCATCGTCTATCAAGGCACCCTTACCGGCCTTTCCGCTGCCGATCCGAAGCTGCGTCAGATGGCAGCCGTGTTCCGGTTCCCGTTCCGCTCGCTGCTGCAATGCATTGAAATCCCGGCGGCGCTTCCGTCGCTGGAAACGGCTCTGACGCTTTCCGTCGGCATGGCCTTTAAAAGCGGCGTCGCCGCGGAAGTCATCGCGCAGGCACAGGCCACGCTCGGAAACGAGCTCTACCGCTCCAAAATCTATCTGGAAACCGGCGATCTTCTCGCCTACACCGCCGTCATTATTTTCTGTGCATGGGTATCCGACCGGGCACTTGTTTGGCTGCTGCACGCGGTGACCAACCGCCTCGTATTCCGCTGTCAAAAGCGAAGACTCGCTGTGCGGCAGGCATCCGGCGATTCCGATTTCCTGCTGTCATCGGCATCCCGGATGCAGGCGGACTCCCCCCTCATTCAGCTTTCACACGCGTCAAAAAGTTTTGACAATCAGCACATCCTGACGGACGTCAATCTTGCCGTTTTCCCGGGCGATCTGCTGATGGTCACCGGTGCGTCCGGCAGCGGCAAATCCACGCTGCTTTCCCTGCTTCTGCATCTGACATCGGCCGATGAAGGGCAGGTCACCTGGGCACCAGAACTGGCGGACGGGACTTTGCCTGTCTTTGCCGGAACGGTCTTTCAGGAGAATCGTCTCTGCCCCGGGTTTACCGGCGCGGACCAGATCTGGATGACCGATCCGAAACAGAACAGCCGCCGGTACGACATGCTCGCGGCGGAACTGGATACCATCCTTGGCACCCCTTCTTCCCTTCAGCCCGCAGAAACCTATTCCGGCGGCATGCAGCGTCGATGCGCCATTTTACGAGCTCTTTGCTGCAGCAGCCCGCTGCTGGTCATGGATGAGCCTTTCAGCGGACTGGACGAAGAAACGCGCGCCGCGATGCTGGAGTACATTCTGACTCACCGCAACGGACGCGCGCTGGTATTAACGGTTCATGATGGCAACGAAGTGCCCGGGCTGGATGTGTTTACAAAAATCCGGATTGCAGACGGCCGGTGCAGCCGCTGCTGACAATTATTCTCCCTTCCTGTTTTTCAGCAGAATGACAAGCGCCAGCAGAATGAAAGGTGTTTACATTTGTTTATGGTCTGCGCACCTCACGAGCGAATTTACAATTCCATCACATGTCCCGTAGAAACCATTTCACCATCTATGTTATAAAACACGGCTTTACAATTCGCTCTGCAGTGAATAACAAACGGGGTATCCGGATCCACCTGAATCACCGTTTCCACGGCTGATTCGTCAGTCAGCACGGCTTTTGCTATGCTTTGTGAATTTGCGGAAAACAACAACGTCCCACGTTCCCCTGCATCATAAGACAGATAATCAAAGTCACTAAATCGCCCACTGATGACATTGCGGTAACCGCCAACTCCACTGAACGGTTTTACAGCGATCCAATATGAGATATCGTCACGGCTGAATACGCTATTTGCAGGGAACGCAACCGCTCCAAATACACGGTCATCGCCGGTTTCCAGATAAAACACGGAACGCCCCTCGCCTTCAACTGCAAGAATATTCTTTTCCAAATCCTGTCTGGACGGTCCGCCGATTGTTGTCAGGATAAAAACCCCTATCAGAAGAAGAATAACAATGGTCGCAATGGTCCAGCGTAAACGTGCGCTCTTCACGGTCCTAGTCCTTCCGCTATTTTAATCTCAAACAAGGGTGCTGTTTACATATACACTTGGCGCATCATTACCAATTCTAACCTCTACATCAATATAAATAAACTGTCCAAATGCAGTAATACTCTTTATCCTTATCAAAACATGTTACAATGCATTTATCCGATGTCCCCGCACTAACAGGCGCCCTTCGTTCACACCATAGGGCGTTGTCGTAAGCAGTGTGACCAGGTCTTCACCCTCCACCGGAGCCAGCAGAGCTTCAATAGGTTCACCTTCATCACTGTAAAATGCGGATTCCGTTTCGCTGTCTGCGTCTGCAGGATGCATGACTGTAATCTGATCCACCCGGTAGGAAAGCGCCGCGCCGTCTACCGTGATCGTAAACGTATCGCCAAGCTCCATCAGATGCAGATCTGTCAGGAATTTCCGATCCGGCGCGCCCCGATGCCCAGCCAGTACAGAATGTGTATCAGGACCGCCGGCCGGCAGGGCCGATCCTTCCAGGTGCCCGATTGCGCTGTCCAGCGTTTCCTGTGCCGCACCATATACGATCGGAAGCTTCACGTCTATCGATGGGATGGACAGCTCACCGATGATGCCGTCCGCGTCTTGTTCCTTCATGGCAGCGTAGGACGGGCTTAAATGCAGGGAATCTGTATCCCAGGGATCGGTATAGGTTATTTCTGCTGCAAGGAACCGGTTGTATTCCGTCGCTTTTTTCAGGGATTCCGGAAGCGGCCGGAAGTGCCAGAAGGTGATCGCGCCCGCAGCTGCCAGCAGACAGACCAGGGCAATATACAGAATCTTTCTTTGCGGACGACGGTTTTCGTCATAGTCCGCCAATGCTTTCATACGCATGGAAACACCTCCTTCACGCAAGGGATTGACAGGTAAAAATGAGTGCGCTTCGATGCTCGCGGCCAGCAGCAGCCGGGCATAGTTCTGTTTTTGGGAGCTGCCGTGCTTTCGAATCACGGCTTCGTCGGCGGCATATTCGAAATCCGCATTGCACATCCGGTAAAGAATCCAGGCCAGAGGATTGAACCAGTGAAGGGCAAGCATCGCCAAAAGGATCAGTTTCCCCGGCAGATCATAATGGTTCACGTGGGCCATTTCGTGACAGAGAATCATCTCAAGGGATGTGCGGTCTCTGTAGGCCTCTGTATTTGGAAGAAAAATCCTGGTCCGGAAAACACCCGCCGTCATGGGGGCCTTTACCGCATCCGAGCGCCACACGGTTACATTTTTTCGGCCCCGATTCTGACGAATCCACGAAAGCACCCAGGGGTCATCATCCATAACAGCTGTTTTCAGCCGATGCAGTGTCAGTTCATAGGCAGCGACTCCCAGGACGATCCATACCACAACTCCGGCAAGCCACACAGCAAGGCTGGCATGAAGCCAGAAATCTTTATCTGCCTCGTGGATAAAATCTGAAATCAGCGTTCCTAAAGGGCCCTGGCCGGTCAGCGTCCCTAAGACGGCAGAGGAATTCACGGATACATCCTGCTGGAGGGCTGCCGGTCCGATGTGGGACGTTTCTTCTTTTTCGAAGCGGAGGGCGTTTTGATCTGCCGCATTTCGGTCACCCGAATATTCTGTGGTTTTCCCAATTTCTACCGGCAGGAATGCGGTGTGCTGAAACGGAATCAAAAGACGCACAGCCGTCACAAGACACAGCACCGCCAGAAACCGTCTCGACAAATGGCGAAACGGAATGCGATGCAGGCACGCCAGCAGAAGAATCACCGGCACACATGTCAGGCTGATGGATATCACAGAACGAAACAAAACAAGCATCCGATTCACTCCATATTCTGTATGATCTTCTTAATCTCAGCTAATTCTTTCTCTGTCAGTTTCCTGCCGGAAACCAGGGATGCAAACAATTTATCCGCCGCGCCGTCAAACAGACGGTCTGCCAAGGTCTGGGTTTCGGCCTGGCGCACATCATCTAATGTAATCAGGGCATGACAGTAAAAACCGGGATCTGTGCGCTGGATATATTCTTTATCAACGCATTTTTTGACGATGGTGTAGGTTGTATTCTTGTTCCAGCCGATTTTTTCTTTTAAGATGTCAACGATTTGTGTGGCCTGTAAATCACCCTGATCCCAAAGCACCTGCATCACCTGAAGTTCCGAATCAAACAGTTTCATATCATCTCATTCCATTCTGGCAAGCCACAAGACTATAACTATCGTCTTTTGCATGGTATCACAGAATCTTGTATGCGTCAATATAAAAAGGACCACGGAAAACCATGGCCCTTATCATGTGAAGCTTTGCAGATTGCCGGGGTAAGTCCACCGGTCCTTTCTTTTGGTTTACTTTTTCCGCATCCTCCCTGCCAGCACAGCCGGGATCACGGACAGCAGCACCGGGATCATGCCGAACAGGAAGATTTTTCCGTTGGGCACATAGGAAATCTGCCCGCTGGCTGCATCGATGAACGTCTCGCCGGAAAGGCGCACGACGTGCTCGCCCAGCAGGGATCCGCCGATCATGGGGATCAGCACGAAGAAGATGATCCAGATGCCTTCGAACTGCCCTTTGCTGTTCTCCGGATACAGCTGCTTTGCCCAGACCTTCGTCGTCTGCAGGAAAGCGATGTAGCCCATGCCCAGCACGAAGATGCCCAGCCACAGCTGGCCGCAGAACAGGCTGGAAGGATCGATCTGCTCCCGGGTGATGGGAAGCAGAATCAGAAGGCCCAGGGCATTCACCACGGCGCCCGCGATCGCCACGGCCATGTGCCAGCCGCGGTTGATCAGCCGGGAAACCGGGATCGCCGTCAGCATGGACAGCACCAGAGGCACCGCCTCGATGATGCCCATCTGGTCCGCGGTGTAGCCCAGATAATAGATCAGATAGTTGCCGATGTAGGCAAAATAGGCGTTGAATCCGATGAAGAAGACCGCCACCGTCGTATTGACCAGCAGCAGCTCATGATGCGAGAAAAACTCCCGAAAAGCAAACACGGAAAAGAACTGATTCCAGAAGCTGCCCCGGACGGAAGGAGCTGTTTCGTCGTCCGGCCGGCGGGTTGCCAGAGCATAAACGCCGCAGGCGATGACCAGAATGCCCATCACGGTAAACAGGCGCAGATAGTTGTCGTCACTGCCCACCAGAAGGCCGCCCACCACGGTGCCCAAGATGGTGCCGATGACGGGCTGCGTCGCCAAAGCCGCGCCGATGGGACCCCGGTTGGTGTCATCCAGCCGGTCGTTGATCCAGGCGTTGAAGCCCGCGTCGTTGCCCATGGACCCGAAGAAGCTCATAATCGTGTCCGCCAGCACCACGGAAACCGCCGCCAGCAGGTACAGATCCTTGTTGATGAACTCCGTCAGCCCGAAGGCGATGGTAAAGAGGCCCCAGAGAATGTAGCCCCAGCCCACAAAACGCATGCGTTTTCCGCTGCGGTCCGACCAGGTGCCGAAGAAGAACGTGGAAAAGGTCGTCGCCGCCGCCGAGCAGATGAGCATGCCCGTAATGACGGAGGGATCCTTGCCGATCTTCGCGTAGACGAAGGTGTTAAACCACGAGTTTTCCAGATTCCAGCAGATCTGTCCGGCCAGTCCCAGCCCCCAGATCATCAGCCACAGCCGCGCGCTGCCGGTCTTCTTCCCCATTGTGTTCTTCCCCATTGTGATCTTCCCCCTTTTGTTGTCTTATCGTTTCGGCACCTGATCCGCCGACACACTGCCTGGCAGAAACAGCGCCTCCTTCCGGGCGCACATCTCATCGACCCGGGCGATGTACTGCTCCACGTCCTTTACGTTCTCGCAGCGTCTCGTCTGGCCGTCGGCGAAAACGCGCTTCGTGATGGCGCCGGCGCCTAAGGCGACGATGGACTGCAGTTCTTCCATGATCAGGATGTTGTACAGGCCCTCTTTCCCGGGCTTTGCGTAGCCGATGTTTTCCATGTTTCCGGCGATGTTCTTCTGCCGGTACAGATAGTACGGCGACATCCCCAGCGTCGCCGCGGTCTGCGCCGCGAGGGCCATGTGGGCGGCGGAGTTTTCCATCACATACTGTTCGTACTGCTCCCACTCGATCCGCAGCCGGGACGACCGCTTGATGGCCAGCGAATGCACGGTCAGGTCATCCGGGCCGAGAGCAGCGATTTCCGCCAGTGTGCGGGCCACGTCCTCTTCCGTCTCCTCGGGCAGGCCGATGATGATGTCCATGTTGATGCTGTCAAAGCCGGCTTCCCGCGCCATCCAAAAGCCTTCCTTCACCTGCTCCGGCGTGTGGGCGCGGCCGATCAGCTTTAGGGTTTCCGCCTTCATGGTCTGCGGATTCACCGAAATGCGGCTGACGCCCTCTTCCTTCAGCACCGCCAGTTTTTCCGGCGTGATGGAATCCGGGCGGCCGGCCTCCACGGTCCACTCCAGCAGGGCCGACAGATCCAGGTGCTCCTTCACCATCCGGCAGAGCCGGCGCAGCTGATCCGGGCTTAAGGTCGTAGGCGTTCCGCCGCCCACGTAGATAGTGTCCAGCCGGCGTCCCTTCATGGCGTTGGCCGTCCAGCGGATTTCCGCTTCCACCGCGGAAAGATAATCGTCCATCCGACCGGTCCAGGCCGCCGCAGGATAGGACGTAAAGGAGCAGTACAGGCAGGTGGACGGACAGAAGGGAATACCGATGTACAGACTCCATCCGTCCAGCGGTTCTCCCTGCATCTTTGAAAGCATTTCCCGCTCCCGATGGGCCACCTGGGTGATCAGAGCGATTTTTTCATCGGACGCCAGATACTTTTCCCGCATCAGATCGCGGATTTCCTCATCTGCGGCGCCCTTCGCAAGCATCCCCATCGGAATCTTTCCCGGGCGCACCCCGTTTAAGGAGCCCCAGGGCAGGGTGCGTCCGCTTTCGGCGGCGTACATCCGGTACAGCAGCCGTTTCAGGCGGTTTTTGGTCTCGATCCGGTCCAGCCCGCCGCAGCCGGTGACGCCCCGGACGCCGTCGGCGGTTTTCTCCACGGCCCAGCCGGCTTTTGCATCCGTTTCCTTCTGCCGCACGTCGGAGGCAAAAACATCCGCTCCCGCCTGCATCCGCGCGAGGACCTCCGCGGCCGCTTCGGCCACGTTCCACAGCCGGGCGCACAGGACCTGCGCGTCATAGGACACCAGAAGAAGCATGTTCTTCTCTTCCTCCGCCGCGCACACGTCCCCGGCGGTCCGCCCGCCTTCCACGCCGGCCGCGACCGCCTCGGGGTAAAACATCTGGGGCGTCTCACGGGGGTAAAATGCCTTGGTCAGGGCGTAAATATCGTATTCAAAATCTGCTTTGTTCAATCCGACAGGGATCATTGCATTTCCTTCAAAAAAGAGAGCGCAGGCCGCATTACCCGGCCGTGCGCTCAATGTCAATCACATCGTCGATCTGCCGCAGCTTCTCGTTCAGGCTGCGCAGTTCTTCCTTCCCGTGGGTCTTAAACGAAATCGCCAGCGTCGCGACGCCGGTCTTGCTGACGGAGGAATGGATCGACAGGATATCGATGCCGGCCTCCGTAAATACGCGGGAAACGTCCACCAGCATGCCGGTGCGGTTGTTCACATAGATGCGCAGCTCCGTGCGGTACAGCTCGCCGTCCGTCTGATCGCCGTTCTCCCACTCTGCCTCGATCAGGCGCTGCTTGTCCTCCTCGGACATGTTCACCACGTTGACGCAGTCGGTGCGGTGGATCGTCACGCCTCTGCCGCGGGTGACAAAGCCGATGATTTCGTCGCCGGGCACCGGGCTGCAGCACTTCGAAAAGCGCACGGACATGTCGTGCAGGCCGCGCACCACAATGCCGCTGCCGCGGGCGCGGATGCTGCCTTTCTGGGCGGACACGCCGTCGTCGCCGCTTTTCTGGTCCTCGAGAATCGCCCGGCGCTCGGACATGGCGCGGAGGATATCCTCGTCCGTCAGCACGTCCGGATGGTCGCGCAGATAGCCTTCATACAGTTTGTTGACCACCTGGCCTTCCTTCAGGCCGCCGTGGCCCACCGTGGCCATGCAGTTGTCCCAGTCGTGAAAGCCGTAGCGGTGCAGCACGCGCGCCTGGTACTCCGGCTTGTTCATCTCGGCGAAGGGCAGATTGCGGGCCTTCGCGTAGGCCGCCACCAGTTCCTTGCCGCGCAGGATGTTTTCTTCCTTGTCCTGGGCGCGGAACCACTGGTTAATCTTCGTGCGCGCCTGGGAGGATTTGACGATCTTCAGCCAGTCGCGGCTCGGGCCGCGGCTGTTCTGGGACGTCATGATCTCGATCTGGTCGCCGTTCTGGATCTGGTAATCGATGGGCACCAGGCGGCCGTTCACCTTCGCGCCGATCATCCGGTTGCCCACCGCGGAGTGAATGAGGTAGGCGAAATCCACCGGCGTGGATCCCGCGGGAAGGTTCTTCACCTCGCCCTGGGGCGTGAAGCAGAACACGGTTTCGGAAAACAGGTTCAGGTCGCTCTTTAAGAGGCTGACGAATTCCTTGTTGTCCGTCATGTCCCGCTGCCATTCCAGGATCTGGCGCAGCCAGCTGAGCTTTGCCTCCTCCTGGTTGACCGTGGCGCCCTCGCCGCTTTCCTTGTATTTCCAGTGGGCCGCGATACCGTATTCCGACGTGCGGTGCATTTCCCACGTGCGGATCTGGATCTCAAAGGGCGTGCCGTTCGGGCCGATCAGCGTCGTGTGCAGCGACTGGTACATGTTCGGCTTCGGCATCGCGATGTAGTCTTTAAACCGGCCCGGGATCGGCGTGTAGTGCTCGTGGATGACGCCGAGGGCCGCATAGCAGTCCCGCACCGTGTCCACGATGATGCGGATCGCAAACAGGTCGTAGATCTGGTCTAAGGTCTTGTTCTGGCCCACCATCTTTTTATAGATGGAGAAGAAATGCTTCGCGCGGCCGTAGATTTCGGCGTGGATGCCGGCTTCCCGGATCTTTTCCTCGACGGCGTCCGCCAGGGACTGGATGTACTCGTCGCGCTCTTCTCTGCGCAGCGCGACGGATTCCACCAGGTCGTAGTAGGCTTCCGGCTCGAGGTATTTTAAGGACAGGTCGTCCAGCTCGGTCTTCACCTTGCTGATACCTAAGCGCTGTGCTAAGGGCGCGTAGATTTCGATGGTCTCCCGGGCCTTTTCCTTCTGCTTTTCCGGCGACATGTACTGCAGCGTGCGCAGGTTGTGCAGCCGGTCCGCCAGCTTGATGATCAGCACGCGGATATCCTTGGCCATGGCCAGGAACATCTTGCGCAGGTTTTCCGCCTGCACCTCCACCTTGTCGGCGTCGTAGGCCAGCTGGCCCAGCTTGGTCACGCCGTCGACGAGCACCGCGATTTCGTCCGAGAACTCGCGTTTGACGTCCTCCGTCGTCCAGTCGGTATCCTCCACCACGTCGTGCAGGATGCCGGCGACGATGGTCTCCTTGTCGAGCTCGAGGTCCGCCAGGATCAAAGCCACGCACATCGGATGGACGATGTAGGGCTCGCCGGAACGCCGCCGCTGGTCCTTGTGCGCTTCCGTCGCCACGCGATAGGCCTTCTCGATCAGCGTGATGTCCGTGTTCGGATGGTAGCGGTTGATGCGCTCGATCAGAAGACGGTAAATCTCTTCCGGATCGGAAAGGCTGCTGGTGTCAACCACACGGTCACGGCCGTGCTGGACCCTATGTTCCATGGTTTCCATTTTCTGGCGGGATTCTTCCGACAGAACTTCCGTCTTCGTATCTGACACGGTACTGACCTCCTTTCCGATCTGTTTCGTTGATATGATGGCTGCCGCGGATCAGAATCCCTTCTGAATCCGCTCGATGGCGCGCTGTGTGTTTTCATAGGTTCCAAAAGCCGTCAGGCGGAAGTAGCCTTCGCCGCTGGGCCCGAAGCCGCTGCCGGGCGTGCCGACGATGCTGACACGGTTTAACAGGGCGTCGAAGAAATCCCAGGAGCTCATGCCGTCGGGCGTCTTCAGCCAGATGTAGGGCGCGTTGACGCCGCCGTAGACCTCGTAGCCGGCGGTTTTTAAGCCTTCGTAGATCGTCTTCGCGTTGCGCATGTAGTAGGCCACCTGGGCCTTGATCTCCTGCTGGCCCTGCTCCGTAAAGACGGCTTCGCCGGCCCGCTGGATGATGTAGGGCGCGCCGTTGAATTTCGTGCCGTGGCGGCGGGCCCACATGTCGCGCAGCGATACATCGTCGCGGACAAGCGCCTTCGGCACCACCGTGTAGCCCAAGCGCACGCCGGTGAATCCGGCGTTCTTGGAGAAGCTGCGGATTTCGATGGCGCAGGTTTCGGCGCCGGCGCACTGGTAGATGCTGTGGGGCACGTCCGGCTCGGAGATATAGGCCTCATAGGCCGCGTCGTAGACGATGACGGCGCCGGTGCGGTTCGCGTAATCCACCCACACCTGCAGCTGGTCCTTCGTCAGGGTCGTTCCGGTCGGGTTGTTCGGAATGCACAGGTAGATGATATCCGGCGTCTTCTCGGGCAGCGCCGGCACGAAGCCGTTTTCCGCCGTGCAGGGAAGATAGACGATGTCGCTCCATTTTCCGGTTTCGGCGTCATAGGTGCCGCAGCGGCCGGCGAGGACGTTGCTGTCCACGTACACCGGGTACACCGGGTCGGTGACCGAGATCACGGAATCCCCGGCGAACAGCTCCTGAATCGCGGAGGAATCGCTCTTCGCGCCGTCGGAAACAAAGATTTCGTCCGCGGTGACGGACGTGCCCAGAGGCGCGTACACCTTTTCGGCAATCGCCTCGCGCAGGAACGCGTAGCCCAGATCCGGCGCGTAGCCGTGGAAGCTCTCCGCGCGGCCCATCTCGTCCGTGGCCTGATGAATGGCCGCGAGGATGGAGGGGGCGATGGGCTGGGTCACGTCGCCGATGCCTAAGCGGATCAGGTCCGCCTCGGGGTGTGCGGCGCTGTAGGCGTTCACCCGGCGCGCGATGTCGGAAAACAGGTAGCTTCCCGGCAGTTTCTGAAAGTTTGCGTTTACATGTGCCATCGTTCTTTTCCTTTTCTTTTACAGTTCAGTCACACGCGGCAAGCACGTCCGCGAGGTCCAGGCTTCCGCCGAACATCGCCATGGCGCTGCCGATGGTTACGTCGATCCGTCCCGCGGTCAGGGCTTTGACATGGCGCAGGTCGTCGATGGTGCCGATGCCGCCGGCGTATACCACGGGGTGCCCTTCGTAGGCAGACAGCATGGAAAGCAGCTCCTCGTCGGCGCCCGCCCGGTGTCCCTCGACGTCCGTCGCGTGGATCAGATACTCGTCGCACCAGGGCTCCAGGGCGCGCAGCAGGTCGGGGGTAACGATCACCCCGGCGCTCTTCTGCCAGCGGTCCGTCATGACGGTATAGCCCGTGTCCGTCTTCCGGCAGGACAGGTCCAGCACGACGCGTTTCGCCCCGACGGCATTCACCAGCCGCCGCAGCCGTTCCTCGTCGATCCGCCCGCCGTGAAAGACGTAGGACGTGACGATGACGTGGGACGCGCCGGCATCGATCCACTCCGCGGCGTTCTCCGCCGTGATGCCGCCGCCCGCCTGCAGCCCGCCCGGCCAGGCTGCGAGGGCTTCCGCCGCCTGCCGCCGCGTGGCCTCATAGGCGTCGCTTCCGGACGGATTCAGGAGGATCACGTGACCGCCGCGCAGCCCGTACTCGCGGTAGAGCCGGGCATAATCCGCGGCGCTTTTTTCGGAGACAAAGTTTTCGTCGGCGGAATGCGTTTCGTCCCGAAGACTCGCGCCCACAATCTGCTTGACGCGGCCGTTATGGATGTCGATACAGGGGCGAAAACGCATAAATCCTCCGAAAAAACGACAGGTTAAGAAAACACGAAAGAGTATGCCCGCTCGTTTCGGGCATACTCTTTTGCACTTCCAAGCGCACCCGCACATGCGGACAATCCCGCACCGCGCGGCGAAACATGAAAAACGATGCTTACTCTTCGACGCTGTAGTTCGGCGCTTCTTTTGTGATATGAATATCGTGGGGATGCGATTCCTTTAAGGAGGCGGCGGAAATCTTAACGAACTGTCCGCGCTCCTGCAGTTCCGGAATCGTCGGGCAGCCGCAGTATCCCATGCCGCTGCGGATGCCGCCCACCAGCTGGAAGATGGTGTCTTCCACGGAGCCCTTGTACGCCACACGGCCTTCCACGCCTTCCGGCACGAGCTTGCGCGCGCCTTCCTGGAAGTAGCGGTCCTTGCTGCCGTTTTCCATGGCGGAAATGGAACCCATGCCGCGGTACACCTTGTATTTGCGGCCCTGGTACAGCTCAAAGCTGCCGGGCGCTTCGTCGCAGCCCGCAAACATGGAGCCCATCATGCAGACGCTGCCGCCCGCCGCCAAGGCCTTCGTCATGTCGCCGGAATACTTGATGCCGCCGTCGGCGATGATCGGAATATCGTATTCCTTCGCCACCTCGTAGCAGTCCATAATCGCGGAAATCTGCGGAACGCCGATGCCCGCGACCACACGCGTCGTGCAGATGGAGCCCGGGCCGATGCCGACCTTGATCGCGTCCGCGCCGGCCTCGATCAGGGCGCGCGCTGCCTCGCCGGTGGCGATGTTGCCGGCGATGACCTGCAGATCCGGAGAGGCCGCCTTGGTTTTCTTGACCGCTTCCATGATGTTGC
>JAZQBE010000110.1:0-45180 GCA_045545575.1 Shuttleworthella sp.
GGTATGGATGTTGACGACCATCGCGTCGATGCCGTCCTCGGCCAGGCGGTTCGCCGCCTCTAAGGACTCGCCCACTTCCAGACCGGACGCGATGATCGCCACGTCCTTGCCTTCGCGCAGCACGATGCCCTTGCCCACTTCGAATTTATAATCCGGCGTGTCGTTGATCACCGGCACAGCCAGGCGTCCGAAGCGCAGATACACCGGACCGTCGATGGCGTAAGCGGCTTCGACGGCGGCCTTCGCTTCGATGTCGTCCGCCGGGTTGATGGTGGTCATGCCCGGGATCGTGCGCATCAGGGCGATGTCCTCGTTGCACTGATGGGACGCGCCGTCCTCACCGACGGAGATGCCGGCGTGGGTCGCACCGATCTTCACGTTCAGGTGCGGATAGCCGACGGAGTTGCGCACCTGCTCGAAGGCGCGGCCCGCCGCGAACATCGCGAAGCTCGAGCAGAACGGAACCTTGCCCGTGGAGGCGATGCCGGCCGCGATGCCGACCATGTTCGACTCGGCGATACCGCAGTCGATGTGGCGCTCCGGAAAGGCCTTCTTGAAGGTGCCGGTTTTCGTGGCCTCGGCCAGGTCCGCATCCAGAACGACTACGTTGTCATATTTCTCACCCAGGGCGACCAGCGCGTTACCGTAGCTGTCGCGGGTAGCGATTTTCTTTACGTCTGCCATTGATTTCACCTTCCCTTCCGTTTACGCGAGTTCCTTCATCGCGATCTCATACTGCTCGTCGTTCGGGGCCTTGCCGTGCCAGCCGACCTGGTTCTCCATGAAGGAAACGCCTTTGCCCTTGACGGTCTTCGCGATGATGGCGGTGGGCATGCCCTTGGTTTCGCGGGCCTCTTTGAACGCCGCCGCGATCTGCTCCATGTCGTTGCCGTCGGCCACTTCGATGACATGGAAATTGAACGCGCGGAACTTGTCCGCGATCGGATACGGCGAGTTGACCTCGGTGATGGGGCCGTCGATCTGCAGGTTGTTGTTGTCCACGATCACGCAGAGATTGTCGAGTTTGCGGAAGCCGGCGAACATGGCGGCCTCCCAGACCTGACCTTCTTCGATTTCGCCGTCGCCTAAGAGCGTGTAGACGCGGTAGCTGTCACCGGAAAGCTTCGCGGAAATCGCCATGCCGCAGGCCACGGAGATGCCCTGGCCCAGGGAACCGGAAGAGGCGTCGATGCCCGGCGTATGGGTCATGCAGGGATGGCCCTGAAGATAGGAGCCCAGATGACGCAGGGTCTTTAAATCCTCGACCGGGAAGTAGCCGCGTTCGGCAAGGGCCGCGTACAGACCGGGCGCCGTGTGTCCCTTGGAAAGAACGAAGCGGTCGCGGTCCGCCTTTTTCGGATCCGCCGGGTCGATGTTCATCTCTTCGAAATAGAGATAGGTGAAAATTTCCGCTGCAGAAAGCGATCCGCCGGGATGGCCCGCTTTGGCTGCATGTACGCCTTCGATGATGCCGCGGCGTACGCGGAGTGCCGTGTCCTTCAGTTCCGCAATCGTCATAATGTCCTCCTTTAAAAAAGCCTGTCTGCGCACGATGAAAACGCAAAAGATTCACTAACTTTTATTATACATGATCCCTGCGGCGGAAAACAATTCCTTTTCCGGCGTTTTATTCCCCGCTGCCGTAGGCGCGGCTGCCGAGCGCCTGACGCAGCGGCATCCATGCCTCCTTCGCTTCAGCCGAGTCCTCCGCCGCGTCCGATGCCTTTGCGGCCTGTTCATAGAGCCGTGCGCGCTGCCGCAGCTCGGCGGCGGCCGCGTCCATCAGGTCGTAGACGCTTTCCGTGCGCTCCTCCTTCGCGGGATCCCAGGGATTGCGCCAGGGATGATGCTCCTCGTTGCAGGGATCCGGGTACTTCTCAAACCCGGGAACCGACAGCATGCCGGAAATCACCGCGTAGCCGACGAAATACTGTTCGACCGTCCGCAGGAACAGTTTCTTCCGTCCGGAGGGATCCTTTAACAGCTTCGCTGTCACGGGAAGCAGATCCAGCGACTGCCGGATGTGGCGGCGCTGGATGCGTCCGGCTGCGCGCACCTTTTCCTGCTCTTCGACCGGCTCGTCGAAATGCTCGTAGGCCGCGTGCATCGCGCGGTACACCAGCTCCGTGATCACCTGCTTCTCCTCGGGGCTCGCCGACAGCTGCGTCTCGATGCCGTAATCGTTCGCGCCGAGCCCGGTGTAATGACGGACGCAGGCATTGTCCATATCCGTTTCAAGGAAGACGTGCATGCCGAAGTCATAGGTGCCAAGTCCGTCGTGGGACAGGTGCTTCGTGCGGTGATAGACATAGGGATGGCAGATGCAGTCGAGGGTGTAATGACCGATAAAACCGCAGATGTAGGCGTCGGCGATGCGCTTTTCCCCCTCGGAAAGCAGCGCGCGCACGTCAAAGAGCCGCGCGAAAAACGTGCCGGTCGCATAGCGGTGCATGGCGTTGCCCGGATTCAGCGGAAACGACGTCCAGGGCGCGACGCTGTAGAAAAACAGGTCCGGCCCCTGCAGACCGATATGAAACGCCGCCGGATACATGCCGACGGATTCCTGCAGATGCGCGGGGAAGCCTTCCTTCGCCGCCAAGATGCCGAACAGATCGTGGGTTTTCATTCCCGGCATATCAGTTTCCTCCCTTTGTCCTTGCCTTTTCGGCGGCCTCGATCACGTGCTTTGCGAGAACGGCCGTCGTCACCGCGCCGACCCCGCCGGGCACCGGCGTCACCGCGCCGCACACCTCCTGTACCGACGCGAAATCCACGTCTCCGCAGAGGCTTCCGTCTTCGCGCACATGGATGCCGACGTCGATGACGGTCTGCCCGGCGCGGACGTACGAGGCATCCACGATCCCGGGCACACCGGCGGCCGCGATGAGGATGTCCGCTTCGCGGCAGATTTCTTTCATATTGCGCGTATGCGTATGACAGACGGTCACCGTCGCGTTCGCGGCCAGAAGCATCATCGCCGCCGGACGGCCGATCACCAGGCTGCGCCCGATCACGGCGGCGCGCACGCCGTCCGCCGGAATGCCGTAATAAGACAGGATCTCCATGCAGGCCTGCGCCGTGCAGGGCGCGTATCCGCTGCCGGTCTGGGCGTAAACCGCCGCCGCGGAGCCGGACGTCATCCCGTCCACGTCCTTTTCGGGCGCGAGCATTTCACACAGCTTCTTTTCGTTTAAATGCCGCGGAAGCGGGCGGAACATCAGCAGGCCGTGAATCGACGGATCCGCATTGACCGCCTCGATCTGCGCTTCCATCTGCGCCTGCGTCACCGTTTCGGGCAGCAGAATGCGGCGCACGGCAATCCCTGCTTTTTCGCAGCGGCTTTGCGCACCGCGCTCGTAGCTTAAATCGCTTTCGTTCTCCCCCACGCGCAGGATTGCGAGGGTCGGCACGACGCCGGCGCTCTGCAGGGCTTCGGCGCGTTCTGCCGCGTCCTGTGTAAGGGCCGCCGCCACCGGCGCGCCTTTTAAGAGTTCACTCATTCCAGTATCTCCAGCACTTTTTCGTAGACCGCCGCCGCCCGGGGAAGGTACGCGTCGCACAGCGTGCGCGCATCGGCCTCCATACGCTGCGCCTGCGGATCCTCCGGCAGGGAGCGCGAATTCACCAGCACGTTCAGCCAGGCCGCCTCCATGGCGGCCTTCGCCGCCGCCGCGGCGCAGCCGGCGTCGGAAATCATCAGGCGGCTGCATTTGTCCGCCAGTTCCTCCAGAATTTCAATGGTCCCTGCGCAGCAGGCGATCATCCCGCAGGGCGGTGCCAGGGCCTGAAGCGTCGCGCCGCGCAGGATGTCCGCGCGGGCGGGATCGTCCTTCGGAATGCCGTAGGCCGCGGACAGCGGTTCAAAGGCGGCCGCGTCCTCTTCCACCAGCGCCAGAAACCGCAGACGCAGCGCGTCCAGCTCCGACAGCATCCGCGCCAGATCCTCCTCGTAAGCCGCGAACTTCTTCTTGCCGGCGGTAAACCGTGCGGCCATCGCGCCCAAAGACGCCGCGAGGGCGCCGGCATAGGCCGCCGCGCCGCCGCCGCCCGGGACGGAAACCTTTGCGGAAAGCGCCTCGGCAAAGGCCGACAGCGACTGCTGCGTCAGCGCGCGTTCCGCCGTGTTCTGTAGTGAATCCATATCTGTTATCCCTCGTTTATTCCTCTGCCCCGGTCCCGGCGGAAAGCCCCTGCAGCCGGGGCGCGAAGCGGACGATCAGCCGCACACAGATGAACTGCACCACGCAAAGCACGGCGGCCTGCACCACACGGGTGGCCAGAAGCCCGGTGAAGGACGAGCCGTAGAGGAACGAAATCCAGTACGTGTTCAGCAGAAGGCCCAGTACGAACTGCACGATCAGCACCGCGAGCAGGCTGTAAATCCAGTGGCTCTTTTTCCAGAGGAACAGCCCCCAGACCAGGCCGGTCAGCGCGGCTGTCAGTGTAAAGCCCGGAAAAAACGGCCCCGACGGGAACAGGATCGCGCCCAGAAAGTCCGCCGCGCCGCCTAAGATCGCGGCCGGAATCGGGCCGTAGAGCACCGCGGCGATCACCACCGGCACAAAGCCGAAGCCGATGCGGATGTTCCACGCCGAGATGGACAGAAAGCGGGTCAGCACCACCTGCATCGCCAGCAGCAGGCCCAGGGTGACCCAGGTGTAAAGCGTCATTTTCTTCATGATTCCTCCTTTCCAGGAGGAATGCTCCTCCTGACAGCGGATGCGGGCACACACCGCGCGAGGTAAAGCTGCGGCCGCCGTCCGTTTCGGACCGGCATCCGTTTCGCTTCGTCCCCGGGCAACTTCCCATCCCGGGGCACTTAACGCGTGTACCCTACTCTGACAGTATCGACAGCATCATTTTATCACATAACCGCGGCCGGCGGGAAGAATGTTGCGCCGCGGAAAAACCGTTTCCTTATTATTGAAAAATCCCGCTCGGAAAGGTATAGTTAATGCGACGTCTGTTAACCGATCAGGAGGACCGTTATGGGATACAAGTCAGACATTGAAATCGCACAGGAATGCCGGATGCTGCCGATCACGGAAGTGGCGGCTTCCGCCGGAATCGATGAAAAATACCTGGAGCAGTACGGCCGCTATAAAGCCAAGGTCGACTTCTCTTTGCTGAAGGATCAGGCGGGCCGCCCCGACGGCAAGCTGATTCTTGTGACGGCGATCACGCCGACGCCGGCCGGCGAAGGCAAAACCACCACGTCGGTGGGTCTTGCGGACGGCCTGCGCCGGATCGGAAAGAACGTGGTCGTAGCGCTGCGGGAGCCTTCCCTCGGCCCGGTCTTCGGCGTCAAGGGCGGCGCGGCCGGCGGCGGCTATGCGCAGGTGGTCCCGATGGAGGACATCAACCTGCACTTCACCGGCGACTTCCACGCCATCGGCGCGGCGAACAACCTGCTCGCGGCCATGCTTGACAACCACATCCAGCAGGGCAACGCGCTGGGCATCGATCCCAAGCAGATCACCTGGAAGCGCTGTGTGGATATGAACGACCGTCAGCTGCGCAACGTGGTGGACGGCCTCGGCGGCAAAGCCCAGGGCGTACCCCGCGAGGACGGCTTTGACATCACCGTCGCCTCGGAGATCATGGCGGTCTTCTGCCTGGCCTCCGACATCATGGATCTGAAGGCCCGTCTGGGACGCATCATCGTGGGCTACACCTACGCCGGCGCCCCGGTCACCGCCCACGACTTAAAGGCCGAGGGCGCGATGGCGGCGCTTTTAAAGGACGCCTTAAAGCCGAATCTCGTCCAGACCCTGGAAGGCACGCCCGCCTTCGTCCACGGCGGACCCTTCGCAAACATCGCCCACGGCTGCAACTCCATCACCGCCACCCGCATGGCCTTGAAGCTCGGCGACTACGTCGTGACCGAAGCCGGCTTCGCGGCGGACCTTGGCGCGGAGAAATTCCTCGACATCAAGTGCCGCATGGCGAACCTGGCGCCGGACGCGGTGGTGGTGGTCGCGACGGTGCGCGCGCTGAAATACCACGGCGGCGTGCCCAAGGCCGATCTGAACATGGAGAACCTCGACGCCCTGAAGAAGGGTCTGCCGAACCTGCTGCAGCACGTCTCCAACATCCGCGACGTCTACGGCCTGCCCTGCGTCGTGGCGGTGAACGCGTTCCCCACCGACACGGCGGCCGAGCTGGCGCTGGTCGAGGAAGAATGCCGCAAGCTCGGCGTGAACGTCGCCCTGTCCGAGGTGTGGGCAAAGGGCGGCGAAGGCGGCGTGGCGCTGGCCGAGGAAGTGGTGCGCCTGTGCGATACGCCGGCCGATTTCCGCTTCAGCTATGAAGACGACCTGACCATCGAAGAAAAACTGGCGGCCATCTGCAAAAAGATCTACCACGCGGACGGCGTGGAGCTGACGTCCGCCGCGAAGAAGCAGGCCGCGCGCCTTGCGGAACTGGGCTTCGGGAACATGCCGATCTGCATGGCGAAGACACAGTATTCCTTCTCCGACGACCCTGCGCTTCTGGGCGCGCCGAGCGGCTTTACCGTCACCGTGCGCAATCTGAAGGTGAGCGCCGGCGCCGGATTCATCGTCGCACTGACCGGCGACATCATGACGATGCCCGGCCTGCCGAAGGTTCCCGCGGCCGAGCGGATCGACGTCGACGAAAACGGCGTGATTTCCGGCCTGTTCTAAAGCCCGCGTGCATCGCAAGGCGTTTCGCCGGGGGATTTACCGTGACACACATCAAGTGGCGCATGCAAAAACAGCATAGCCGCTTCCGCAGGCAGGGACGCCTTCGGAAGCATCTGCGGCTGTCGGCAGTCCTGCTGGCTGTTTTTGCGCTCTCCTGCGCCCTTTTTTCCGGCTGCGGGGACGATGTCTCCGCAGCCGCTTCTGTTCGCCCGGCTTCCTCCGGCATCGGTGCGAAGGATTCCTCCGGAACGGAATCCAAAGGATCGTCCCGGCCGTCCTCCGCGGGCGCCTATCAGGCTCCAGCCCTTTCCATGCCCGCGTTTTCCGAGGAAGCCGCCCTCGGCACCGACAAGGCCAAAATCGACGTTTCTTCTCTCTCCGACGGCTATGTCGCCGCCAGGGGATGGTCCGAAAGCCGTCTGAAATTCCAGGTCCTCTGCGGCGAAGAGACCTACACCTATGATCTTCCGGCCGACGGCACGCCCGCCTTTTTCCCGCTGTCCTGCGGCGACGGCAGCTACCGCTTCCGCGTCATGGAAAACGTGGTGGACAGCAAATATGCCGAGGCCTTCTCGACCGAAGCGGCGGTCGTCCTCTCCAGTGAATTCGCGCCGTACCTGCTTCCGAGCATCTATGTGAATTACAGCGCCGAATCCGAATGCGTCAAAAAGGCCGCCGAGCTGGCGAAAACCGCCGGGACGGCCCTCGGCGAAGTCACCGCCGTCTACGAATACGTCTGTGACACCGTGACCTACGACCGGGAAAAGGCCGCCACCGTCAAGGCCGGCTATGTTCCCGTCCCGGATGAAACGATGCAAAGCGGAAAGGGCATCTGTTTTGATTACGCGGCGCTGACCGCCTCCATGCTTCGCAGCCAGGGGATCCCCGTCAAAATGGTGTTCGGCTACGTGTCTCCCGACGATCTGTATCATGCCTGGAACATGTTTTATACCGCCGAGACCGGCTGGGTCACCGTCTCCTTTGAAGTCCGGCCCGGCGAGTGGAACCGGCTGGATCTGACGTTTTCCGCCAACGGAAGCGACGACGCGTTTATCGGCGACGGCAGCAACTACGCGGATGTTTATTATTATTGATCAGGGAAAGAGGCCATCATGAGCAAACAGCAACTGGACAATCTTGGCGTATCCGCTTTCTGTGAAAGCATGGGTATGATGCTGCGCGCCGGCATTCAGGCCGATGAAGCCGTCGGCCTGCTGCAGAGCAGCCACCGCACCGGCGGTGTGCTGGAAACCGGGCTGGCCGTCATGAAGACGCAGGTGGACGAAGGCTCGGGCCTCGGCCGCGCCATGAAGGAAAGCGGCATCTTCCCGGACTACGCCCTGCGCATGGTGGAAGCCGGCGAGGCCTCCGGCCGTCTGGAGGATATCCTGTTCCGGCTCTCGGAATACTACACCCGGCAGAAATCGATCCGTGAAAAGCTGCGCTCTGCCGTCGTCTATCCGGCCGCGATGCTGGTGCTGATCATCGCCGTGCTCCTGGTGATGATTACGATGGTGCTGCCGGCCTTTTCAGGCGTCTACGACCGGCTGACCGGAAGCCTTGCCGCCTCCACCTTCAGCTACATCCGTGCAGCCTATGCCCTCTGCTGGATCGCGCTGGCGGCCATGATCCTGCTGGCCGCGCTGCTTGTCGCGGGTCTGCTGCTGTGGAACAGCCCGAAGCGTCCGTTCGTGGAAAAAATCCTGACCCGGATTCCGGCCTGTGCTTCGATTCTCGAAAATCTGGGCATGTACCGCTTCACCTCCGCGCTGAACACCTTCATCGCCAGCGGCGAAATGCAGGACGAAGCCGTTTTAAACAGCATTCCCATGACGGACTGCGCGCTGGTCGAGGAAAAGCTGAAGCGCTGCGTGCGGCGGATGGAAGAAGGCCACAGCATCGCCCAGGCCGCCTACGACGAGCAGCTGTTCGAACCGGTGTACGGGCGGATGCTTTTAGCCGGCGAGCGCAGCGGAAGCATGGAATCCGTTTTGAGCCGCCTGTCCGGCCTGCTGGAGGAAAACTGCGGCGCGCTGACGGACCGCCTCGTCGGCATCGTCACCCCGCTTCTGTCCGGTGTGCTGATGGTCACGGTTGCCCTGACGCTGCTTTCCGTGATGCTGCCTTTGATCGGCATGATGAACGCCGTCGGTTAAACGGCTTGTAGAAAGGCGCCCCATGTATTCAGATGCCGCAAAAAAGAGCAAACTTCCCTGGCTGGCCGCCGCCTGCGCCGTCGTCCTGGTCTGCGTTCTGTTCCTCGCGGGCCGTCCCGGACCGTCGGACGAAGACAGCGCGGCTTCCATCCGCGCGGCCATCGAACAGGCCGCGCTGCAGTGCTATGCGGTGGAAGGCGTTTATCCGCCGAATCTCGCATACCTGCAGGACAATTACGGCCTGCAGATCAACACGGACGATTACTATGTCACCTATGACGCCTTCGCCTCCAATCTGGCGCCGGACGTCATCGTAACCCCGAAACATGCCGCCAAAGGAGGTGCCCGGTGAAAACGCGTTCCTCCTCTTCGACCGGTCTGTATACCATCGGCATGACGGCGCTGTTCCTCGCCGGATTCCTGATGCTTGTCGTCCTCGGCGCCCGCTCCTACCAGGCGGCCGTGTCCGGCGAAACCGACAACATGCGGCAGCGCGCGCTGCTTTCCTATCTGCACACAACCCTGAAAGCCTATGATACCGCCGACGGCATAAAAATCACCGAAGACGCCGCCTATGGAACCCTTCTGTCCGTCGCGGACGGCACCACGGGCTACTGCCTGCGGCTGTACGTATACGAAGGAAACCTGGTGGAAGACTATGCCGCCGAAAGCGCGGCTCCGGATCCGGCGATGGCATCCGTGATCGCGCCTTCGTCGACGTTCTCTGCCGATTTCAACGAAGACGGCCTTCTTTCCGTCACCACAGACGCGGGCACCGTCCGGTTTTCCCCGCGCAGCAAAGGAGGTGTCCGATGAATAAACACGCCTCCCTGACCGCCTTCTATGTGGAAACGCTGCTGCTCGTGCTGGCGTTCGTTTTCGTGATCCTCGTGCTGACGGACGTTTTCGGCCGAAGCCGTGTGCGGTCTGCCGAGGCCGCGGATCTCAATGCCGCCGTCACCCTCGCGCAGAACACCGCCGAGGCGTTCGCCGCCGCGGACAGCCCGGACCGGCTCGGTGAACTCCTATCGGGCACGTCCGACGGCACCTCCCTCGTGCAGGCCGCCTATGACCGCGGTCTCGCCCCCGATCCCGACGGCATCTATACCGTGGAGCTGCTCTGGAGGAGCGAACCGCAGACCGCGGGGACCCTCGACTACGCGGACATCACCGTCCGCCGCGCCGACACCGGGAACGTTCTGTACACGCTGCAGACAGCGCACTTCCGGAAAGGAGGACAGTAGGATGCAGCAGAATCCCATACGCCTCGGACCGCTCGCGCTGCTTCTGTCGGTACTGAGCATCTGCCTGACCGTGCTTTCGGTTCTGACCCTGACCACCACCCGCGCCGATCTGTCCCTCACGTCCAAATACAGCGAAACCGTACGCACCCGGTACGTGCTGGAGACACAGGGGCAGGAACGGATCGCCGCCCTGTATGAAGACGGCAGCGCCGCCCTGTCCGGCTGGGAAGAAACCGCCGGCGGCACCTATACGCGCACGCTTTCGGAAAACGGCTCGCTTCTTCACATGGAAATCCGTCCGTCGGAGGACGGTGCCTTCGACATCCTCTCCTGGCGCCACGAACACGTGTGGGAGGCGGATGAAAGCATCGGCCATCTCTGGCAGGAGCCGTAAGGCCCGGTTTAAGAAAGGACCCGACATGACCCTTCAGGAAATTCTGCAGAAAGCACTGGCACTGGAAGCCTCCGACGTCTTTCTCGTCGCAGGCCTTCCGGTCACGTTTAAATGCGGCGGCCGGCAGCACCGCAGCACGGAGGACCCGCTGAAGCCGGACGACATCGACGTCCTGGCCGCATCGATCTATGAGACCAGCCGGCGCAGCCGCGTCCATCTCGACAGCGGCTCAGACGACGACTTCTCCTTCGCGGTTCCGCACATGGGACGCTTCCGTGTGAACGTGTTCCGCCAGCGCGGTTCGCTGGCCGCCGTCATCCGCGTGATCAAATTCGGACTGCCCGATCCGGCGGCCTTAGGCATCCCGGAAAACGTGCTTTCCTTAGCCGACAACAAAAAAGGCCTCGTCCTGATCACCGGCAGCGCAGGCACCGGAAAATCGACCACCTTAGCCTGTATGATCGACCGGATCAACAAGAGCCGCGACTGCCACATCATCACGATGGAGGACCCGATCGAATACATCCACCGGCACGACAAGGCGATTGTCACCCAGCGTGAAATTTCGATCGACACACCCGGCTACCTCGATTCCCTGCGCTCCGCGCTGCGTGAAAGCCCGGACGTGATCCTGCTCGGCGAAATGCGCGACTACGACACCATCTCCGCCGCGCTGACCGCCGCGGAAACCGGCGTTTTGCTGCTGTCGACGCTGCACACCTCCAGCGCCGCCAACACCATCAACCGGATCCTGGACGTGTTCCCGGCCAATCAGCAGGCCCAGGTGAAGATCCAGCTGGCGCAGATCCTGAAAGGCGTGGTCTGCCAGCAGCTGGTGCCTTCGACGGACGGCAGCCAGACCGCCGTGTTCGAGGTGATGAAGTCCACCCCCGCCATACAGAACATGATCCGCGAGGACAAGCTGCACCAGCTCGAATCGACGATGCAGGCCGGCGCCGCCGACGGCATGTGCACGATGGACGGCAGCCTGTTAAAACTGTTTCGTGAGGGGAAGATCACAAAGGAAACCGCGCTCGTCTCCTGCGTCAATTATGAAAACATGCAGAAGCGCCTGTCCCTGTAGTTTCCGGCCGGTGTTTACGCGAAACGCAGCCCGCACGGAGAAATGGCTTTACAAGTAAAGGCGAGGCAACCGTATGAACGCAAATCAAACCGAAGAAAAGAAAGATACCCTGTACATCCGGATGTTCGGCAGCTTTTCCGTCCGCTACAACGGCAAGCTGATCGCGGGCGGTTCGAAGGCGAGCGATTCCCAGTCGGTGAACCTGCTGCAGATCCTGATCCACAACCGACTGCGCGGTGTACCGCGGGACCAGCTCGAGGATCTGCTGTTTGAAAACCGCGATATCGAGGACATCCACCACGCCCTGCAGAGCGTCATCTACAACACGAAAAACAAACTGAAAAAATCCGGGCTCCCGAACGTGAATTACATCGAGCAGCGAAAGGGTGTCTTCTACTGGACACCGGACATCCCGGTCGTGGAAGACGCGTCGGTCTTCGAGGATCTGTGCCGGCAGGCCGACGAGAGCATGGACGTCGACGAACAGCTGGCGCTTCTTCTGGACGCGGCCCACAGCTACGGCGGCGAATTCCTGCCCAGCCAGACCGCCTCAATCTGGGCGGCGCGGGAAGCCCGGCGCTACAAAGAGCTTTTCTGCCGCTGCGTGGAGCTGGCCGCCGCGGAATTGTCAGCGCGGCAGGACTATTTCCAGCTGGAGGATCTGGGCCTTCTGGCCGCGCGGATCGATCCGCTGGCCGACTGGGAAGTGCTGACCATGGAGGCGCTGGTGTCCTTGGGCCGCTATGACGAAGCCCGCCAGCTGTACGACGACACCGTCCAGCTGTATCTCAACGAGCAGGGCCTGCGCCCCTCCAAAAAGATGATGGAGCAGTTTGACCGGCTCGGATCCGGCTTAAAGCACGAACACGCGGCCTTAGACGTCATCCAGTCCGATCTTTCCGGCGCCAACGACCGGTTCCAGGGCGGATACCTGTGCGGCTATCCGGTATTCGTCGGCATCTACCGCATGATCGAGCGCATGCTCGAACGCGGCGGACAGTCGGTCTACCTGATGCTTTGCACCTGTATCGACGGCAAAGGGAACCCCATCACCGAAGGGCCGCAGTACGACGAACTGATCAAGCGGATGGGCGACGCCGTCCGACGTTCCGTCCGCCGCGGCGACGCGATGACCCAGTACGGAAAAAGCCAGTACCTCGTGCTGCTGATCAACACCACCCACGAGGACTGCCGCATCATTCAAAAGCGCATCAACGACCGCTTCATCATCGGCCGGCAGCGCTCCCGGATTCAGTATTACGTCAACAGCGTCTTCTGGACGCCGTAAACACCCGGGTTTCGGAAGGATCTTTCATATGACAAAGACACAATGGTATATCGGCGCCCCCAACGGCATTGTTCTCTGCATCCACGCCGCAAACAGCGGAAAAATGCGCGGAGAATTCTACCACAGCTACAGTCCGAACCCGGTTCCCTTTTCCGGCATCGGACAGATGACCCTACGCATGGAGATGCTGTACAACTGGCTGCAGTTTCCCCACCCGGGCACCAAAATGCGCTCCTTCACGGAAACGGAAACACCTCCGGTCCGTGTCACAGAAAGGAAACGAATCATGAGTGACAATGAACTGTTAAGCAAGCATGGCGATATCGGCACCTTCGTCGTGCGTGTCCAGCACCGCCAGAACAGCAGCTGGCAGGGCCGCATCACCTGGCTGGAGGAAGACAAAACCGTGCAGTTCCGCTCGGTCTGGGAAATGATCAAGCTCATTGAAAGCGCGGTGGATAAGGTCACCCCGCCCGAAGATCTGGCTGACGCGGAATGGGATGACCCGAAGGTTTAAGTGGGTATAGAAAATGACCGGCCGCTCGCCAGCTGTGGCGTGGGCCGGCTGTTTCACTGCCCGCGCAAACAAAAGGAGTCAAAAGGGACAGGCCCTTTTGACTCCTTTTGACTCATTTTGCAAGCAAACGCCACAGGTTTCCGTCTGTTTCCAGCGCATAGTTCTGCTCACTCAGCCGGATGACGGATTTTGATACGAAATCGAATCTGCACACCGTCCCGTCGCTCAGCTCCAGTTCGACGAAGTAGGGGGCGCTGGTGCTGTAGTCGTGGGCGTTGTCAATGATGATCGCGTTGCTTAAGGCAAGGCAGATCTCCTGAATCTTTTCCGCGTCTTCCGTTTCCCGGACGTCAGGCTCTGCTTCCGGGTCGTTTTCATATGCCTCGATGTCGAAGAACCAGCTGGCTTTGACGGGATAATCCTTTTTTGCGATAGCGTCCGACAGCTGTCTTGTCTTTTCCCGCTGGTCAAAGCTGAACAGGAATCCGTTCACCGTATTTGTGCTGACCTTTTCCGGCGATCTTCTGCCGCATCCCGCGAGAAGGCACACCGCAAGCACCGTCATCAGCAGCGGCAGGCAGGTGCGTTTTGTCTTTCTCATAATTCGAAACTCTTTCTAAAAACCTTCACGCATGGGTCCGCGGTCTTCGCGGCTTCCACCGCAGTTTTACGCCTGCACCCCGACATATGTATAATCCCGGTCTTCCACCGCGGCTTTCACGGCATCGAGGTCGGGCTCCGCCGACAGCGTCATGCGGACCAGGCCGGTCTCATGCGACGCTTCCGCCGTTTCGACAAAGGGCAGCGCCAGCAGTCCTTTCTGCACGCTGGCTTCACAGTGTGCGCACATCATACCTTCCACTTTGATGGTCAGTTCCATTTCTTGCTTCCTTTCCATGTCCTTCGTTTCCATGTCCTTCGCTTCCATGTCCTTCGCTTCCGCGGGTTCCGGAACCGCCGGCGCCGGCAGTTCTTTCTTTTTCAGGAACGTCCGCCGCGGACGATCCCGGCGGCTGTCGTGGATCCGCACCAGGTTTAATCGCAGCGCGTTCATGCAGACGGTAAAACTCGACAGGCTCATTGCCGCCGCGCCGATCATCGGATTCATCTTCCATGCAAACAGACCCGCTGCCAGCGGGATGCAGATCAGGTTGTAGAAAAACGCCCAGAAGAGGTTCTCGTGGATGTTTGTAAGCACCGCACGGCTTAACCGGATCGCGGCGGGAACGTCTTTGAGCGTGCTGTTCATCAGCACCACATCGGCGCTGTCGATCGCCACGTCCGTGCCGGCGCCGATGGCGATGCCGGTATCGGCGCGGGTCAGCGCAGGCGCGTCATTGATGCCGTCGCCCACCATCGCCACGCGGCCTTCCTTCTGAAGCGCACGGATCACCGCTTCCTTCCCGTCCGGCAGCACGCCGGAAATGACCTCGTCCACACCGGCCTGCGCGGCGACGGCGCGGGCCGTCTTTTCGTTGTCGCCGGTCAGCATGACGACCCGCAGGCCGAGATTCTTCAGCTCCAAAACCGCCTCGGCGGAATCCGCCTTCACGGCGTCGGCCACCGCGATCACACCCAGCAGCCGGCCGTCCTCCGCGAAGAACAGCGGCGTCTTTCCTTCACCGGCCAGACGCTCCGCCAAATCAAACAGCCGGGTTTCGTCCGCCGAAAAAGCAGATTCTTCCTTCTGCCCCTCCGACAGCTTCTCCTTCGCAAAGCGAAGGCTTCCGCCCAGCAGCGCATGCCCGCCGCAGACAGCGGTCAGCCCGTTTCCGGGCAGCGCTGTAAACTTCTCCACGTCCGCGGCCTGCAGGCCGCGCGCTTCGGCCGCGCGGACGACGGCTTTTGCGAGGGGATGCTCGCTGCGTGCCTCTAAGGCATAAGCCTTCTGAAGCAGCGCCTCTTCGTCGATGCCGGCCGCGGGATGCATCGCCGCCACCTCGGGCTGTCCGGCCGTAATCGTCCCGGTTTTGTCCAGGGCGGCGATATCCGCCTTCCCGGCCGTTTCCAGCGCTTCCGCAGTCTTAAAGAGCACGCCGTTCCGGGCGCCGACCCCGTTGCCGGCCATAATCGCCACCGGTGTCGCCAGTCCCAGCGCGCAGGGGCACGAAATGACAAGAACGCTGATGCCCCGGGCCAGCGCAAACGCCAGATCCTGACCCGCGATCAGCCAGCCCGCGACTACTGCAAGAGCAATGCCGATCACCGCCGGGACGAAAATGCCCGAAACCCGGTCCGCGATCCGCGCGATGGGCGCCTTCGTCGCAGCCGCGTCGGAAACCATCCGGATGATCTGCGACAGCGTCGTATCCTCGCCGACGCGCAATGCTTCGCAGCGCAGATACCCGGACTGGTTGATCGTCGCGGCGCTCACGGCATCGCCCGGACCCTTGTCCACCGGCACGGACTCGCCGGTTAAGGCCGCCTCGTTGACGGCGCTCGTCCCTTCCAGAACGCGCCCGTCCACCGGGATGCTTTCCCCGGGCCGGACCGCGAACACGTCCCCCGGACGCACCTCGCCGATGCCGACGGTCACTTCCCGGCCGTCCCGAAGAAGCACCGCTTCCTTCGGCGCCAGTTTCATCAGACTGCGCAGGGCATCGGTTGTCCGCCCCTTCGACATCGCCTCGAGCATCTTCCCGACCGTGATCAGCGCCGGGATCATCGCCGCGGCCTCGAAATAGAGCTCGTTGTGGTACAGCTCCATCAGGGACATATTGCCGGCGCCGGCCGTCACGCGGCCGCACATCTCATAGAAGACAAAAACGCTCCACCCGAAGGACACGCCGGACCCGAGCGCCACAAGGGTATCCATGTTCGGCGCGCCGTGAATCAGGGACGAAAAACCGCTCTCGAAAAACCTTCGGTTGATGACCATGACGGCGCCAGCCAGCAGCATCTGCGTCAGCGCCAGTCCGAGATGGTTGTGCGAAAAATACGCCGGCAGCGGCCAGTTCCACATGTTGTGGCCCATCGTGATGTACATCAGGGCCAGAAGAAATGCCGCCGAAAGGATCAGACGCCGCCGAAGCTTCGGCGTTTCGCGGTCCCGAAGCGCTTCCTCCTCCGCGGCCAGCGCATCGGCGTTTCCGCCGTTTGGCAAAGCGGCCGTCTTCGGGCTGGCCCCGTAGCCGGCCTTTTCCACCGCCGCGATGATCTCCGACGCCGGCGCCGTCCCCTCCACGCCCATGGAATTCGTCAGAAGGCTGACGGCACAGGACGTCACGCCCGGAACCGCCGAAACCGCCTTTTCCACGCGGGCCTGACAGGCCGCGCAGCTCATGCCCGTTACCAGATACTGCTCCATGAAAAATACACTTTCTTAGCCTTTCCTAACAAAAAGGCCTCAAAAACCGGCCCTGCGGCCGGAAAACAATTATCGGTTGACCCACCAGACAGCCAGCACGACGACCACCGCGCCCAGGGGCGCGAGAATTTCGACCACCCGTGCGACGTTCTGCGGAAACACCCGCTCGAGCAGGCGGAAAACCAGCAGACCGCAGAATCCGCCGATGGTATTTAAAATCACGTCGTCGACATCCGCGACCCCGACGGCCAGCAGGTACTGCATGCCCTCGATAAAGAGACTGATGGCCGCGACCAAAAGCGTGTTGACCGCGATCCGCTTCGGCCGGAAGAGGCCGATGTAGATCCCCAGAGGGATAAACAGCACCACGTTGCCGATCAGGTTGTTGATCGCGAAGGACTGCACAAAAATTTCACGGCTGACCACGTACCGGCGGATGGTCGCAAACGGAACCAGGTTGACGGACTGAAAACTTCCCACCGGCTCCTTCGCGAACAGCACCAGGAACAGAATCAGCAGATATACCAGAAAAACCGGGATCAGAAAACGGCCGGACGGCTGTCTGCCGCGGTCCGTGCCGTCCCCTTCGCCGGACGTTGAAGTATTCCCAAAAAACATAGCACCCTCTGCAAAAAAAAGAAGGAAACGAATCTGTTTGAATTTTTCTATATTATAGCGTACCATGAAAGACGTGTCACCCGAAAAAACGCCGTTAAGGCGCCTTGCATTCCGCAAAAAAACTGGTAATCCTGAATATGAATTCAAAGAAAAAACAGTTCCGGTGCGCCGGGCTGCTGTTCTTCGCCTCGCTGATCTGGGGAACCGCCTTCGTCGCGCAGCGCATCGGCGCCGATCACCTTGACGGCTTTACGTTTACGTCCCTGCGCAGCCTGATCGGAAGCCTCGTGCTGCTTCCCCTCGTCCCCTGGGCCGTGCGCCGCGGCTTCGCGGACGGATCCCTTGTCGTCGTGCGCCGCGGCAGCGCGAAAGCCGCCCCGCCGGACGGACACCCGATGCCGGCGCTGCCCGCCGGACTGGGCCTCGCGCGGCGCCTGTGGGGCATTATGGAAATCCGCGGCGGCATCTGCTGCGGACTCGCGCTCTTCGCCGCGACGAATTTTCAGCAGTTCGGCCTCTCCATGACCACCGTCGGCAAGGCCGGTTTTATCACGGCTCTGTATGTTGTCATCGTCCCGCTGCTCGGGCTCTTCTTCGGCAAGCGGCCGAAGCCGCTTCTGTGGGTCTGTGTGGCGGTCTCCGTCGCCGGCATGGCGCTTCTGTGCCTGTCCGGGGAAGGCCGGCTTTCCCTCTCCCTCGGAGACGGACTTGTGCTGGTCTGTGCGTTCCTGTTTGCCATCCAGATCACCGTCGTCGCCTATTTCGCGCCGCGGTGCAACGGGATCGCCCTCTCCTGCGCCCAGTTCTTTGTCTGCGGACTGCTTTCCGGCGGGTTTGCCCTGCTGTTCGAACACACCACCCTGCAGGCCGTCCTCGCCGCCGCCGCGCCGCTGCTCTATGTCGGTGTGCTTTCGAGCGGCGTCGCGTATACCCTGCAGATCATCGGCCAGGAGGGTCTGCACCCGGTGCTGGCCTCCATGATCATGTGCCTGGAATCCGTCATCAGCGCCGTCAGCGGCTGGCTGGTGCTGCACCAGACCATGAGCCCCCTGGAATGGGCGGGCTGCGCACTGATGTTTTCGGCCATTCTGACCGCAACGATCTTTACATAAAACAGGAAGAGGCGATGAAATGACGTTAAAAGAACTGGAAATCGGACAGACTGCCGTCATCCGCACCGTCGGCGGCGAAGGCGCCCTCCGGCAGCATTTTCTGGACATGGGTGTCATCCCCGGCGCCAGAGTGACTGTCATCAAATACGCGCCGATGGGCGACCCCATCGAGCTTCTGATCCACGGATACGAACTGACGCTGCGATTAGACGACGCGGCGAAAATCGACGTGGAGCCCGTCGACGCTTCCGAATTGCAGGCCGAAACCGCTTCGGCGCACAGAAAAACCATTGCCCACCCCGGTCTCGGTGAAGGCGGAAAGTTCCACCCGAAGGGCTCCGGCACGCCGCTGCCCGACACGGAAACGCTGACCTTCGCCCTCGTCGGCAACCAGAACAGCGGCAAAACCACGCTCTTCAACCAGCTGACCGGCTCGCGCCAGCACGTCGGCAACTTCCCCGGCGTCACCGTCTCCCGCAAGGACGGCGCGATTCTCGGATACGCCAACACACAGATCACGGACCTGCCGGGCATCTATTCCATGTCGCCGTACTCCAGCGAAGAACTGATCTCCCGCGATTTCGTGCTGAACACCCATCCCCGGGCCATCATCAACATCGTCGACGCCTCCAACATCGAGCGGAACCTCTACCTGACCATGCAGCTGCTGGAGATGGAGATCCCCGTCGTCGTCGCCCTGAACATGATGGACGAAGTGACCGGAAACGGCGGCTCCGTGAAGGTCAACGAAATGGAGGCCATGCTCGGCGTACCCGTCGTGCCGATTTCCGCGGCCAAAAACGAAGGCATCGTCGAACTTGTCGACCATGCCCTTCACATCGCAAAATACCAGGAAAAGCCGACCCGCCAGGATTTCTGCGGTCCCGACGACCACGGCGGCGCGGTTCACCGCTGCCTGCACGCCGTCATTCACCTGATCGAAGACCACGCGAAAGCCGCCGGCCTCCCGGTGCGGTTTGCCGCCTCCAAGCTGATTGAAGGCGATACGCGGATTCTCGAGAAGCTCCAGCTGGACCCGAACGAAATCGAAATGCTTGAGCATATCACGCTGCAGATGGAAAAGGAGCGCGGCTTAGACCGCAGCGCCGCCATCGCGGATATGCGTTTTTCCTATATCAAAAAAGTCTGCGCCGCCTGCGTTGTCCGGCCGCATCAAAGCCGTCAGCAGGTGTTCAGCCAGCGCCTCGACCGGGTCCTGACCGGAAAATACACGGCCATCCCGGTGTTTATCGGCGTCATGGCGCTTGTGTTCTACCTGACCTTCAACCTCATCGGCGCGTGGCTGCAGGATCTGCTCGACACCAGCATCGGCCATCTGACAGAGCTGGCCGACCGCGCGATGACGGCGGGCGGCGTCAACGAAGCCGTGCACCAGCTGGTCATCGACGGCGTCTTCGAGGGCGTCGGCAGCGTCTTAAGCTTCCTGCCGATCATCGTCACGATGTTCTTCTTCCTCTCTCTGCTCGAGGACAGCGGCTACATCGCGCGCGTCGCCTTTGTGATGGACAAGCTGCTGCGAAAGCTCGGCCTGTCCGGCCGCAGCATCGTGCCCCTTCTGATCGGCTTCGGCTGCACGGTGCCCGCGGTCATGTCGACCCGCACCCTGCCGAGTGAGCGCGACCGGCGGATGACCATCCTGCTGACCCCGTTCATGAGCTGCACGGCCAAACTGCCGATCTATGCCTTCTTCATCAACGCCTTCTTCCCGGGCAAAGGCGCCGTCGTCATGACCGCCCTCTACGTGCTCGGCATCGCCGTGGGCATCCTCGCCGCGCTGGTGATGAAAAAGACCA
Source organism: Shuttleworthella sp. (assembly GCA_045545575.1). Lineage (GTDB taxonomy): Bacteria > Bacillota > Clostridia > Lachnospirales > Lachnospiraceae > Shuttleworthia. The sequence goes on from JAZQBE010000110.1 coordinate 20,200, forward strand.
TCTTCTCCGGGAAAGCCGTTCCCTTCGTGATGGAACTGCCGAATTACCGGATGCCGAGCGCCAAAAGCGTCCTGCTGCTGCTCTGGGAAAAATCCAAGGACTTCCTGCAGCGGGCCTTTTCCGTAATCCTGGTGGCCTCGGTCATCGTGTGGTTCTTAAAGAGCTTTGATTTCCACTTCAATCTGGTGTCCGACGCCCACGACAGCATCCTGGCCTGGACGGCCGGCCTGCTTGCGCCGCTGTTTGCGCCCGTCGGCCTGGGCGACTGGCGGATCGTCACGTCTTTGATCACCGGCTTCATGGCCAAGGAAAGCGTCGTCTCCATCCTGCAGGTGCTCTTTGGCAGCGGCGAAGGCCTCGCTTCCGTCATGAGCCTTGCCACAGCGGTTCCGCTTCTGGTCTTCAGCCTGCTGTACACGCCCTGCGTCGCGGCCATCGCGTCGATCCGCCGGGAACTCGGCGCAAAAACCGCCGTCGGCGTCGTGGTCTGGCAGTGCGCCATCGCGTGGCTCGCCGCCCTGATTGCGCGGCTTCTGATGCTGGCGGTATGAGTCAGAGGAACCTGTCCCCGTGACTCAAGGAACCCGGCGCCGGATGTTACGGCCGCACCAGAAGCACGGCCGCCGGCCGGCCTTCCGGGCCGCGCATCCGGCCAACGGCGTATTCATGGCCGTCCAGATACCAGAAATTCGTCAGAAGGATGCTTCCGCTGCCTTCGTCCACCGCATCCAGGCAGCCGTTCTCCCACGTGCCGTAGTAGAACGTGTCGTCCCGCTCTTCCATATAGCCTTCACCGTATTCGCCGGTATGAACATAGTCCCAGCGGATACCGATTCCTTTGCCGCTGCTGTCTTCGCCGAAGGCGCAGCGGCAAAGCCGTTCATCGCCGGCCTCCCCGTCCGCGGGGTCGTCGATGATATACATTTTCCAGCCGCCCTTGACCTCTTCAAAGTTCGTAATGCGGTCGCTTCCCTCGGGCAGATTTCCGGCCAGGATGGTGGGATTTCCCCATATAAAATCCTCCAGCGTCGGCGTGACAAAGGCTTCATAATCCACCGGATCGTAGCGAAGCTCCGTTTCGCCGGGATTCGCCTGGGGTGTGTCGTTTCCGGTGTCCGCGGAATTCTCCTGGGGTACGTCCTCTGCCGTTTCCCCGGCGTTCTCCGAAGATGCGTCCTCCTGTGGGGCCGGATCGGTTTCCGGTTCCGTAACCGGCGGGGCCTCGTTTTCATCGAAGTCAGGCGCGTCCTGCACTTCTTCTGTCCACTCCTGTGCGGCGGTCTCCGTGTTCGCCCCGGCCTGCTCCGCCTCCGGCTGATCCCCGCCGCGAAGCAGCGAAAGAAGGGCGTCCCGGCGCAGAAATGCAAGGATGGCGGCCGCCGCAAGGACCACCAGCACCACCGGAAGAAGCGATTTCTTTTTCTTCATGCCGGTTTCCGGACGGACAGCCGGTGCCGGGGCGGGGGCCGGCGTCGGTGTCGGAGCCTCGTATTGCTCCAGGCGCACACCGCATTCCGGACAGAACACCGAATCGTCCGGGATATTCGCACCGCAATTCGCACAAAACATAGACGTTTCCTTTCTCACCTTTTTGAGTCACGGGGACAGGTTCCCTGACTCACTCTTTGGGCGAGTCAGCGGAACCCCGTGACTCCCCCGGCACCTTCTTACATCGGCGTCCCTACTTCGATCAGGTTGCCGTCCAAATCGTAGAATCGGACGACTTTCTGTCCCCAGCTGTGGGTCATCAGCCGGTTCACATACTCCACCTCCGGGAAGAGTCTCTCCAGTTTTTCCACGAAGCCTTCTATATCCGGCTCCTCAAAGTACAACTCAGCGGCATGGTTCCTCGGGATAATCTCCTTCCCCAGGAAATCCTTCCAGTACTTCTCCTCCTGAAGCACCAGTCCTTCCGTCAGAATCATGTTGCCGTCATGATCCACAACAATGTTCAGGCCGAACAGATCGTGATAGAACTGCCGGGATCGTTCGATCTCTTTTACAACAATCAGAACGTTTTTCAGTTTCATGTCATCCTCCGTGAGTCAGGGAACCTGTCCCCGTGACTCAGTTTACGCAATGCTCATGACCGCATTCTCCGTCCGAATGGTGTCCATGGTGATCACAGTGGGCGTCCGGATCGTACGCAAGGGTTCCGGCCGCCAGTGCTTTCACTGCTTCATCCGCCGGGCCCTGCACGCCTGCATACAGCCGGATCCCGGCATCCGCCAGCGCCATCTGCGCGCCCATTCCGATTCCGCCGCAGATCAGCGCATCCACACCGGCTGCCTGCAGGAATCCGGCCAGTGCGCCGTGCCCGCTTCCATTCGTATCTAAAACCTGCTCTCCCGTTATTTCGCCGTCCTCTACATCGTACAGTTTAAACTGTTCGGTATGCCCGAAATGCTGGAAAATCTCTCCGTTCTCGTACGTTACTGCAATCCTCATCGCACTGTCTCCTTTCTCCATGATCTCCTGATCGATCTTCAGCGGTGCAAACTCGCAGCATCCGCCTGTGATCAGCAGCTGTTTCCCGTGAACGAGGGCATCCGCCACCTTTTTTCGTGCGCTTTCATATATGGCCGTGACCGTGGTGCGGGCAATATTCATTCGGGCCGCACAGGCTTCCTGCGTGAGTCCTTCCTCATCCAGAAGGCGCAGGGTCTCAAACTCATCTACGGTCATCTGCACACGCTCGGCGGCGGCTGTGTCGTCCGGCGAAAAGCTGCGGTAAACCGGCAGCCGCTCGATCCGGCGGCATCGGACTGGCCTTGGCATAAGCTCTCCTTTCCGACATATGTCAGATACCATTGTAGGCGTGTTTGCGACATAAGTCAACAACTGCCTGCGGAGAGTTACGGGGAGGCCTGATGCGATTCTTTCCATTGCTGCGGCCATCATGTATTTTCCACACGCACAAGTCCCTGGGGTGTCAGTCTGTATACCTGATCACAGACCTCGGCAATGTATTTCCGGTCATGGGAAACACAGATGATCGCTCCCGGAAACTGTTTCAGAATTCTTCTGACTTCAGGTCCGGACAAGGGCGAGAAATTCCGGGTCGGCTCATCGAGAATCAGGACGTTCGTTTCTGCAAGGCTGATCTTTAACAGCAGCAGCTTTGCTTTCTGGCCGCCGGAAAGTTCCCGGATGGGATGGAGCATCTCATCTTTTGTATACTTCATGGATCCCAGATATGTCCGCACCGTTGTCACGTCATCCTTTCTTCCCGAAGGTGCCAGGTATTCGACCGGAGTGAGGTCAAACGGAAGCGTTTCTTCATAATTCTGCGGCATATAACAGACGGAAAGATCCTGCCGGAGAAGGAGTTCTTCAGCGATCTTCCGAACCAGTGTTGTTTTCCCGGCACCGTTAACACCGATCATACAGATTTTTTCCGGCCCTCTTACTTTCAGCTCGATGTTTTCCGCCAGGATTCGCCCGTCCGGGGATTGAAGTGCCGGCAGTATATATTCCATCACCGTTTTCCCCGCAGGCATGGCTTTCTGATGCGACAGCTGAATCGTAATCGGAGACTCCACTTCAGGCACTTCGGTCATCTCATCGTGTTCTCTTTCATAGCGCCTCCCCAGAGACTTCACGGCCTTCATCTTTTTCTTCAGCAGCCTGCCGCCATGAGGATCCTGTCTGGAAATATTCCGAAGATCAGATTCCACGGTCTGTTCAATCCTTCGAAAGCGTTCCATAGCCTTTTTCTCTTCCCTGCGCTCGCTGTAAGCCTCCTGCACCTGTTTATCGAACGCCCTCTGACGTTCATCCATAAAGGTACGGAACGGAAGATTTGCCACCGTCACTCTGGGTACGGATTTCCGCCGCAGCTGCTCGATCAGGATCACCCGGTTTGCGGTCCTTTCAATGAGTGTTTCGTCATGGGAAATATAGAGAACACTGCCGGGAAACTGACTGATCCGTTTTTCTAGCCACTGAAGTGTCTCAATGTCAATATCGTTTGAGGGCTCGTCCAGCAGGAGAATATCCGGCCGGGAAAGAAGGATTCCCGCCATCTGAATCTTGATCTTCTCTCCTCCGGACAGCGACTGCATCTCCTGATCCGAATAAAACAGAGAATCTGGAAATCCCATTTCATCCGCCGTTTTTCGGAGTTCCGACGGATCCGCTGCATGAAAAGCCGGAATCGCTGAAAAATACTGAAATACCGTTTTCCTTTTATCATGATCCGGAAGTTCCTGTGGAAGATATCCCAGAATCTCTCCCTGTGTGGTTCGGATTCCCTCTGCATCCGCATAGTCATCGATCAGACCCGGGTCGAAGATCCATTTCAGCAATGTAGACTTCCCGTTGCCTTCTTCACCAATCAGGACCGCCTTGTCGCCGCGGTTCAGTACGAGATTGAAATCCCTGATCAACGTTCTCAGATCTTTTCTGTGTGTTAGGGTAAGTGATTTGACTTGCAGCATAAAAAAACACCTCTCTCTGACACGCACAGACTGATCGTCGTCTGTCAGAGCGAGGCGGTTTCCAAGTTTACATAGAATGATACGCGAAAGGCCGCAATGTACCGCAGTCAGAAGACCCGCTGCAAAAATAAGCCTTGCTTCAGATCCGCTCGAATAACAGAAAATCCCTGATTCAGTCTATGCAAACCGTTCATTGGCATAATACGCCCGCAGGAGAGTCACGGGGACAGGTTCCCTGACTCAATTTGGCTACGGCATCGACTGCGGCGTACAGGGGCGCGAGCACGGCGCCGGCTTCCTGGTTTTTTCTCTTAAATGCCGGCTCGAACAGTCCACGCTGAGCACCGGCGCGAAGTCGTTGTTCAGGACGATTCTTTCCGCTTTCATCGCACGTTCTCCTTTACAGTTTTCCCAGACCCAGCATCACTACTTCGCCGTCCACGCCGCGCTTCATCCAGTCGGCGCAGCGGACCCCGTCCACAACCGTAGTGAAGGCGGCATTGGAACCGCAGAGGCAATGGACAGTCAGATCGGCGTCTTTGCTGTTTCTGTCCGGCGTGTCAAAAAGAAAGGTGCTCAGGTTTGGGATTTCCTTCTGCAGAAGCTCCATCATTTCTTTGAGCATCTGCTGGAAATGAACCCCGGCCGCCCTGTCCGGGATCCATCGGCCGTCTTCCAGATACATTTCCATCTGGGTCAGGGCAGCGTCCCGCACGGAGCAGCAGTACATGATTTTGACGTCGGGATGGTTCCGGTGCAGCGCCAGCAGACTGTCGGTGACGATCTCGCTGCCTGTAAGGCGCGCAGCGATTTCTTCGGGCGCTTTCCAGACGCTGCGCGCCACGCGCTGCCAGTCATAGTGCATCATGGCGCTGTCCACGCAGGCGGTGATGTCCCGGCAGTTCGGGAAGGCGGATACGACGGTGTCCGTAAGCAGCGACGTGGCAAAGGCCCCCGCCGAAAAGCCGGTCACGAGGATCTGGTCCGGATCCGGCACCAGTTCCCGGATCTTTGCCAGCAGCATCTGGAAATTGGTATATCCGTGGTGATGCAGCACCGCCGGCTTTCCGCTTCCATCCGTATAGGGAAAATCCCCGGTTCCGCAGTGAAAATCCCCGGTAGCGTAGGGCACGAACAGCTGGCTCCAGTCCCGGAAGGGATTCTTTTTCGACCGTCCGTAGGTTCCGACCCTCGGAACGACGTCGGCGAAGTGAACGTCGTCCGCATAGAACATCTCGCCCTCGCCGCCGATCCGGTGCGGCCGCGCGGCGGTAAACGCATTCACCGAAACACCGCCGCCGGAAAAACCGATGACCAGCTTGTTGACGCTGCCGAGGCGGATGCAGCCATGGTAGGGATTGCCGTTGGCGCAAAGAGCGCCCTCGGGCCAGTATTCATAGTTTTTCCCCGGCTTTCAATCGTCAGAACAGTCTCTCCTGCCGGTCAATCCAGGATTCCTGCAGTACGTCGTGGATCTGATCGCCGTCCATGTAATCCCCGATCAGAAAAGGGGACGCCGGGTCGTGTCGGCGGTACTGCGCGCGGATGACAGCCGGTTCCGCATTTGCATAGCAATACCGGCAGAGATGCATGCAGGTATTATAGGCTCCGATATCACAGGACAGATAGCAGGCGCACGCCGCTCTGGCGGTCTTCTTCTTCGGCGCAATCAGCCTTTTTCCGATGGCCTTTTCGTAATCGCTGATTTTCATGCACCCGCTGCAGTCGGCCCCATAGGCGGCGAGCTCGTCGCCCTCCGCACAGGGCTTCACGGTCATCCCGCATTCCGCCGCAATCCTTATGAGCTCCTTCCCGATCGCGAGCCGGTCCGCCTTCGGCACCTCTTTTGCCTCCGGAAAATTCTTTCGGACCTTCGGATACAGGTCGATAAAACTGATCACGGCCGTTTTCGTGTATCCCTTCAGGCTTTCCGCGATCTGCCCAAACGCGCGCAGGTGATAGTCCGCCGTATACCTGTCCGACAGAAATATCGGATCATACCGCCATCCGACGGCATCCGCGCCCACCGTTTCCGACAGCGTCCGGAAATCCTCGATCAGCCGGTGCTTGTCGGGAACGTTCGGCTCGATGTCCTGTCCGTAGGGCGTCAGGGTCACGAACCAGTACTGGCCGAAATCCTTCAGCAAATCCATATAAGGAAACATCGGCGCCGGATTCTTCGTGCAGAATCCGATCGCGTCGACGACGGACGGATCCAGCCGGTATCTGCTCACCTGGCTCGGATTGTACGGATTGCGGACGCAGACAAATCCCTCTTTGATGCGATTGGCAAACCACTCGGCGTAAAAAGCCGGTATATCGGTTCTTTGTCCGGTTTGAATGATCATACTGCGGTCCTGTGTTTACGGCGTCTTACACGCGATAACTTGCGATATACGTCCAGTCTCCCGGCACGGGCAGAGACGGATCGCTGTTTTCGAACACCGGCGTTTTCCCGGCCGCCTCCATGCCCTTCACAAAATGAAGCATGGCTATTCCCACGTCGATCTTCTGCAGATCGCCGGTCGACGCGCCCACAAATCCGCTGTCCGGCTTTTCATAGAAATGCACGGCATCGTCTTTGATCAGAATGCGCCAGGGCTGTTTGTTCACCGCGGACGGCGCCCATCGCACAAGTTCCAGCGCATCGCCGAAACGCGTCCGGGTTTCCTCTGACATCGGCCGGCCGGCTTCTTCCTCGGAGACGATTTCATCCATCGCCAGGCGCCAATCGGCTTTCACGCCCTTACGCATCATGTTTTCCTTCAAGGACAGCTTCTTCGCGGGATAACCGACCGGCGTCACGCAGGGCATGACCTCGTCCGGCTGCAGTTCCATCGCTTTTTCAAAGCTGTCACGGTTCATGGTTCCGCCGATCCAGACCGTTCCGATGCCCAGATCCCACGCGCCGAGCACGACCGACTCAAAGGAATAGCCGTAGGCCTCTTCGAAATGCGGAACACGCTTTACCTTCGCGGCCAGATAAAGGGTCTCGCCGCTCAGAACCGGAGACTTCAGCCCGCAGGCCGCCGGATCCAGAAAACGGTATTCGACCGGAATGCCGTAGGGATTGTCCGCATTGTCCATCAGCTGCTGCAGCTTTTCGCGGTCCTCTTCGCTTAACCGCCGTCCGTCATACGAGCGCACACTTCTTCTCATGCTCATTGAATTTCCCTCCAAATTATAAAACAAATGGGGTGTCGGGGCGGCTGCCGGCCAAGTAAAGGCGCGGGCCGGTCATTTCGGGCTTCCACGCGGGCAGAAATGCCCGCGGCTTGCTTTAAAATGGCCAGCCGTCCCTGCGCCGTCAGGCCGTCATTCTGTTTCATCATCCCACACGCAATGAAGATCCTCTTCATCCCATGGATCAAGCATCTCTGACGCCCCCACATAGACACAGTCATCGTTCTTGATCAGAATCAGGCACTGGTGTTCGGGCTCCCAAGGGCAGTCGCACTCGATGCCGTATCCGACGTCGCCGTTCTTTTGAGGATAAATCATCAGGTGCGGCCGTGACAGATAGGAGCTCAGCTTTTCCCCGCGGGCATATCCCTCTTTGACACCCTTCAGGGATTCCACGATCCGGTCGTAGATCCCCATGGCAGCCCATTCGTCGTACATGTACAGAAAGAACCGCTCCAGGCGTCTTTCGATGGAATCGATGAGTTCAGGCTTTTCGTCCAGACTGTTGAAATGTCTGATGCATTGCTTTGCATCTTCCAGGCTTGCGCCGTCATCCGTAAAGATCATGAGGTCCATCTCGCCCGGAAAAAAGGCTTTGGAATCAAAGATGCCGGTGGTGAACCAGCCGTTTTCATCGGTTTCTAAATTTCTGATCATTTTCTCTTCTCCTGAAGCTCTTTCCACATGCTCCGAACCAGCCCGCACAGAAATTCCCTGTCATCCGGATCTGTTACCAGAATCATTTCTTTCGCGCCGTCATAGGGCCGTTCCATTTCCGCGTCCGGCATAAGCTTCAGCGCCGCCGGAACAGGTTTTACCAGCAGACGATCATCATAGATCCCGCCGAATACTTTTCCGCGGTAATACAGAATGTATTCTCCCATCATCGGCCGGAAACGGATCTCGTCAAGATCCGACAGCTGATCCAGAATATAATCCAGGTATTCTTTCGTTGATGCCATTCTGTCCCCCTATGATTTCACAAGCTTCAGGAATTTTTTGTCATTCATCTGTTCATTCGAAAGATACGCTCCGTCACAAAACAGCGCATAGTTCGTGACAGGTGTCGGGGCGTTCTGCGCTTCTTCTCTGCTCCGGATATGGATTGCATGGAACGCGATTCCATTTTCTTTCGCCGTCTGCTCCAAAATTGGAACGTATTTCGCATTAAACGGACACTGGCTGGTGTAGTAGAGCACGTATCCCGTTTCTTCAATGTGCGGATGCCTTGCGCATTCCCTGAACCGGGGCTTTTCCGCATCCGCCTCAAAAGGCAGATACCACAGTCGGATGCCGTTGTCCGCCTCATCACACACAGCAAATCCCTTATGGCTCAGGAATTTGGGATCTGCCAGAAACGGCAGCTTCTTCGCCGCCGCCAGGATACACAGCCCCTTCTTCCCCTTTTCTTTGCTGTCTTCGATACAGAAGTTCAGCAGATCCGTGGAGTACCCGTGCCCCTTGAAGGAACCGGACACCCACAGGCAGTCGATATACATATAACCGTCCGCGTGAATTGGAACCCAGGCATTTTCCGCGGGAATGTATTCGATAAAGCACTTGCCCCGTTCCACACTTTTCAGGAAGACCAGCCCCTCATCCAGCCGGTCTGCAAGCCATGCCTTCTTTGACGCGACCTGTACGTCATGATTGTTAGAGATCGCACAGCAGATATGTTCCTGCGCCAGATTGTCCTTTGTAACTTTGATGTATTCCATAAGATCTGCCTCCGCAAGTGTGTAAATTCACCGGTTTCCGCGTGCATGAATGCACGCCGGCAGGCGGGCTTTCGCACGCACTTGCTTTGTTCTTCCGCCGGCAGGCGGCCATTTGCACGAAGCCCCTTTCACTGTCGGGAACGCCTCTCGGGCGCCGTCTCATCCCAGCGCCACGTCCAGCGCCATCATCAGGCTGAAACCGACAGCGAAGAACACGACGCCGATATTGGAATGTTCTCCGGCAGACATTTCCGGGATCAGCTCCTCCACGACCACGTACAGCATGGCACCGGCAGCGAAGGATAAAAGATAGGGCATGGCCGGAATGACAAGGCTGGCGATCAGGACCGTAAGTCCGCCGAACACCGGCTCAACGGCGCCGGACAGGACGCCCAGCCAAAACGATTTCGGCTTGCTTTTCCCCTCGGCAAACAGCGGCATGGAAATGATTGCGCCTTCCGGGAAATTCTGGATTGCGATCCCGAGCGCCAGGGCCAGCGCGCCTCCTGCCGTGATGTGTGCCGAACCGGACAGCAGTCCCGCGTAAACGACGCCGACGGCCATTCCCTCCGGAATATTATGAAGCGTGACCGCGAGGACCATCATCAGGGTCCGGTTCAGTTTCACCTTCGGCCCTTCCGTCTGATCCGCCTGATCGATCCTTCTGTGCAGATGCGGGATCACGTGATCCAGAAGAAGCAGGAACAGGATTCCCAGCCAGAAGCCGATAAATGCGGGAAGAAAGGACAGCCGCCCCTTCGCCGCGGATTGTTCGATGGCCGGAACGATCAGACTCCAGATCGATGCCGCCACCATGACGCCTGCCGCAAATCCGGTCAGGGCCCGCTGCACATTGGCCTTGAGGTCCTCTTTCAGAAGGAATACACAGGCCGAACCGGCGGCTGTACCGACAAAGGGGATCAGAAGCCCCCAGATCACTGTTTTCATTTTCACTCATACCTTTCGGCTGTAAACGCAGATCAGGCGGATGCTTTCTTCAGCACCTGACACAGAGTGGCTTTCATGGCCGGAATATCGAGCGGCTTTGCGATATGCCCGTTCATCCCGATCTCCTCGGCTTTTCGGATATCCTCCTGGAAGGCATTAGCCGTCATGGCGATGATCGGAATGCCAGCGTGGTGTATCCGATAATGGCATTCAATGGGGTGCGGATGTCGTGGGACATATTGGACAGGAAAAATGTTTTCGCTTTACTGGCCTCTTCGACAGCGGACAGTTTGGCCTCCAGCTGCTCATTCTCCCGGATCCGGTCAAAGGTTCGGCGGATCAGAAGAAGCATGACAAACACGAAAATGCTGCCGCCGAAAAGGATGCCGGCCATGACGAGATCCGGCTTCCCGAAAATGCCGACAACCAGATACCCGATGAAAAACAGGATCAGCAGCAGAATGGGGAGATGAAAAAGCCGCCGTTCCCGGTCCCAGTTCCCGTGTTTCCGGACATCTCTGGAGAAACCCACGTAGCCGTAGATGTTGTAGGCCATCAGCGCACTGCCGGCATAGATCATCAGATAAAGGAAAACCTCTTTCATTGTTTCTCTCGTTTCACTCCGGTCAAAACGGTTCCGCTCTGTCAGGCTGCGTCCGGCGGACTAATGGGTCAAAAGCCCTTCCAGGGTTTCAAATAAAATGTCCGGCTCCACCGGTTTGCTTAAGTGCGCATTCAGCCCCGCCTGCATGCTTTGCTGAACGTCTTCGTCAAAGGCATTTGCCGTCAGCGCGATGATCGGAACTTTTTTCGCGTCGGATCTGTCGAGCGCCCGGATTCTCCGGGTGGCTTCGAGCCCATCCATTTCAGGCATCCGCATATCCATCAGGACAGCATCATAATAACCCTCTTCGTGCTCCTCGAACATTTCGACGGCAACGCGGCCGTTTTCGGCGTGATCCACCTGAATCTCACGCATCGAGAGCACCATCATCATAATCTCGGCGTTTACGGAAACATCTTCTGCCAGAAGCACCCTGCGGAATCTGAGATCCGCCGTTTTCCGTGCAAGGGCCGCATTCTTCTTTTTGAAAGCCTCCCGGAACTCATCCAGCACCGTCCCGGCGAAAAGCGGTTTTGCCGCAAAGGTGTCCACGCCTGCCGCCTTCGCTTCATCCATAATCTCATCCCAATTATATGAGGTAAGAATGACCACCGGCGTTTCGGCGCCTACGGCAGCCCGAATCTGCCGGGTCGTTTCAATGCCGTCCATGTCGGGCATGCGCCAATCCACCAGGATCAGGTTGTAGGGCTCGCGTCTGGCATGGCGGACCTTCACCATCTGCAGACCTTCCGCGCCGGACAAAGCCTTTTCACAATTCACACCCACCTGGCCAAGTACAAGCTGGGCGTGTTCACAGGCGATGGGATCATCATCAATCACCAGTACGCACATCTCATGGGGATGAATCACATTTTCCTCTTCCCCGATATTTTTGTTTTCGCAGTCCAGCAGTGTGACGGTGACTGTAAACGTCGTTCCCTTCTGCTTCTCACTCTCTACCGAAATCGTTCCGTTCATCAGCTCAACGAAACTCCGGGTTATGGCCATGCCCAGGCCCGTGCTTCCAAAGCGGTTTGTGCTGGAGGAATCCTCCTGGCTGAATGCGTTGAACAGCTTCGAAAGATAATCCGGACTCATCCCGATTCCGGTATCGCTGATGATAAAGCGCAGCGTGGTTCTGCCGTCGAATTGTGCAATGTTTTCCACAATAAACCGGACGGAACCGCCTGCCGGTGTAAACTTCACTGCGTTTCCAAGGATATTGATCATCACCTGCCGCAGCTTCGTGTCATCACCGATATAATAATCGTCGACCGTACCTTTTACACGGCATTCATACTCAAGGCCCTTTTCCCTGCACTGGTCACTGATAATCGTGTTCACCTGGGCCATCATCTTCGCGAAAGAGAATTCTTCCGTCTTCACGGTCATGCGGCCGGATTCGATGCGGCTCATGTCCAGAATATCGTTGATGATGCTGAGCAGATGCTGGGCGGACAGCCCGATCTTCTCAACATGCTCCCGTGTCGTTTCCGAAATGCCGGGGTCGTTCAGCACAATCCGGTCCAGCCCGATGATCGCGTTCATCGGCGTGCGGATTTCATGGCTCATATTTGACAGAAACGCCGTCTTCGCTTTGTTGGCCTGATTCGCCTCTTCCAGCGCGATGCTCAGCGATTCCCGCTGCCGGGCCAGTTCCTGTATCATCTCCTTTCGTTCCGTGACGTCGATAAACACACCGATATAAGAAATCGGCGAACCGTCCGGACGGCGCGTGGGCTTGCCGACAGCCCGATACCAGCGATATCCTCTGTTTTTCGTCAGCAGGCGGTATTCCACATCATAGGTCTTCTGGCCGGTATAGTCGTCGATCGTTTCCGTGAACTCTTTCAGCGTGCGCTCTTTGTCATCGGGATGCAGCAGGTCGGACCAGGATTCCAGTACATCCGGAAAATCCTCTGTGTCATGATACCCGAGCATTCTGCGGAATTCGTCACTCCAGCTGACACATTTCATCACACCGGCCTCGTCAAACTCCATTGTCCATTTGCCGGACCCGAGCATTTCATGGATCGTGTCGAGAGACGCCGCTTCGTTCTGCAGCTCGGCATACAGCGTATCATGCTCCTTTGCCTGTGTGATGTCGATGGTCACACCCCGGAACTGCATCGGCCTGCCTTCCGGGTCCCGGGACAGAATCCCCATGCTGCGATACCACCGGACCGAGCCGTCCTTTCTGCAATAACGGAACTCACGACCCGTTGTACTCATGATTTCTTCATCCAGAGCGCCGGCATTCATATCGTTGAAGAAGGACGCCCTGTCTTCCGGCCAAACGCCTCGCTCAAAGGATTCTATTTCATTCGGAAAATCACTCTGGTCATGATAACCCATCAGCCTGCGGAAGCCGTCCCCCCACTGCACAGATGCCACAGAGCCATCCGGTGCGTAGCTGACGGCCCAGCTTCCCGCCTTTGTAAGATCGGTAAGAAGACGGATCGTCGCAGCCTGTTCCTCGATTGTCTGCCTGTCCTTTTCATCGCCTATCCAACTCATAAAGGCCCCCCTTCAACCGGATCGGGTTACGCTGAAGCATCTCCATCCTTTTCACACAAATAAAGCTGTGTCCTGATAAGTATAACGCGATTCTCTTTCATATATCTACCATAACGCAGATAGCGCCAAAAAAAAAGAGAAGAGTTCGGACATAAACTCCGAATTCTTCTCCACCGCACCCCCATGCTGACTCTGCGCGTTCATCTGTTCTTTTCGACATCCTGCCAGTTTTCGTTCTGCAGGATTTCGGCGTTTTCTCCGAGAAAGACGGTTCCCGCCTCTTCATTCCCTGTCAGCTGGTACAGCATCCAGGCGGTCATATATCCGTCGGAGCGCATCAGCATCTGCTCGTGCTCTGCCCCGACGGCTCTTGCCCGGACCTTCTGCACTTCATCAGAAATACTGTTATAATTTGCGATCTGCGCGGAAAGCGGCGATACTCCGCCGTATCCTTTTTCCGGATCATTGCCTGAATCGTCAGACTTGCCGGTGCCCGCTGCCATAAAATACGGAATCTCGATTCTTGCAGGATCATATGCCCAGCCCATGTTTTTTGCCAGCGTCTGATAGGCGGCGCTCCCGGTGAACATGGCTTTGTACATGGCACCGTTTTCATAATTTGTCACGGCACAGATCGCTCCTGCTCCGCCCTGGGAATAGCCGATAATTCCCATGCTGTCATAATCGATCTTACCGGAAAGCACACTGTCTGAAGGAAGGTTCAGCATGAAATCCAGGGTAAGGGAGGCCGTTTCACCGTTTCCGGTCTGGCCGTCTTCATTGCCGACGACGACAAAGCCCCAGGAGGCCAGCCGCGGAAAGAACGGTTCGTAGGAGGAAGCAGGCGTTCCGCTGGCGTTGACCACCAGGATCATCGGCCAGGCTTTATCGGCGTTCTCCAGTTCCTTCGGATACCAGACGCGCACATTCCCGATGGATGCATTGTCGGAAGGAAACTCTGTGTAAGCCGTTTCACAGGTGCCGGGCTGAGCGTATTTCATTTCCAGCGGCGCATCCGACTGGAATTGATGATAATAGCCCTCCAGGATATCGTTGTTTCCACCGCCATTCGGCATCATGGATTTGATGTAACCGTACGCAGCGATGCCCAGCATAAGAAGGATCACCGCCGGAATCCACAGGATTTTCAGCATTTTCTTCATTTTGCCCATCTTCCATCTTCCGGGCAGCGCAGGACCGCGGCTTTCGGCATCGCCGTTTCCGGCGGTGCGGATTCCATCCGTAACGCTTGCGCCTTCCTCCGGCCTGTCAAATTGTGTTCATCCTCTGATGCAGTGCTTTGTCGATCTCCGCGATTGCCTCCGCGGGAATCTGCACCATTTCCATGATCTCCCGGGCGGTATTGTTTCCTACCGCCGCCATCAGCCCCTCTGCCGAGAACTGCCGGGCTTTGGCAACGGCCTCGATCGCCGCATACATCGGCGCAAGGATCCTCTGGGCCTCCTCACTCTGCTTCCGGAGATGCGAAAGCGTGCAGTCCACACTGAGCACCGGCGCGAAATTGCCGTTCATGGAGCCTGCACGCACGGGCTCCGTAAAACCCCCGCGGGTAAGCTTCCCCATGACCTCGCCCAGCCACTCGATGCTGTCCGGTACCCATTGAGGCAGGCGCGGGCAGACGGAATTGGTGTTGATCCAATCCTCGCCGGTGGAAAAGCCGTGTCCGCCGTAGGAATAGATATGGCTCTCAAAAGCAACGCCCTTTTCCGCCAGCGCCAGCTCCATGCGGAGCGTGTTGGAGATATCCACGGTGCGGTCGTCCCGCGCCGCGGCGAAGAAGCAGGGGCAGGTATCTGCCGTGACATGCTCATGGGGATAAGGCATTCCCGGCTGGCACAGATCGCAGATATCCTGGAGGATTGCCGGATAGACAAGCACCGCGGCTGCGGGCTTATGCTCTGCCACGGTCGCGGCGCAGGCCGCCAGATGACCGCCCGCCGAGAAACCGACGACCGCGATCTTTGTTTTGTCCAGATGCCACTCGTCCGCCCGCTCCTCAATGAGCGCCATGGCCTGCTCATAGTCCTCCAGCGGCAAAGGCCACTTTCCCTTGGGCGTACAGGTATAGCGGAGAACAAAGGCCTGGTATCCTGCCTTCAGAAACGCCATCGCCACGGGATCCGCCTCCCGGTCGGAACACATGGCATAGCCGCCGCCGGGAATCACCAGCATGGCGGGACGTTTACTGAACCCAAACTCGCCATCCGCTTCCTGGATATATGCTGTCAGCATAACGTTTCTGGTTTCATTCAAAAAAATCTCTTGCGTTTTCATGCCGCGATCCCTCTTCAAAGTAATCCAAGACCCAGTTTCAATACCTCACCATTTACACCGCGCATCATCCAGTCGGCGCAATTCACACCGTCTACGCTCGTTGTGAAGGCGGCATTGGAACCGCAGAGGCAGTGGACGGTCAGACCGGCTTCCTTGCTGTTTTTATCCGGAGTATCAAAGATAAACGTACTCAGGTCCGGGATCTCTTCCTGCAGCTTTTCCAGCATTTCCCTGAGTTTCCGCTGGAAGCTCACGCCTGCAGCCTTGTCCGGGATCCAGCGGCCGTCTTTCAGATACATCTCCATCTGCGTCAAAGCAGCGTCCCGCACCGAGCAACAGTACATGATCTTGATCTCGGGATGATTCTGATGAAGTGCCAGCAGGCTGTCGGAAACGATCTCGTCTCCGGTGAGACGTGCCGCGATCTCCTCTGGTGCTTTCCAGACTTCCCGGGCTACCCGCTGCCAGTCGAAGTGCATCATGGCACTGTCCACACAGGCGGTAATATCCCGGCACTTCGGGAACGTTGCTGCGACCGAATCGGTCAGCAAAGATGTGGCAAACGCTCCCGCTGAAAAGCCGGTCACAAGGATCTGATCCGGATTCGGCACCAGCTCCTTGATCTTTTTCAGCAGCAGCTGGAAATTGGTATAACCGTGATGATGCAACACGGCCGGTTTTCCATTCAGGTCCGTATAGGGGAAATCCCCGGTCCCGCAGTGAAAGTCCCCGGTGGCGTAGGGTACGAACAGCAGGTTCCAGTCCCGGAAGGGATTCTTCTTTGACCGCCCGAAGGTTCCGATCCGGGGAATGATATCCCCGAAGCGCACATCGTCGGAGTAGAACATCTCCCCCTGTCCTCCCACGCGCTGAGGTCTCGCCGCAGTGTGTTCGTCTACCGAAACACCGCCGCCGGAAAACCCGATCATGAGCTTATTGGCGCTGCCCAGACGGATGCAGCCGTGATAGGGATTGCCGTTGGCACAAAGAGCGCCCTCCGGCCAGTACTCGTAGTTTTTTCCGGCTTTCGGGCGCTCCGGCAGTTCCGGGAAGCGGGTCAGCTCAATATAATCTGCAAGAAGCCGGTTGAACAAGGGCCAGCCCTTCCGATCCTCCTTATGCGTTTTCCGCTTCGCCATGGTCTTCCTCCCCGCTCATTGCATAGAGCTGTCTTGCCATTTCCACCTTATAGCGGAAGCAGTCCTCCCGCAGCTTGTCCTGCTCCGGCTTTTCCTCAGCCTTGTCGGTGCCGAAGCCGTGATAGCCGTCTTTATACATCTTCAGATCCAGCAGCTTTCCGTGCTGCTTCAGAAGCTCCGCATAGCGCTCTCCCTGCGGATGCAACGGATCCCGGCCGCAGACGATGACCACCGCCGGAGAAATCTTTTTCAGCGTCTCCTCCGTGATCTTCGCTGCCGGGGACAGCACTTCACTGTCCAGGGGCATCTTGGGAGGATAGAGCTCAAACATCAGCTTGTATAGCTTGTCTCCCTCCGGGAAGTCGATGGGGATCGTGTGAGTAAAGTCCAGGAAGGGAACCTCCATGATCTGTCCCGCGATCCGCACGCCCTGCTGTGCCAGCAGGATAGCGGAGCCCGCCGTGAGGTGTCCGCCTGCGCTGCCGCCGGAAAGGATGATCCTGTCAGGGTCGATGCCCAGCTGCTTTGCGTGGGCTTTCAGCCACTTGACGGTATCCACGACCTCCTCCTGGGGATAGGGAAAGCTCCGGTCGTACAGCCGCTTGTAGTTCACATTGACCACAAAGGCCCCCAGCTCCTCGCTCAGCCGTTTGCAGTAGCGGTCGTCGTCCACCGCGTCCAGGCCGACCCAGGCACCGCCGTGAATCTGAACGAACACCGGCATGTTTTCCCGCTTTTCGGGATAGTAAAACAGCACCTCCACCGGCTCTTTGCCTTCGCGCTGAATGAAGCTGCGATCCCCGACAACGGGATCCGTCTTGTAATGCCTGTTGATCTTATGGAAGCGGGCGTTCATCACCGCCCGTTTGATTGCCGTAAACACCATGTCGCCGTTCCTCCTTCAACTCAGTACTTCCTCGAAAGCTGCGCTTCACATTCCTCGCGGGTGATCTGTCCGGCATTGCACTTCGCCATCAGCTCCGCGTCCTTATCCTTCAGGTTGTAGAACGCGTACAGCAGGATCGCGGAGATCCCGAAACCGATGGCCGGGATCAGATAGCCCAGCTTCCAGAGGGCGCTCAGCGCGGTCTCGGACTGGGTCACGCCCTGGGCGGCCAGATCCGCAAAGCTGTCGCCCACGACCTCTTTCCATCCGAAGGCCGCCAGAATGTACAGGGCAACGGAGCCGATCACACCACTCAGCACTTTGTTCAGGAAGGATTGCAGGGAATAGAAGATGCCCGAGCAATCCTTGCCGGTCTTATACCGGGTATAGTCGATGGTGTCCGGCGCGATGTAGGTCCGGACGACACTGATCAGCGCGTTGGGGATGGCGCACAGACCGCCGACCACGATGAACATGGTTTTGTTGTCATGGCAGAAGAAATAGATGATCAGAGTCGCGACCGTCAGCAGCACGAAGATGAAGGCCAGAAGGTTGCGCTTGCCGAATCTGTCCGCCAGTTTGCCGCAGAAGGCGCTCAGAATGATGCCGGGAACGAATCCGATCAGCATGACATATGTAAAGATCATCGAGTCGTGGAAAATGTAGAAACCCAGAAAGCTTTCCACGGCGGTGCGGGTACAGAAAATGGTGGAGATGATGACGGCCAGGAAATAGACCAGGATGTATTTGTTTGTGAACACGCAGTTGATCATGTCCTTAAAGCTGTAATTCTCCTGGGAGCCCTCGTTCTCCACATTCCTGAGCTCGGTGTTGTGCTCGTGGACCTTGAACACCATGGGGACCATGAACACCAGGAAGATCAGCGCACCCCCGACGCCAATGTCCTTCAGCGGTACACCCACCCTTTCGCTCAGCAGCGCGGAGACGACCACCGCCATGCCGATGGCTGCAATGACCGTAATGACGCCTTTCACGGTCAGAATGCCGTTGCGCTCGGAGGGGCTGTCCGTCAGCGTCGTGACCATCGACTGCATCGGGACCTCCGTCAGCGTGCAGGTGAAGTCATAAAACAGATAGGTCACGAAAAACCAGGCAATCTTAAGTGCATCCGGTGCGTCCTTAGGCATCAGGAAAAACAGAATGGTCGCGACCGGGAAGGTCCAGAAAAACAGCCGGTACCAGGGCATATACTTGCCTTCGCCGGCAAATCTCCGAAACAGCTTCCAGTCTTTGATGTGGATCCGGTCGATGATATAGCCAAACAGCACGTCATCCACCGAGTCAATGATCTTGACGAGCAGGATCGCCGTGGCCAGGGACGCCGTATTGATCCCCTGGAACATCAGGAACATGGTCATGTAGGAGCCCACAAGCGACGTGCAGAAGAGCCGCGCTGTGTCGCCCACATAGTACCAGTTTTTTTCCGACCGGCTCAGCCGCCAGTCCGGATGCTTGTTAACGCTTTCTCTCTTTGCCATCGTTCTCTGCCCCCCTTATATGTATTTTTTTATGAAAACCATCATGCGGTCAAAGGCTTCCTTCGCGTGCGGCTCCGCCTCCATCTGATCCATATAACCGTGGGGCAGCTTTGCTCCAGGGAAGAAAACCAGATCATTGGGGATACCGATCTCATCCAGCTTCTTTTTCAGGCCGCGCCCCTCCGTAATGAAATATCCTCTTTCGTCATTCGGCTCGTTGGAAGCATTGATCCAGCTGGGAATGAAACTGTCAAGAATATAGTTTTTCGCGTTGATGACCGCCACGGCCTCCGGTGTGTTGTGTTTCGCTCCGGTTGCACAGCCCAGCATGGCGTACATGTTTTTGTCAAAGACGCTGGCGTCCAACGCGGCTTCGTCGATGGCCAGCACCTTCAGGTTTTCCGTTGTCATAACAGGATCGACACCGAGCATGGCGGCGTAATCGGGATTGCAGACGCAGGCGGCATAGATTTCCGTCATATTCGCCCCTGCGCTTCCGCCCGAGAGGCAGACACGGGACATATCCAGATGCAGTTCTTCCTGGTGTGCGGTCAGCCAGCGGAACAGCTCGTCCGTCTGCCGGATCGGCACCGGAAACCGGTACTGCGGCGCCAGTGCGTAATCCGCGTTCACGAGAATATATCCCGCTTTTACGATGGCTTCCAGTTTTCCCACACCGCCACTGCCGGTCTGCATCGGGTCGCCGGCGGACTTGTTGCCGAAGATGAAACCGCCGCCGTGGAAGTACACCACGACAGGCCGTTTTTCCCCGCTGTCATCGGGATACCAGATGTCCGCGAAGCTGTTCGGCCAGGTCTCGCCGTATTTGACGTCGCTGCGGCAGATCATGCCGTTTTCCAGCTTCTTCACCTCCGGCTCGTGCCACGGTTCCCACTCATTGGGCCTGTGTCCCTTGTAGAGCTTCGCATAGACTGCTTTCTGGATGAGCATGCATTTCAGATCGTTCAGGCATTTTCCCATCTTCAAGGTCCTTTCTCCGCTTTTTCGTATTCTATTATACGCGACGCATGAAATAAAAAATGCCGCTATTTTACGTTCCGGATAGGTGGAATTTTACTTTTGCGGAGTGTATAATAGACGCACTGACAGTAGTACCTGAAGCAAATCCGGGCATGAACGGAGGACCGCCGTGGCAAACTATCATCACCTGCTCCGGGAATTATCCCGGCTGAATCCCTATGAAAAGACAGGATTGGATTCCTTTCGCCGGACAGGAACCCCGCTTCGCCACAGTCAGTATATATATCTGACAATGCACGGAACGGACCGTCATACCCTGGAGACCATCAATGATCCGTCTGCTCTTCGGGAGCAGGGGCTGATAGCAGCTTCCTTCCAGGAAAAATACGGCGTTTCCGGGCTGACGGAGGCGGACTTCATGCCGCCTGACATGAATGTTGCCATCGAAAAACTGCTCCGTTATATTGAGATACCTGCTCACTCACACGAGTTTATCGAATGTGCTTATGTGCTCCGGGGCAGCTGCATGCATCGCGTCGGTGAAAATGAGGTGATCCAGCAGGAAGGGAGTTTTATCCTCATCCCGGCTCCGACAAGGCACCAGCTCATCGCCGTCGGCGACTCCCTGTGTCTTACCATGAAGATCCGCCTCAGTCACTTCATAAAGATGAGCATCCCGCATTTGCCCTCCATGGTATATCCCATCAGTTTTCAATGCGGGAAGGACCCTGCCGCCGAAAGCATGCTGCTCTTTCTGTACGAGCAGCAACGTCTTGCTCTGCCTTATCAGAAGGAACTCATGGAATCGACGGCAGCAAATCTCATTACCTATATTCTCCAGCGGTATATGGACACCATGCAGCCGCTCTACAGCATTGCTCTCCGGGATCAGCGCATCCTCGACATGGTCAACTATATGTACAATCACTACCGCACGGTTACGCTCCATGATCTGGCTGCCGAATTTCATTACAATGAATCCTATTTGAGCCGCATGTTTCAGGAACAGGCCGGGCGGTCCTTCTCGGAAACCGTCAAAGATTTTAAACTCCGAAAGGCAGCAGAGCTGCTGAAAACAAAGAACTGGAAACTCGATCAGATCTGCGAAGAAATCGGCTATAAAGATACCCGCCAGTTTATCCGCAGCTTTAAAGAGATGTATGGGATTACGCCGGACAGATTCCGGAAGAGTGTTCAGACAGAAAAAGACGACTGATGTGGGCTTTCGACGGCAGCTAAGCCTTATTTAATCGTGATATGCTTCTGCAGTCGGCTGTTCGGCTTTTCCAACCGGCACATTTTCTCTATCATGCTGAACGACTGCTTAAGATAAGCGACATTGTCACCACGAAATCTTCCATATCCGTAACCACCGGTTTTAAGCAGCTTCCCATACATGAGATAAAACAAGGAGCAGATCACACACATGTGATCTGCTCCCTCTCAACCCGTGGCCTGTTGTTTCAATCAAAAATCTGCCCCGGGAGTTTCAGCTTTTCCTTGGGCGGGAATGCCTTGTCGAATTCCTCCACGTCCGCATCGTCTACATAGTAGCCCCGGGGCGTCTGGTAGATGCCGGTGATCCCGTCCAGGTACCCGGGGATCAGCTCTTTGCAGAGGAAGAAGGAGTCGACCGTGCCCTCCGGCAGATCGTGATAGCGGATGCCGAAGTTCCGGGCATAAGAAAAGCCGCAGTGACCGTAAAAGCCGATGTTTCCCTCGAAGAGAACCGCGCCATAGCCCATGGCTGTTGCCTTTTCCAGGCAGTAGTCCAGCAGCTTTTTGCCATAGCCCTGGCGTTTCAGTTCCGGCGTGATGCCGATCGGTCCCATGGTCAGAACGTCGATCACCCGGCCGTCGTCGGCATGAATCACCGTTTTCATGAACATGTTCTGCCCGATCAGCACGCCGTTCTGCTCCATCACGAAGTCCAGCTCCTTTACAAAAGCCGGATCGTCCCGGAGCACATGGATCACAAAGTGCTCGCTGCATCCCGGACGATATACGTTCCAGAACGACTCTCTGACGAGGTTCTCAACTTCTCTGTAGTCTTCGGTTCTTTCCAAACGAATGGTACAGTCATTGGTATTCATTGTGTTGCCTCAGTTTCATAATTCCGAATGTTTTCATTGCCAACAATGCAAAACAGAGGATTCCGGCACAGGGCTGTCTTGGTGTGTTATTCCTCTGCTTTGGAAGATGCCCACTCCATTGCTTTTTTCATTCTTTCCTCAAACATCTCTGCCGGGACGAGCGCTATGCCTTCCTTATCGTCACTAAGCACAATTAATCTTTGTCCTCCGGTAAGGCCGAAGTTTTCGCGAGCGGCTTTGGGAATTACAAGTTGTCCGCGCTCATTTATTGTCACTGACCCCCATATATTTCTTCCTTTTGGCGCAGGTGGAATGCTCTTTTTTCCATCTATTGTTTCTGTTTTTATCAGACTATCAATCGTAACACCATAGATATCTGCAAGACGCCTGCATTTTTCAATATCCGGAACGGTTGCGCCGCTCTCCCATTTTGCGTAAGCCTGACGAGAGATGTCTATTTTTTCGGCTATTTCTTCCTGAGAAAAACCATGTATATTGCGAAGCATAACAAGATTTTCTTTTAACATAATGTCCTCATTTCCGCAGCAGCGAGTTTACCGCTTCAATATAGAACGCACTGTGAGCAGTATGAATCACATGGTCACTATTCTCAGTCTCGACCAAACGGCAGTTATCACCCATATAGGATACCGCCCTCTCGGCCTGTTCGCGGGATGCCGCACACAGATATGTTCCGTTCTCGTGAACATTCTCCTTTGCATGAATATAAACACAGGGAACTTCTATTGCAGATAGTATTTCCTCATGCGTCAGACCGTGATTCCAGCTCAGGTCATAGAATCGCTCACCGTAAGTATAATCATATTCCTTGGCATAT
Organism: Shuttleworthella sp.; assembly: GCA_045545575.1. Lineage (GTDB taxonomy): Bacteria > Bacillota > Clostridia > Lachnospirales > Lachnospiraceae > Shuttleworthia. The sequence continues at coordinate 43,340 of JAZQBE010000110.1, forward strand.
TCAAAGACATACCAGATCGAAGACGGCAGGAAACCTATCTGAACGGCCGTGTCAGGTTTTTTCTGGTACTGCTTCTGTGCATAGTCGGCGATTCCTGGCATGGCATCAGCCATGTATAGCTGTCCCCAATAACAATGTCGCAAATAGTAGCTTTCCCAACACTCCGCTTTCTCTGACTGGTTCCAATCATGCAAAGGCTTGTAGGTATCAAGATAAGCAAAGCTCTCTTCCCAGCCTTCTCCTTCCGTGGAGAATACGGGGGGATCTTCCAGCACTGCTCCGGCTATATTTTGGCCGCCGTATGCTGCAATATAGGCGGCAGTAATAGCTCCGTTCGAATGACCTGCTACAACTGTGGGTGCGCCAATAACATGATCGACAAACCAAATGAGATCATCCCCGTTTACATCAAGATAATACAAACTTTCATCATGTGTTGATTCTCCATGGCCGTAAACATCGACCGCGTAGATATGCCAATTTTTACTAAGCTCCGGCAACACAAGAGCATAGTCTTCCCAAATGCTCATCTGCCCGTGAATTAACAGAAGTGCAGGTTTTTCATTGCTCACTTCACCATAATTTATTACATTACCGTTCGGAAGCGTGACCTGTTTTTCTACCGCGCCTGCCGCCTTCAGTGCTTTTTCGTATTTGACATACCAGTGCGTGTTATGATGCCAATAAAGCCCGAAAGCGACAGCGGCAACAACAATTATAGCCAACAAGACGATTCCAACAATTATCATAACTTTTTTCATGAGAACCTCCGTGTTTGATTCTTATGAAAATTGTAATGAAAAGTTGCACGATTATCTGCCAATTAGAGATGTCAGAAATTATCAATTTCTGACATCTCTAGTTGCATATTTGCCCACAAAAGCCCTGACTTCCGCCCTGACATTTATCTCACAGTCACAACTACCCGACATCTAACTCGGCAACTCAACATAGCTCATCTTCATACCTCTTTTCTTTAGTCTATGATCCGTCCGTCTCTGGAGATCGTCACCACCTGCCAGGGAATAAACTTGCCGCTTTCACGGAGCGCGTTTTCCGCCGCTCTCTGCAATCCTCCGCAGCAGGGAACTTCCATGCGGACGATGGTCACGCTCTTGATGTCGTTATTCCTGATAATCTCAGTGAGTTTTGCGCTGTAGTCCACATCATCCAGCTTCGGACAGCCGATGATAGTAACCTTGCCGCGCATGAATTCCTCATGCATGTTCGCATAGGCGTAGGCCGTACAGTCTGCCGCAATCAGCAGCTTTGCTCCGTCAAAGAAAGGAGCCTGCGTCGGGACCAGCTTGATCTGGCAGGGCCACTGGGCCAGGCGGGAAACCGGCTTTCCTGCGCTTACAGGAGCGTTCTCTGCTTCGCTCTGTGCGAACTGCATCATCCTTGATCCGGGGCAGCCGCCCTCATGGTGTTCATGTTTCATTTCATTCATAGCCTTTTTCTCCTTCGCTGCTTTTACAGCTGTTTCATCGTATTCCGGGGCTTCGCGCTCTTCAAAAGTGATCGCACCGGTCGGACATCCCGGCAGGCAGTCACCGAAGCCATCACAGAAGTTCTCCCGCATGAGTTTCGCCTTGCCATCAACAATGTCAATAGCTCCTTCATGGCAGGCCTCTGCACAGAGCCCACAGCCGTTGCATTTTTCTTCGTCTATATGGATGATCTTACGGATCATTTTGGAACCCTCCTCATATAATCAAGCGTTTTTTGTTGAAAACTCGGGCTTTCCCGCCCGACATATCTCAGTCAAACAAGCCAGTGTCATGGATTTTTCATAACATCAAGTGCTGAAATAGTGGTTGATGGGTGCACGAAATAGAACG
>JAZQBE010000111.1:0-4498 GCA_045545575.1 Shuttleworthella sp.
GCTCGCTGGAGCCCTGGTCGATCATGCGGACGTTTACGTGGGCGTGGGCTAACGCGGAGAAGATGCGGCCGGCGGTGCCTCGCATGGAGCGCATGCCGCGGCCCACGACGGCGATCAGGGCCAGGTCGGATTCGATTTCCACGGCATCGGGTTTCGCGAACCGGTGAATCGCGGATACCACGCGCTGCTCTTTGTGCAGGAACTCGTCTTCGTGCACGACGATGGTCATCGTGTCGATGCCGGAAGGCATGTGCTCAAAGGAAATCTCGTTTTCCTCAAAGGCCTGCAGCACCTTTCGGCCAAACCCGATTTCGGAGTTCATCAAAGCCTTCGTGATCAGCACCGCGCAGAAACCCTTCTTTCCGGCGATACCGGTGATGACGTAATCCGGCTTCTGGGCCGTGCTCTCGACGATCCACGTTCCTTCGTCCTGGGGACGGTTGGTGTTCTTGATGTTGATCGGGATGCCGGCGCTGCGCACCGGGAAGATCGCGTCCTCATGCAGTACGGAAGCGCCCATGTAGGAAAGCTCGCGAAGCTCGCGGTAGGTAATCGTCTTGATCGGCACCGGGTTGTGGATGATGCGCGGATCCGCCACGAGAAAGCCGGACACGTCCGTCCAGTTCTCGTAGACATCGGCCTTGCACGCCCCGGCCACGATGGAGCCGGTCACGTCCGAACCGCCGCGGGAGAAGGTCTTCACCAGACCGTCCTTGCCCTGTCCGTAGAATCCCGGGATGACGGCCTTCGGATGCTTTTCCAGCTCCGCCGCCATCACGCGCTCGGTCTTATAGCTGTTTAAGTGCCCTTCTTCGTTGAAGTAGATCACGTCAAACGGATCGACAAAGTCAAAGCCCAGGTACTCCGCCATAATCCGGCCGTTTAAGTATTCGCCGCGGGACGCCGCGTAATCCAGGGTCGGCATCGTCTTTAACATGGCTGAAATCTCGTCGAACTCGGCATCCAGCGAGAAATCCTTCATTTCCAGTCCGGTGATGATCTCGTCGTACCGCGCCTTGATATCCGCCAGCTGCGCGTCGAGGGCTTCCGGCTCTTCGATGGACAGACGATAGGCTTCGATCAGCATGTCCGTAACCTTCGTGTCCCCGTCAAAACGCCGGCCAGGCGCCGAGGGAATGACGTACACGCGGGAATCGTCGGAATGGATGATATCCGCGACTTTTTTGAACTGATGCGCGTCTGCCAGTGAACTGCCGCCGAACTTTACAACCTTTTTCATACTTTTTGTCCTTATAAATCTGTATAAAGTGACGGATCCGATCTTAGCATAAGAAAAAGGGCATTTCAATGCCCTTTTTCCGTGAAAAAAGCCTGCGCTTTTCCTGTATGATTATGCAGTTTGACGATTACAGCGCCGACAGCAGCTCGTCGAGCTGGCGCATCTTCGCTTCGACCTCCTCGCCGCCGCCGAACATCACGGACAGCTCCGCCAGAGACAGATTCTTATACTGTCCGGGCACCATGAAGACCTCATGGAAGTTCTGACCCAGAACGGCCTGCGCCCGGGGATCGTCCAAAAGCTCCTGCAGCGGCGTATGGATGCCAAGATGGATCACCAGCGGCTCCGCCGTCTCGTACGTGATCTCAAACACGCCCGCGGAAAGCTCGCGCACCGCGTCTTCCGGCTTCGCGTAGGGCAGGATCAGGGTCGCCGTAGCATCAAAGGGCACTTCGACCTTCACGCGCACAGAGGTTTCGCTGAGCGTTTCCCATTCGGTGCGGTACGTTCCGGCCGCGGAGGCGTAGGACGCCTTCACCGTCTTCGTCGCGAAATCCGGCACCGGGCGCAGGATCGCGTGCTTGAAGCCGGGCTTTTCGGGATCCGGCGAGATGCCGGCCATCGTCTGCCACATCCACTCGCCGATGGCGCCGTAGGCATAGTGGTTGAAGCTGTTCATGCCCGTGGAGGAGACCATACCGTTTTCGTCCATGGAATTCCAGCGCTCCCAGACCGTCGTCGCGCCCAGGTTGATTTCATACAGCCAGCCGGGGTAGCGCTCGTCGTGCAGAATGTTGTACGCCTGGCGGTCACAGTCTTCCGCGGACAGCACGCGGGACACCAGCGGCGTGCCCACGAAGCCGGTGACGAACTTGTTGCCCTTGGTCTTGAGCATGGCGACCAGCGACTTCAGCGCGCGGTCGCGGTGCGGCGTCAGATTGTAATACAGCGCCAGGATGTAGCCCGTCATCGTCGTGATGGCGCAGCGCCCGTTCGGCGTGAAGTACTCTTCCGAGATTTCCCTGCGCAGTTTCTCGACCAGCGCGCCATAGGCGGCCGCATCCTCTTCTTTGCCCAAGAGCGCGGCGGATTTCGCGACGATCTCGGCGCTGTTCATATAGTAGACGTCCGCGATGTAGGCGTCTTCCGTGCCGCCCTTGACCTGATCCACGCCGCCGGCCGGGTTGTCCAGCGCCAGCCAGTCGCCGTAGTGGAAATGATCGCGCCACGCATGGGTATCGCCGTCCAGCTCGCGGATGTAATCCACCCAGGCCTTCATGGAATCATACTGGCGCTCCAGAATCGTCTTGTCGCCGTGATACAGGTACAGATCCCAGGGGATGATCGTCGCCGCGTCGCCCCAGACGGAGGAGCAGCTCGCATTTCCGAAGGCCGGGATGACATCCGGAACCATGCCGCCGTGCTCAGCCTGGTCAAGCGCCAGATCGTGCAGGAACTTGCGGTAAAACGCCCAGCTGTCCGTCAGATAGGACGCCGTCGGCACGAAAACCTGCGTGTCCGCGGTCCAGCCCATGCGCTCGTCGCGCTGCGGGCAGTCCGTCGGCACATCGATGAAGTTGCCCTTCTGGCCCCAGGAGATGTTCTTCATCAGCTTGTTCAGCTTTGCGTCGCCGCTTTCGAAGCAGCCGGCCGGCGTGACGTTGGAATAGTACGCCAGGGCCACAAGACTGTCCTTCGTCAGGTTCGTGCAGCCGTCCACCTTGACGTAGCGGAAGCCATAGAAGGTAAACATCGGCTCGATGACGTGGGGCTCGCCGTCGGAGGTGTACCAGTATTCCGCCAGAGCCGTGCGCAGGTTGTCGCGGTAGAAGCAGTCGTTCTGCAGCACTTCGCCCACCTGAACGTGAACCTTCGTGCCCGCCGGCTCGTGCACGGACAGGCGGAAGGCGCCGGCCATGTTCTGGCCGATATCAAAGACCTTCTCCCCGGCCGGGGTATCGATCAGTTCGACCGGCTTTAACTCTTCCTGGGCATAGACCGGAAGGGACAGGCGTTCCGTGACGTTTAACGGTTTCGCCGCCGCCGGATCCTGTGTCATCGCTTCCTTCCAGTCCTCGCGCTCGTTCAGAAGCACGACGGCTTCGGGCGCCGTCGCCGGAAGCGTATCGTCGCGGTGCTCGCCGTCGTAGATATTGGAAAAGGTGATGTTGGAGCGGGTCACCTGCCAGCTGTCGTCCGTCGCGATGACGTCCGACGTGCCGTCCGCGTATACGACGTGCAGCTCGGCCAGCAGGCGCCAGCGGTCGCCGTAATAGCCGCCGACATCGCCCGCATGTGACGCGAAGCCGAAGCGGCCGAGGTACCAGCCGATGCCAAGGGTGACGTCCAGGGCGTTGTCCCCTTCTTTCAGCAGTTCGGAAACATCATAGGTCTGATACTGGACCCAGGCGTTGTAATCCGTGCAGTAGGGCGTCAGCTTTTCGGCGGACACCTGCTTTCCGTTGATTTCTGCGTTGTACAGGCCCAGACCGCAGATGTACAGGCGCGCACAGGCCGGCTCTTTGTCCAGCGAAAATGCCTTCCCGAAGATGGGATGACGCTCGACTGAATCGTCGCAGCCGATCCATTTCGCCGTCCAGGCTTCATCCATCTTGCCGGTTTCAAACCAGGCGGCCTCGCTCGTTTCTTCCTCACCGGCGTCCGACTGCACCGTCACGTCCCAGTAATACCGGGTGCGCGGCGAAAGCGCAACCGCCAGCTGCGTTCCAAGCGAACTTGCTTCCGCCGTCATGCCGGTGTCCGCTAAGATCTGTGTCATCGCTTTGTCGGACGCGACGCGGACACGGGCCGCGGTCTGAATCTTTCCGGCTGCCTCTTCCACCACCCAGGTAAAGGTGGGGACGTCCATCTGGTAGCCCATAGGGTTTACGATGTGGTCGGTACGCAGATTGCCGATTCTCATACTGCATTTCCTCCTGTCTTTCCCTCTCTTAAAAACCGATCCGCTGACGGATCCGTGTGTCCCTTATACAGATGAAATTGTACCATATCACGGCGAAAACAACTATTGAAAACTTGCCGTTGTAATATAAAAAAATGAGTCAACAGGAGTTGACTCATTGAGGCTTCCGCGGGGCACGCGCCTTCGGCGCTGGGTGCCTACGGTTTGGAAATGCTTTATGCATTTCCAAACCTATAAATTTTTACAAACCGTTGCGTTGACGGCGATTCGGGAGAAGGCGTTTTGGGCGGGACGCTTTCGCTCCGAACCTCGCAGCAGCGGACGCTAAGGCTCCC
>JAZQBE010000112.1:0-66425 GCA_045545575.1 Shuttleworthella sp.
CCGTGGGGGAGACGATCGAGATCATGCGGCCGGACGGACGAGACATCGCGGCGAAAGTCCTGGCCATCACGGATGAAGACGGCCGTCCGATGGACAGCGCGCCGCATGCGGCGCAGCGGGTTTGCGTGCGGTTGGATGCTCTCTGCGAGGAAGGGGATCTGCTGCGGCGCTGGAACGGATGAAGGAACGGTCCGCCGAAAGCGGGCAGAGGAACAGAAAGTCAGACAGAAACACGACGGAAGGGTCTGTGGAACCGATCAGGAAAAGAGGAGGCGTTTATGGGCAAAAAAGGGGATTACGTCGCATACGTCGGAACGTATACACATGAAAACAGCCTGGGCATCCACGTGTTCGACGTGGATCTGGAAGAAGGAAAGCTGACAAAGCGAAGCGAAGCGCCGGTGAACAATGCTTCGCACCTGAACATTTCCGCGGACGGAAAGATGCTTTACACGATCATGGACGAAAGCATCGCCGCCTTTGCCATCGGGCCGGAAGGCGATCTGGAAAAGGTCAATTCCGAGTGGATCGGGGGCATGCGCGGCTGCTATGTCGAGGTGGAGAGCACCGGGAAATACCTCTTTGTCGCCGGCTATCACGACGGACGGGTCACGATGATGCACCTGAATCCGGACGGCAGCATCGGTCCCATCGCGGACGGCATCTTCCATCAGCACATGGGCATCAGTTCCGTGGACAAGCGCCTGATGCCGCACGTGACCTGCGTGCGCATGACGCCGGAGGAGAAGTACGTCTGTGCCGTCGACAACGGGCTGAACCAGGTGAAGGTCTACCGGATCAACCGCGAGATGTCGAAGATGGAGCTGGCGCACATCATCCGCTGTCCCATGGATTCCAACCCCCGCATGATGCGGTTTTCGCCGGACGGACGGTTTGCCTATCTTCTCATGGAAATGAGCAATGAGGTGGACGTTTACACCTATCAGGACACGCCCGCCGGACCGGAGTTCGAGCGCATCCAGACCGTGCGTCTGCTGGAAGGGTATTCCGGAAATGCCGCCAGCTCTATGCTGGAATTTGCCCCGGGCGGCGGCTATATCTACGTCTCCGTCGACGCGATGAATGCCGTCATCTGCCTTGAGGTCGACAAAGAGACCGGCCTTCTTGCGATGCGTTCCAACACCCGCATCAGCGGTGATTATCCGAAGACGCTGGCCGTGCTGCCGAACGACGAATACTTTATCGTCATCAACCACGATTCCAACGAGCTGCGGACGTTTAAGATTTTCCATGAAGGCCACTACTGCCTGATGAAGAACGCGCCGGTCAAGGTCAACCGGCCGAACTGCATCCACCTGCACCAGCTGGTATAACAGGCTTCCGCAAAGAAAGAGTATTTATGTCCGGTTCTACCTTCGGAAAACGTTTTTGCGTCACCACCTTCGGCGAGTCCCACGGGGCTGCGCTGGGGGTGGTGATTGACGGTATGCCCGCGGGCATTGCGCTGACGGAAGAGATGCTTGCGGCAGATCTTTCGCGCCGGCGCCCGGGACAGAGCGCCTTTACCACCGCACGCCGGGAGGCGGACGTCCCCCGGATTCTGTCCGGCGTATACGAGGGCGTAACGACGGGCACGTCCATCGCTGTTACGATCGAAAACACGGATGCGCATTCCTCCGATTACAGCCGGCTTGCGTCGGTTTTCCGCCCCGGCCACGCGGATTTCGGCTTTCAGGCAAAGTTCGGTCTGCGCGATCCCCGCGGCGGCGGACGGTCCTCGGGACGGGAGACGGCGGCACGCGTGATCGCCGGCGCCGCCGCCCGGCAGCTGCTGGCGCGGTTCGGAATCGCGGTGCGTGCCTGGACGGAATCCATCGGCCCGGTCTCCATCGATCCGGCGTGTCTGTGCGGGCCCGGGGAGGATCTGTACCTGCGGGGAATCTCGGAAGCCGCCTGGGAGGCCGCGAAACAAAGCCCTGTGGGCATGCCGGATCCCGACGCTTCCAAACGGGTTCAGGAATACCTGCAGCAGGTCCGCGCGGACGGCGATTCCGCCGGCGGCGTGATCCGCTGCACCGCCTGCGGTGTGCCGGCCGGTCTCGGCGACCCCGTGTTTGACAAGCTCGACGCGCGCCTGGCGGCCGCGCTGTTTTCCATCGGCGGCGTCAAAGCGGTGGCGGTGGGAGACGGATTCGATGCCGCCCGTGCAGCGGGCAGCGAAAACAACGACGCCTTTTTCTGCGAAACGCCCGGGAATCCTGCACCCGCCGGATTTGATCCGGCGCGCGTTCGCAAGAAAACCAATCACGCCGGCGGCATTCTCGGCGGGATTTCCGACGGATCCCCGATCATGCTTGCGGCGGCTGTAAAACCGACGCCGTCCATCGCGCGTCCCCAGCAGACTGTAAACCTTCAGATGCAGTCTGAGGAGCTTGCCGTCACCGGCCGGCACGATCCGGTCATCGTGCCCCGCGCCGTCGTGGTGGTCGAGGCGATGACGGCCGTCACCTTAGCGGACGCGCTGCTGTCGCATTCCGCGGACCGGATCGATCTGCTCGAACGGGCATACCGGACGGGCGGTGAATACACAGGAAAACCATGAGAAATCCAGACGCAAAATATACGATTCTTGCCACGGAAGGCCGCGCAAAGCGCGCGGCCTTCGAAACGGTCCACGGGACGGTGCAGACGCCGGCCTTTATGAACGTCGGCACGGTCGGCGCCATCAAAGGGGCCGTTTCCACCGACGATTTAAAAGAAATCGGCTGTCAGATCGAGCTGTCCAACACCTATCATCTGCACGTACGCACCGGCGACGAAGCCATCCGCGCCATGGGCGGCCTGCACCGGTTCATGCACTGGGACAGGCCCATCCTGACGGATTCCGGCGGCTTCCAGGTCTTTTCCCTGGCCGGCCTGCGGAAGATCAAAGAGGAAGGTGTGACCTTCCGGTCCCATATTGACGGGCGCAGGATCTTCATGGGGCCGGAGGAGAGCATCACGATCCAGTCCAATCTGGGATCGACCGTGGCGATGGCCTTCGACGAATGTCCGCCGGCGCTGGCGGACCGCTCCTACGTGCAGCCGTCTGTGGACCGCACGACCCGCTGGCTGGTGCGCTGCATGGAGCAGATGAAACGGCTGAACGAAAAAGAGGACACCTTAAACCGCAGCCAGCTGCTGTTCGGCATCAACCAGGGCGCGGTCTACGCGGACATCCGCATCGCCCACGCGAAGGAAATCGCGGCGTTCGACCTGGACGGCTACGCCGTCGGCGGCCTTGCCGTCGGCGAGTCTCACGAGCAGATGTACGAGATGCTGGAGGAAACGGTGCCGTACCTTCCGAAGGACCGGCCGACCTACCTGATGGGCGTCGGCACGCCGGCCAACATCCTCGAGGCCGTCGAGCGGGGCGTCGACCTGTTCGACTGTGTCTATCCCTCCCGGAACGGCCGCCACGGCCACCTGTATACCCACCACGGGAAAATCAACATCGCGAACGCGCGCTACGCCGCGGACATGCGGCCCATCGAAGAGGGCTGCGGCTGTCCGGCCTGCAGAAGCTACAGCCGCGCCTACATCCGCCACCTGATGAAGGCCGGCGAGATGCTCGGACTGCGTCTGTGCGTGCTTCACAACCTCTGGTTTTATAACCATCTCATGGAGGAGATCCGCGGCGCCCTCGACGCCGGCCGGTTCGCTTCGTTCAAAGCCGGCCTGCTCGATTCCATGGAAGCGGGCGAAGACGCATAAAAAAGACGTCAATTTGCCCGATCTGTCAGGATTTTTTCTTGCGATCCATCGAGGGATAGGATAGAATGTAACGGTATGTTTTTGAAAGGAGATTACCCATGTTTCTTACGACAACTGCTCCCGGCGGCGGATTGATGATGATCATCTGGCTGGTCGTCCTGTTCGGCTTCATGTATTTCTTTATGCTGCGTCCGCAGCAGAAGGAACAGAAGCAGAAGGCCGCCATGCTTGCCAACCTCGCGATCGGCGATACCGTCATGACGACCAGCGGCTTCTACGGCGTGCTGATCGACATCCAGGACGACACCGTCATCGTCGAATTCGGCAGCAACAAGAATTGCCGTATCCCGATGTCCAAGAACGCGATCCAGATGGTGGAAAAGCCGGAGGACGCTTCGAAGGCAGCGGAAGAGGACAGCACCAAGAAGAAGTAAAAGCTTCAACTGTCAAAGGAGGAAATGAAAAAGATGCTGGAGAATCTGTTTAAGCTCAAGGATAACGGCACCGATGTACGTACCGAGGTCGTGGCAGGTATTACCACCTTCATGACCATGGCCTACATCCTTGCGGTGAATCCGTCCATCCTGTCCGCTTCGGGCATGGATTCCAACGCAGTGCTGATGGCGACGGCACTCGCTGCTTTCATCGGTACCATCTGCATGGCACTGATGGCCAACTATCCCTTCGCCCTGGCTCCCGGCCTCGGCCTGAACGCCTACTTCGCATACACCGTATGCGGCGCGATGGGCTACAGCTGGCATTTCGCACTGCTGGCCGTCTTTATCGAAGGCGTGATCTTCATCGTGCTGTCCCTCACCAATATCCGTGAAGCGATCTTCAACGCGATCCCGCTCACCTTAAAGAAGGGCGTTTCCGTCGGTATCGGTCTGTTCGTGGCCTTCATCGGCCTGCAGAACGCGAAGATCGTCGTCAACAGCGATTCCACGCTGGTCACGGTCGTCAACTTCCGCGAGAACTTCCACACCGTCGGCATCGGCGCCATCCTTGCCGTGATCGGACTGATGATCATCGCGATCCTTTCCGTCAAGCGCGTCAAGGGCTCCATCCTGATCGGCATTTTCGCGACCTGGATTCTCGGCATCCTCTGCCAGCTGGTCGGCCTGTATCAGGTGAATCCCGACGCCGGTTTCTACAGCCTGATTCCTTCCTACAGAAGCTTCAGCCTCGGCGCGATCGGCCAGACCTTCGGCGCCTGCTTTACCGGCATCGGCAGCGTGAAGATCTTAGATCTGATCGTCATCGTCTTTGCGTTCCTGTTCGTGGACGTGTTTGATACCTTAGGAACCGTCATCGGCGTGGCCAACAAGGCCAAAATGCTCGACAAGGACGGCAAGCTTCCGCGCATCCGTCAGGTGCTCTTAGCCGACGCTGTCGCGACCACCGCCGGCGCCGTGCTCGGCACTTCCACCACCACCACCTTCGTGGAATCCTCCGCGGGTGTGTCCGAAGGCGGACGTACGGGTCTGACCGCCTGTGTCACCGCACTTCTGTTCCTGGTATCGATCTTCCTGGCTCCGATCTTTACGACCATCCCGAGCTTTGCGACGGCTCCCGCTCTGATCTATGTCGGATTCCTGATGATCACGGCTGTGACGGACATCGACTTCAACGATCTGACCGAAGCGATCCCCGCTTATCTGTGCCTGGTGGCGATGCCCATTCTTTACAGCATCTCCGAAGGCATTGCCGTCGGCGTGATCTCCTACGTTGTTATCAACCTTTGCTGCGGCAAAGCGAAGAAGATCACTCCCCTGATGTACGTTCTGGCGGTTCTGTTCGTTCTGAAGTACGTCGTGCTGTAAGCTTTTCTTCTATCTGGTGCTGATACAGAGGTCGCCGCAAGGCGGCCTCTTTCTGCAAAAGAACACGGGCCGGGGCCCGGGCAAAAACGCCCGGGCACGGCCGGCAAGGAGTCCCTATGCGTACCTGTCCCGCATGTCATATCCGCATATCCGATCCCGTGGACGCCTGTCCGCTGTGCCACCACGCGCTGACAAACGACCGATCGACGCCGGACGGGTATCTGACCTATCCGAATCTGACGGGTGAAATCCGCAAATACCAGGTCGTGTTCCGCGTGTTCCTGTTTGTGGGCATCTGTCTGACCGCGATCTGTTTCTTTGTCAATACGCATGTGCGGCCGCATTTCTTCTGGAGCGCCATCGTGGCGGCCTTTACGGCCTATACGCTGGCGATGCTCTGGCTGTTTCTGTGGGACGCGGGCTATCTGCGCCGCATCTTTTTCGGCTTTTTCGGCGCGGTCGGCGTCTTTGTGGTCATCGATGCCGTGACCGGCTTCAACAGATGGTCGATCAACTACGGCTTTCCGAGCGCGGTCATCCTGCTCGACATCACCCTGGCGGCGCTGATGATCTTCAACCGGAAACGGTGGGAGAGTTATCTGGTCTTTCTGATCATTGTCATTCTGATCGGGCTGATCCCGCTGGCGCTGACCTACTTCGGCCTGGTCACGCGGCCCCTGGTTTCGGAAATCGCGCTGATTACCGCGGCGCTTGTGTTCCTGGGCGCGCTGATCCTGGGCGGGCAGGTGGCCCGCAGTGAGCTGCACCGCAGATTCCATATCTGAAAGGAAACGATATGGCGAAGAAAAACCGTCAGTGGGAAAAACTGGATAATACCGCGAACATCTTCCCTGTGATTGCCAACCGGAGCATGACAAATACGTACCGGATCTCGGTGGAGCTGACCGAGCCCGTGGACGAGGTGCTGCTCCAGGAGGCGGTCGACATCGTGACGGCCAAGTTTCCGGGTTTCCGCCAGCGCATGCGCTCCGGCGTATTCTGGTATTATTTCGAGGAGAACGACAAGCCTGCGCCGCGCGTCCACGTCGAGGACACCTATCCCTGCCGTTCGATTCCGGCCTATGCCAACAACAACTATCTGTTCCGCGTGACCTGGTACCGCAGCCGGATCAACCTGGAAGTTTTTCACGCCCTCGCCGACGGCATGGGCGGCATCACGTTTCTTCGGGAAATCACGTTCCAGTATCTGCGCTTAGCGCATCCGGACCTGCGGCGGAAGCTGTCGGACGACCTGTCGCCGGACACGTCCTTAGACCGGGAAGACAGCTTCCTGTCCCATTACCGCAAGGCGCACGCCCGGGAGTACAAGGTCACGCCGGCGTTTCTGATCCGCGGCGAGAAGCTCCCGTATCTGGGGTTTGCCGTGGTACACGGGGAGATGTCAGTTGCCGCGCTGAAGAAGATGTGCCGGGAAACCTACGGGGTTTCCATCAACGAATACCTGGTGGCCGCGTTTGTCTACAGCACGTGGAAAAACTACCGCGCAAAGATCCGTCCGGAACGTCCGCTGCGCGTCGCGGTGCCGGTGAATCTGCGGCCCTATTTCCCGTCGATCACGACAAAGAACTTCTTCGCCGTCGTTTCGGCCGAGTTCGCGCCGGAGCCCGGACGGGAATACACCTTTGCGGAAATCTGCTCCATCACGAAGGAAACCTTAAAACAGCAGATCACCCAGGAGAACCTGGAGGCGATTTTCTCTTATAATGTTTCCAACGAGCAGGCACTCTGGGCGCGCGCGGTTCCGCTGGTGTTCAAGAACATGGTGATGCGGATCATCTACACCCAGTCGGCACTCGCGAACACGACGACGATTACAAATATCGGCCGGATCGACGTCGCCGCGGAATACGCGCCCTACGTCCGCCGGTTTACGGCGTTTCTGTCCTTCTCGAAGGGGCAGGGGCTGAAGGGGACGATCTGTTCCTATCAGGACCGCCTGGTCTACACCTTCTCGTCGATGTGGGCGGAGACCGGCGTTATCCGGGACGTTTTCCGGCAGATCGCGGAAGACGGCATCGAAGTGACCATCGACACCAACGGGGTATGGGAAGAGGCGGCGCAGCCGCCGAAGGTGAAGACGCCGAAGAAGAAAAAACAGAAGAACGCGTAAAGGGTTCGGGCGCCGGTCCGGGAGGATACGGCGCCCTTCATCCGTTCTTCACAGAAACTTTCACACAAAAAACACCGGGTTTCCTTTGCATCAAAGACCGTTTGTGTTACACTATCTGTGTATGCCGTTTCCCCGGAGGTGAATGCGGGAGGCGCAAACGGCTTTTTTGCGTCTGCGCCTGAATGGAAGATTTACGGCCTTTTCGAATGCTGTTGAAAGGAATGAAGCTCATATGAAAAAGAGAATGTCCGCCATCTGCTGCATGCTGTCCGCCCTGGCACTGACAGCCGCGCTGTCGCTGCCGGTGCTGGCCAAAACGCCCTTCTATCTGTCCAAGAACGACGCGAAGGTCGGCGAGACGGTGACCCTGACGTTTAATTCGGACGATTTAAGCACGGTGGTCGTCCGTTTCGACCCCGCCTACTTTACCGTAAAAGGCGGCACGGAAGGATACACCGTATCGGGCAGCAACGTCACCATCAACGCCAAGTCCGGACAGGTGACCTTCGAAGCGAAGCAGAGCGGCACGACCTACTTCGCCGTCGCGAACTCCAGCGGCGTCGATCAGGGAAGCACGAAGTACACCGTCAGCGGCGAAGCCGCTTCCGCCCAGACCCCGGCGGCGACGGACAACAGTCAGACCCCGGCGGCCACAGACAACAGTCAGACACCGGCCCAGACGTCCCAGTACGAAGCGGACTATACGATCGACGGCGTGCAGTACACCCTGTCCGAGCGGTTTACTGACGCGGAAATCCCCGCCGGATACAGCGTGGCCCGCCAGCAGATCCACGGATACAATTACAAGGTTCTGAAGGGACCGGGCTCCGACGTGCTCGTCTATGTCAAGCATACGGACAACATTGCCGGCAGCGGCGTTTTCTGGCATTACCATGCCGACAGCGACACCATCACCCCGATGGTGCTCATAGGCGACACCAAAAACTATGTCATGGTCACGGACGCGCCGTCCATGCCCGCCTCGAACCCCACGCCCACGACGGCCGAAATCAAAGGCGCGAGCGTTGCGGCCTATACCATCGCCGGCCAGGACGGCGTCTTCTTCTACGGCCGTTCGAGCGACGGCAGCGAAGGCTGGTATCAGTGCGATCCGGGCAGCGGGTACTATGTCCGCGCCGACGAAACGGTGATCAACACGCCGCCGGAGACCCCGGCGGAAGAGACTCCGGCGGAAGAAACGCCCGCGGAAGAAACCCCGGCCGAAACCGAACCGGAGACCCCGGCGGAAGAAACGCCCGCCGAAGAGCGCACCGGTCTGTTTGCCAAACTGAAATCCATCGATCCGCGCTACCTGCTGATCGGCCTGATCGCGGCCATCGCCGTGGTGCTGATCGCGGTGGTCAACATCGTGCTCCGCAACCGGGAACGCGAGGATGAGGACGAGGACGATCTGGAATACGATTTCGGCCGGATCCGCCTCGACGACGCTGACGCGGCTTCCTACCGCGCCCGCATGGCCAAAATCAACGCGGAGGACGACGAGGAATACTATCAGGACGGCATGTCCAAGTACTTAGACGACAGTGAAACCGACGACGAGCCGGTTCTGCCCCAGGGCATTAAAAAAGCCGCCGAGCCGGCCCGTCCGAAGCGGGACGACCGCTGGGATTACGGCAAGCTTGAGAGTGAGCCCGAAGAGGACGACGAAGAAGGCTGGGATCCGGAAATCGAAGAGGAAGAGGAAGAAATCCCGGCCGCTCCGGCAGAGGAGACGCCGCAGGAGGATCTTTCCGAGACCCGCGTCTTTGAACTGCCGCCGTCGTTAAACAACCTGTTCAGCGCCGACAACCTGCATCGTCCGGGGGAGGAAGAGGATCCGCAGATCCCCGCGGACGAACCCCTTGACGCCGCCCTCGAAGACATGACCGGCATCGTCGCCCACTCTGTCGGCGAGATGGCGCAGACCGCACCGGAGCCCGAACAGCCGGCGGAAGAAGCGTATGCGGAAGAATCGTATGACGAAGAAGCGTATGACGAAGACGCATATGACGAAGAAGCGTATGACGCGGACGAAGAATACGACGAAGGCGAGTGGACTTACGAAGAAGCGGATGACGGCGCTTACGTGGAAGAAGCTTCCGACGCGGAAGCGTACGGTGAAGCGGAGGAAGCCTTCGATGGCGGAATCCCGGCAGAAGAGGATGCCGGCGCCGCCGCGCATGAGGAGGCCGTGGAACTCCGCCGCGCCCGGGAAGAGGCGATTGCCAACGAAGAGGCCCCGTCGTTTACGCTGATTGATTTCAACGACCTGTAAGACCAGGATCCAACCGTCTTAAACATGCCTTTCTGCCGCGGAGCATTTTGCTCCGCGGTCGTTTTAAGGCGAACCTCTGCGGCCGTTTGGTCCGCAGCACAGGAGCTGTTTATGAAAGAAACCCGCCTTGCAAAAGAAGCCCTGCGGGAGGCGAAGAAAATCGCGAAAAGCCTGAAAATGCCCTACATCGGCACGGAGCATCTGCTCGTGGCCCTCGCTTCAGACGAACGTATGACGTCCGCCGTCGTTCTGCAGCAGCAGAAGATCACGCAGGACGTCCTGCTTGACGCGATCAAAGAGATCCGCCTTCCGGCGGAGGGCACGGCTGCGTCGAAGACGCCGGAAGAGTCTCCCAAACTGCACTGGGTGCTGGACAGCGCACAGCAGGAAGCGGCGCTGTCGTCCGCCCGCGCCGTCGGCACCGAGCATTATCTTCTCGCCCTGATCAAGACCCAGGACTGCGCCGGCGCGCGGATCCTGAACGCGCTGGAGGTCGACCTGCGCCGGCTGATGAGCGATCTGCTCGACGCCCTCGGCGAGGAAGGCGAGATCTACCGCGCTCAGACCGGCGCGCGCATGCAGGAGGGCGGCGGAGAGGGCAGCCGCGGGACGCTTGAACAGTTCACCTCGGATCTGACCCAGCGCGCCGTCATGGGCGAGCTCGATCCGGTGATCGGCCGTGAAACGCAGATTCTGCGGCTGATGCAGGTGCTCTGCCGCCGGACGAAGAACAATCCCTGCCTGATCGGCGAACCCGGGGTGGGAAAGACCGCCATTGTCGAAGGGCTTGCGCAGCGGATCGCGGACGGACTCGTCCCGGACATGATCTTAAACAAGCGCCTGCTGGTGCTGGATCTTTCCGGCATGGTGGCCGGCACGAAATACCGCGGCGAATTCGAGCAGCGCATCAAAAGCGTGATCGCCGGGGCCTCGGCCAACCGCGACGTGATCCTGTTCATCGACGAGGTTCATACGATCATCGGCGCCGGCGGCGCGGAAGGGGCGATGGACGCGGCAAACATCTTAAAGCCCGCCATGGCCCGCGGCGAACTGCAGATCATCGGCGCGACGACGACGGACGAATACCGCAAGCGCATTGAGCATGACCCGGCCCTGGAGCGCCGGTTTGCCCCGGTGATGGTGGAAGAGCCGACGGAAGAAGAGACGCGGCAGATCCTGTTCGGCATCCGCGGCGTCTATGAGAAGTACCACGATCTGGAGATCTCCGACGCCGCCATCGACGCTGCCGTGCGCCTTTCGGCCCGCTACGTGGCGGACCGGTTCCTGCCGGATAAGGCCATCGACGTGATGGACGAGGCCGCGGCCCGGCTGCGCCTGTCCAAAAGCCCGGGTTCCGCGAAGGATCCCGTGTCGGCGAAGGAACGCCGTCTGATGGAGCTTGACGCCGCGGTGGCGGACGCCCTCGCGGAAGGCCGGATCGCGGACGCCGCCTCCCTTCGCCGGGAGTACGAAGAGCTGGACCGAAGCATCGTCGCGGCGCTCGCCAGAAACCCCCGGGGCAAACGGCAGACAGCCGTTCTCGGGGAAAACGAGATCGCCGCGGTGGTGTCCGAGTGGACGCGCATCCCGGTCAGCCGCTTAAACGTCACCGAGATGCAGCGCCTGCGCTCCATGGAAAAGACGCTGCACAAACGCGTCATCGGCCAGGAAGAAGCCATTTCCGCCGTCAGCCGCGCCGTCCGCCGGGGCCGTGTGGGCATCAAGGAGCCGGGCCGTCCGGTCGGATCCTTCCTGTTCTTAGGTCCCACAGGCGTGGGCAAGACGGAGATTTCCAAAGCGCTGGCCGAGGCCGTCTTCGGGACGGAAAACGCCATGATCCGCATCGACATGTCGGAATACATGGAAAAGCACAGCGTCTCCAAGCTGATCGGATCGCCTCCGGGCTACGTCGGCTTTGAGGAAGGCGGGCAGCTTTCGGAGCGCGTGCGCCGGAATCCCTACGCCGTGCTTCTGTTCGACGAAATCGAGAAAGCCCATCCGGACGTGTTCAACATTCTGCTGCAGGTGCTCGACGACGGACACATCACCGACGCCCAGGGACGCAGGGTGGACTTCAAAAACACCATCATCATCATGACGTCGAACGCCGGCGCCCAGTCCATCGTCGCGCCGAAGCGTCTGGGCTTCGCGGAGACGGAGGACGCCCGGCAGGATTACGAGCGCATGAAAACCGGCGTGATGGAAGAGGTGCGGCGGATCTTCCGGCCGGAGTTTTTGAACCGGATCGACGACATCATCGTCTTCCGCATGCTGAACAAAGAAGACATGGCCAAAATCGCCCGACTGCAGCTGGCGTCGCTGAAGAAGCGGATGCAGGAGCAGATGCAGATCCGCCTGCACACGACGGCTTCCCTGGTGAAGTACCTCGTGGACAAGGGCTACGATCCGAAATACGGTGCGCGTCCGCTGCGCCGCGCGATCACCGGCGAGATCGAGGACGCCATCGCCGACGGCTTCCTGCGCGGCGACTACGCGGCCGGCGATGACGTGCTGCTTTCCGTCCGCGGCGGGAAGGTCGTTCTTGAAAAACAGTCGTAAGAATCATCCGGAGGAGAACAGTGGCTTCCAGGGAACGCACAAAAGTCTTTTTCTGCAAAGAGTGCGGAAACGAGTATTCGAAATGGATGGGACAGTGCCCGGCCTGCGGCGCCTGGAACAGCTTTGAGGAAGGGCTGGCGGCGCCGAAGAACAAAAAAGCGCCCGCCGCCCGGGCGGACGCGGCCTTCGGTATGCCCGGCGGACGCGCCGGCGCGAACCGGCCGCTGCAGGTGTCTGCCATCGAGCCGACGGCCGAAAGCCGGTATTCCACCGGCATGGAAGAACTCGACCGTGTGCTCGGCGGAGGCATCGTGCCGGGATCCCTCGTGCTCGTGGGCGGCGACCCCGGCATCGGCAAGTCGACCCTGCTGCTGCAGGTCTGCCGGAACTTAAGCACGGGCAGCGACAAGCTGCTCTATGTTTCCGGCGAGGAGTCTCTGGAGCAGATCCGCATGCGCGCCGACCGGATGGGTTCCTTCGGGCCGGCCCTTTCGATCCTCGCCGAGACCTGCCTGGAGCGCGTCATCGAGTGCATGGCGGCGGATCCGGTGAAAACCGTGATCATCGACTCCGTCCAGACCATGTTCTGCGAGGATACGGACGCGGCGCCCGGGAGCGTCTCTCAGGTGCGCGAGGTGACGGCCCGGCTGCTGCAGGTCGCAAAGGGCCAGGGGATCTCGATCTTCCTGGTCGGTCACGTGACCAAGGAGGGCGTCGTCGCCGGCCCGCGGATGCTCGAGCACATGGTGGATACCGTGCTCTATTTTGAGGGCGACCGCCACGCGTCCTACCGGATCCTGCGCGCGGTCAAAAACCGCTTCGGCTCCACCAACGAGATCGGCGTGTTCGAGATGCGCCGGGACGGACTGGCGCAGGTAAAGAATCCGTCCGAATTCATGCTCAACGGCCGCCCCGAACAGGCGAGCGGCTCGGTCGTGACCTGCGCGATCGAGGGCACGCGGCCGGTGCTTGTCGAGATCCAGGCACTGGTGTGCCGGTCCGGCTTCGGCAATCCGAGACGCACCGCGGCCGGCTGCGACGTCAACCGCGTAAATCTGCTGATGGCGGTGCTCGAAAAACGCCTGGGCTTTCACCTGGGCGATTTTGACGCGTATGTCAACGTCGCCGGCGGTCTGCGGATGAACGAACCCGCGATGGACTTAGGCATCGTCCTGGCCATCCTCTCGAGCTACCGCGACACGGCCATCGGCGACGACGTGCTCTGCTTCGGCGAAGTGGGCTTAGGCGGAGAGGTGCGCTCGGTCTCCGGGACGGAGCAGCGGATTTCGGAAGCGGCCCGTCTGGGCTTCGTCAAAGTGATCCTGCCCGCCGTGTCGGAAAAAAGCATCCGCGCGAAGGATTTTCCGGGGGTGGAGATCGTCGGCGTGTCGAATGTCGCGGAGGCCTTTCGCGCGCTGTAGAAAACATGCTTGACGCGGACACCGGAATCTGGTATGATTCTAATTCGTTGAGGCGGTTTTCCGCCAAGACATACAGGGGTATAGTTCAGTCGGTAGAACGTCAGTCTCCAAAACTGAATGTCGAGGGTTCGAGTCCTTCTGCCCCTGTTTTTCTTTATCCAAAAGGATGCCTTTTTCCGCGATTAAGGAAATCGCGGAAAAACCCCGCTTCGCGGGGCACGCGCCTTCGGCGCTGGGGGCCCACGGGTTGGAAATGCTTTATGCATTTCCAAACCTATACAATTGAATAATAAAGGCGATGACCGCGCACAGTAAGCTGCGGAAGCGCTGTTCTTCAGAGAGGAAGGCCGCCGGCTGCAAGCCTTCCGGACAGCCCGCAGACGAATTTCACGCGCCAGCCGCAGCACAGAAGCCGGGAAGCGTTCCCGGTGCGTAGGCGCTGCCGGAAGCCCGCCGTGACCGGGCAGAAGGAAGAGCCGGCGCTTTGCGCCGGAATCAAGGGTGGTACCGCGGAGCCTGCTTCGTCCCTGACGGGATGAAGCAGGCTTTTTTACGTTTGAGAAGAACACAGGCACCATAGAAAGGAAAGCAGTATGGGAGTACAGGAACGTCTGGAGGAAATCCGCCAGAAAGCGTTTTCCGAGATCAAAGCGGCCACGGAAGCCAACGGTCTGAATGACATCCGCGTGGCTATTCTGGGAAAGAAGGGCGAGCTGACCGCCATCTTAAAGAGCATGAAGGACGTCGCGCCGGAGGATCGCCCGAAGGTGGGACAGTGGGTCAACGACACCCGCGCCTCCATCGAAGAGGCCCTTTCCGAGGCGAAGGACCGCATCGAGTCCCGGGCCATGGAGATGCGCCTTGCCTCCGAAACGATCGACGTGACGCTGCCCGGCGAGGCGGCAAAGAGCGGCCACCGTCATCCGAACGTACGCGTTCTGGACGAAGTGGAACGGATCTTCACCGGCATGGGCTACGAAGTCGTGGAGGGCCCGGAGGTGGAATACGACTACTACAACTTCGAAGCCTTAAACATCCCGGCGGATCATCCGGCCAAGGACGAACAGGATACCTTCTATATCAATAAGGACATCCTGCTGCGCACCCAGACCTCCCCGGTGCAGGTGCGCGTAATGGAAAAGGGCAAGCTTCCCATCCGCATGATCGCCCCCGGGCGCGTTTTCCGCGCGGACGAAGTGGACGCCACCCATTCGCCGTCCTTCCATCAGATCGAAGGCATGGTGATCGACAAGGACATCACCTTCGCGGACCTGAAGGGCACGCTCGCGGAATTCGCCAAAGAGCTCTTCGGCGAGGACGTCAAGGTCAAGTTCCGCCCGCATCACTTTCCGTTTACGGAGCCGTCCGCCGAAGTGGACGTATCCTGCTTCAAGTGCGGCGGCAAGGGCTGCCGGTTCTGCAAGGGCGAAGGCTGGATCGAGATCTTAGGCTGCGGCATGGTGCACCCGGACGTGCTGTCCATGAGCGGCATCGATCCGAAGGAATACCAGGGATTTGCCTTCGGCGTCGGCCTTGAGCGCATCACGCTTCTGAAATACGAGATTGACGACATGCGCCTGCTGTATGAAAATGACGACCGTTTCCTGAAACAGTTTTAGCGCATCCCGAAAACAACTCAAACCTGTATTTGAAGGAGATATCATGCAGACTTCACTGAAATGGATTCGTGCCCTGGTCCCGGGCCTTGCCTGCACGCCGCAGGAATATGCGGACGCCATGATCCTTTCCGGATCCAAAGTCGAGTTTTACACCGCGATGGACGCGGATCTCGAAAAAATCGTGATCGGTCAGATCACGGAAATCGCGCCCCATCCGGACGCGGACAAACTGGTGGTATGCCAGGTGAACGTCGGCAGCGAGACGCTGCAGATCGTCACCGGTGCGCCCAACGTCGAAGTCGGCCAGAAAGTGCCGGTCGTTCTTGACGGCGGACGGGTGGCCGGCGGACACGACGGCAGCAAAACGCCGGGCGGCATCAAAATCAAAGCCGGCAAGCTGCGCGGCGTGCCTTCGGCGGGCATGATGTGCTCCATCGAAGAGCTCGGCAGCGACCGCAACATGTTCCCGGAAGCCCCGGAAGAGGGCATCTACGTGTTTGGCGATGACGCTGAAGTCGGCGCGGACGCCGTAAAGGCGCTCGGCCTCGACGACGTGGTGGTCGAATATGAAATCACCTCCAACCGCGTGGACTGCTTCTCGGTGCTCGGCATCGCCCGCGAAGCCGCCGCCACCTTCGATCTGCCCTTCGCGCCGCCCGCAGTGCCTGAAACCGGCAATGACGAGGACGTCAGAGACATCGTATCCGTCGAGATTGCCAACCCCGAGCTTTGCGCCCGCTATACGGCACGCATGGTCAGAAACGTGAAGTTCGCGCCGTCGCCGGAATGGATGCAGGAACGCCTGCGCGCCCACGGCATCCGGCCCATCAACAACCTCGTGGACATCACGAACTACGTGATGGAGGAGTACGGCCAGCCGATGCACGCGTTCGATCTTGACACGGTCGCGCAGAATAAGATCGTTGTCCGCACCGCCGAAGACGGAGAAACCTTCGTCACCTTAGACGGGCAGGAGCGCACCTTGGACAGCCAGACGCTGATGATCTGCGACGGCGAGAAAGCCATCGGCATCGCCGGCATCATGGGCGGCGAGAATTCCATGATCACCGAAGACGTGCACACCGTCCTCTTTGAGTCGGCCTGCTTTAACGGAACCAACATCCGCAAGTCCGCGAAAAAGCTGGGCATGCGCACGGACGCCTCCTCCAAGTTCGAAAAGGGACTCGATCCGAATCTCGCCATCGAGGCCATCAACCGCGCCTGCGCCCTGGTCGAGGAACTCGGCTGCGGCGAAGTGGTCGGCGGCGTCGTGGACGTGTATCCGAACCCGGTCGGAAACCGCACCCTTCCGTTTGAGCCCGACCGCTACAACCATCTGCTCGGCACGGACATCCCGGCGGAGGACATGATCCGCTGGCTGGAAAAACTCGAAATCCCGTACAATAAAGAAACCGGCGAGCTGACCATTCCGTCCTGGCGTCAGGATCTTCTGTGCTACGCCGACATCGCGGAGGAAGTGGCCCGGTTCTTCGGCTACGCGAATATTCCGATGTCGCTGCCGAAGGGCGCGGCGGCCATGGGCGGCCTGTCGTTCAAGCAGCGCGTGGAGGACCTCGTGCGCGACGCGGCCGAGCACTGCGGCTATTCCGGCTCGATGTTCTATTCCTTCGAAAGCCCGAAGGTGTTTGACCGGCTTCTGATGGACGAAAACGACCCGCTGCGTCAGACTGTGGTGATTTCCAACCCTCTGGGCGAGGATTTCTCCATCATGCGCACGACGCCCTTGAACGGCATGCTGACGGCGCTGTCCACCAACATGAACCGCCGCAACAAGAACGTTCATCTCTATGAGATGGGCAACGTCTATCTGCCGAAGGCCCTTCCGCTGACGGAGCTGCCCGAGGAGAAGATGATGCTGACCCTCGGCTTCTACGGGGAAGGCGATTTCTTCACCCTGAAGGGAACCGTGGAGGAGATCTTAGGCGAGCTGGGCATCCGCAAAAAGCTGCGCTGCACGCCCGGTGCGCGTCCCTACCTGCATCCCGGCCGCCAGGCGGAAATGACCTGCGGCGGCGAGTACATCGGCTATCTCGGCGAAGTGCATCCGAAGGTGCTGGCCAATTACAGCATGAAGGACCGCGCCTGTGTTGCCGTGCTGGAAATGCCGAAGCTGGTTGAACTGGCCGATTTCGACCGCAAGTACACCGGCATCGCCCGTTTCCCCGCCGCGACCCGCGACATCAGCATGGTGGTGCCCACCGCGGTGCTCGCCGGACAGATCGAGGACGTCTTCGAGAAGAAGGGCGGCGCGTATCTGGAAAGCTATCAGCTGTTTGATATCTACGAAGGCGCCCAGATTCTGGCCGGCTTCAAGTCCATGGCCTATTCGCTGGTGTTCCGCGCACCGGACAAAAACCTGTCCGAAGAGGATATCACTTCGGCCATGAACCGGATCTTAAAGGCCCTGGAAGCCCTCGGCATCCAGCTGCGCGCATAAAAACGAACGATTTACTGACATGCCAACGGCTCGCCTGTTGGCATGTTTCGTAAGGAAACCATTATGAACACACATGATTTTTACTACGATCTGCCCGAGGAGCTGATCGCCCAGGACCCGCTCGAGCGCCGCAGCGACTCGCGGCTGATGGTTCTGGACCGCGAAACCGGCGCCTGGGAGCACCGGCATTTCTACGACATCGGCGAATACCTGAACCCGGGCGACTGTCTGGTCATCAACAACACCCGCGTGCTGCCGGCGCGGCTGCTCGGCGTGAAGGCGGATACGGGCGCGGCCGTGGAAGTGCTCCTTCTCGTGCGCAGATCCGACACCGACTGGGAATGCCTGGTACGGCCCGGGAAGAAGTGCCGTCCCGGCGCGAAGCTGGTGTTCGGGGACGGCCGTCTGACGGGGGAAATCACGGAGATCGCGGACGAGGGCAACCGGATCATCCGGTTTTCCTTTGAGGGCATTTTTGAAGAGATTCTCGACGAGCTGGGCCAGATGCCCCTTCCACCCTACATTCATCATCAGCTCAAGGATAAGAACCGCTACCAGACCGTGTACGCGAAACACGACGGCTCGGCGGCGGCGCCGACGGCCGGACTGCATTTCACGCCGGAGCTTCTGGACGCGCTGCGCGAAAAGGGCGTGAAGATCGCGGAGATCACGCTGCACGTCGGACTGGGGACGTTCCGGCCCGTCAAGGCGGAGGAGATCACCGACCACCACATGCACAGCGAGTATTACGAGATTCCGCAGGAGGCGGCCGATCTCATCAACGCGGCCAAACGGGAAGGGAAGCGCGTCATCGCCGTCGGCACGACGAGCACCCGGACACTGGAGACGGTGGCCGACGAAAACGGATTTGTGAAGGCCGCGGGCGGCTGGACCCAGATCTTTATCTATCCCGGCATCCGCCTGAAATGCATCGACGGGCTGATCACGAACTTTCACCTGCCGGAATCGACACTGGTGATGCTCGTTTCCGCGTTCGCGGGCAGAGAGCACGTTCTTGCGGCCTACGAAGAGGCGGTGAGAGAGAAGTACCGGTTCTTCAGCTTCGGGGATGCGATGTTGATAAAATAACCAACAAAAATCGGACGAGCGTATCGAACAAACGCAGGAAACAAGCCACATTTCGGCATTCAGGGGGTGTGACAGCCGGGGAGTTTTTACTCCCGTTTTGTCAGCGAAAACCTCCCGGCTAAAGAGAAATGCAGATCGGATAATAGATATCCGGTCTGTTTTTTTATAACAACCATATTCAGTTGAGCAACTCTTGAGGACGCATTCAACCCGCTTATACTCGCCATCTGTTTGGATCCGTACGACTTTTGCAATTGACGTGATTTTCCGTATATTTTTAACGTCATTCCCCGCTCGCCGGACGAGATGAGAATGCGCTCCAGCTCGTCAGCATAGTCGGATAAGGGACCGTGGACCTTTTTGTTCGCATAGGTCTCAATCGGGTTAGTCAGCCGAAGTTTTCGAGGCAGCAGGCTAACTAAGAGACGCAGTGTGCGAAGATGAGTGAAAATTGTGAGTCTATGGGAAAGGTCTTGTTGATTTCCATGCGCTTGTAGTAGGCGCTGTTAAAATCAACATCTATTCCATAATGTTTATAGATGTACGCCTTGGCCAGACATAGCAAACGGAAAGCCTGTGAGGTATTTGGAGGAACGGAAGAAGATTTGATGTAAACCGTAGTGTGTATACGGTTTGTGCGTCAGCACTGCCGTCCATGATCAGCATTTTGTAATAAGCAAAAGCGGGCATACTCTTATTACAGCTGAAAAAAGGAGTTACTCATACGCATCCTATATCGATTCCTCTATTTCAAGTGTAAGCCGTTCCTAAAAGGGCCCCCGCATCAGCTGTCGGGGGTTTCTAATTTCAGGGGACTGGTAAAAAAACACCGCGCGTCAAAAGAGATATTTACAATCGTGCTTAAGCGTGATAGAATTTAAGCACGAACGGAAAGGAGGCGCATAGTCCTATGTCTGAAATCTGGCAAACGATACAAACAGTAGCAGAAGCGAATGACGGCAGTTTTACGACCAGGCAGATCGAAGATGCCGGCATCAGCCGCGCGCACCTGAAAAGCTATGTAGACAAAGCGCTTCTGATCCGTACCGGGCATGGCCATTATGCGCTTCCGGATTCTCTTATTGATGAATATGCCATTCTCCAGGCGCGAAGCCGTGTTATTCTGTTCTCCTATGGAACGGCGCTCTATCTCTGGGGGATGACGGATCGCATTCCGCACAGCTTTGATGTGACGGTTCCTTCCGGAACAAATATGTCACGGATCCAGAAGGATCTTCCGGACCTCAGAGTCCACTATGTCAGAAAAGATCTGCACGAGATCGGCGTAGCCGAAACTGTGACGCCGATGGGAAGCAAGGTGAGGCTGTATGACAAAGAACGCTGCATCTGCGACCTGATCCGCTCCCGGAAAGACATGGATATGCAGCTGTATTCCGGAGCAATCAAGGAATACTTTTCGGATCATCCCAATATGAGAAAGCTTCTGAAATACGGGAAACAGTTTGGAATAGAAGATAAGATCCGGACATATTCGGAGGTGCTTGCATGAAGACACCGGAACAGCTGAAAGGAGCTATTCGTAACATAGCTAAGGCCAAAAATCTGCGTTCTCAGGAAGTCCTTCAGATGTTTCTGTTTGAACGGATCCTGGATCGGCTTGCTGCGTCTCCTTACCGCAACAACTTCATCTTGAAGGGTGGACTTCTGATCTCTTCGATGATCGGCATTTCCGAACGGACCACCATGGACATGGATACGACCGTTCGGGGCATCGATATGACGGAAGACGAGATCTCCCGCATTGTACAGGAGATTTTTTCCGTCATTTTAAATGACGGTATTCGATTTGTCTTTAAGAAGATCGAGCCGATACGCGAGGATGATGACTACAACAACTTCCGTGTGTACTTTGAAGCGGAATACGGCAAAATCAGAAATCCCATGAAGATGGATATCACGACAGGGGATGAGATCACACCGGCGGCCATTCAGTATGAATACCCGCTGCTGTTTGAAGAGCGCTCCATCCCGGTTATGGCCTACACGCTGGAAACGATCCTGGCGGAGAAGTACGAAACGGTCATACGCCGGAATATCGGCACCACACGGGCCAGAGATTTTTATGATCTTTATGCACTGTATCATATGCATAAAGATCATATCCGGATCCCGGTTCTGAAGCTTGCGGTGGAGCATACCGCAAGAAAGCGCGGATCTCTGGATCTTCTTGCGGAATGGGAAGAAATCCTTACGGATATCCGCGAGGAGGACGCCCTGAAGAATCTCTGGAAAAACTATATTGCCGACAATCCTTACACCGCTGACCTGACATTCGAAGACGTGGCGGAAGTGGTTGGCATAATCGGCAGGATGTTAACTGATGAAGATGGGTGATCAATATATGACATTTGTTGCAGCAGATGTATCAAACACCCGTGTGATTTCAGCTATAAATCGGTCTTTCGGGGATGCGATGTTCATTCACTGACCGCCGCCAAAGGAGGAGAGAACAGCTGTGGAAAACGCGATTCTGTTTCCAAATCTGCATATTACGCTTCGCAATGTGGGGAAGACGATTCCCATCGGCAATTTCACCATTGCCTATTACGGCATCATCATCGCCGCCGGCATGCTGCTGGGGGTGTCCTGGATCCTGCGCGAAGCAAAGCGCACCGGCCAGAACGAGGACGAATACCTGGATCTGTGCATCTGGGGGCTGATCTTCGGCGTGATCGGCGCGCGTCTGTATTACGTGGCGTTCCGCTGGCAGGAGTACGCGAAGCAGCCGCTGCAGATCCTGAACCTGCGCGGCGGCGGCCTGGCGATCTACGGCGGCGTGATCGGCGCGGTGCTGACCATTTTCATTCTGACGAAGGTCCGCAAAAAGGCCGCGTTTCTGGACGTGCTGGACCTGGTGGGCATGGGCGCGCTGATCGGACAGATCTTAGGGCGCTGGGGCAACTTCTTCAACCGCGAGGTTTTCGGCGAGTACACCGACAATCTGTTCGCGATGCAGCTGCCGATCACCGCAATCCGCTCCATGGACGACGTTTCGCCGCTGATGATGGAGCACCTTGCGGAAATCGAAGGCGTCACGTTTATCCAGGTCGCGCCGACGTTTCTCTACGAATCCCTCTGGAACGTCGGGGTGCTGGTGATCATCCTGCTGCTGCGCAGATACCGCCGGTTTTCCGGCGAGCTGTTCTGTGTGTACCTGTTCGGCTACGGCCTGGGCCGGTTCTGGATCGAAGGTGTGCGCACCGATCAGCTGTATCTGTGGAACACGCAGATTCCGGTTTCCCAGGCGCTGGCCCTGGTGCTGATGATTGTATCCGCCGCGTTTCTGATCCCCGGCTTCCTCCGGCACAGGAGAGGAGAGAAAGCGCTGCTCACCGTCCGTCCCGGGAGGGAAACCGAAACGCCGTTATAATTCACAAAATTTTTTTGGTTTCCTTATCGAATCTCAACGGAACAGCTGTTCGAACAGCGTTCTAAAAACTAAATATTGTGTCTGCGGAAAAAGAGGGCACCAGATCTGGGGATCTGGTGCCCTCCACTTTGCGCCACACCGCGAAAAACCCGGGTTTCAGACGAAATCCGGGTTTGATTTTTGCCCTTTTTTCCTCTAAAATGGTGAAAAGTGGTGAGGATTGGATGCCAGGTGGAGCAAAGTGGGGATAAGTTGATAACTTTGTGGATAATCCCCGAAAAGCCTTCCCGGCGCGCATCCCGACCGAAAACAGCGGGTTCCGTTCCCGAAAAAACGGAAAAATGATAAGGAAAGGAGGCGCCGTCGGCATGGTTTTCACCGGCACATACAACCACAGCATCGATACGAAGGGACGACTGATCGTTCCTGCGAAGCTGCGGGAAAAACTGGGGGAAGCCTTTATGGTTACGCAGGGTCCCGACGGCTGCCTTTACGCCTATCCGGAAAGCGAGTGGGAGACCATCGAGCGCAGTTTCCGTGAAAACACCACGCCGACGCGGGACGCGCGCCGTTTTATGCGTATTTTCTTCGCCGGCGCCTGTGACGTGGAAGTGGACAAGCAGGGGCGCATCCTTCTGCCGGCCAACCTGCGCGAGTATGCGGCGCTGGAAAAAGACGTGGTCTTCGCCGGTGTCATGAACCATGTGGAGATCTGGGAGCCCTCGCGCTGGAACGAAGTCAACAATCCGGATATGTTCGACGATACGGCAGAGCATATGGCTGAAATCGGTGTGCTGTTCTGATTTTGATCCGGGCATGCGGCGTAAAGCCGCAGGCAGAAGCCATTGAAAAGATGAGGTCAGAACATGGTGTTTTCTCATGAGCCGGTGCTGTATCAGGAGGTCCTTGCAGGGCTTGCCATCCGGCCCGACGGCATCTACGTCGACGGCACCTTAGGCGGTGCCGGGCACGCGTCGGGCGTGGCGGAGCGGCTTGTGACGGGACGGCTGATCGGTCTCGATCAGGATACCGAGGCGCTGCGCGCAGCCGAACAGCGGCTGCTTCCTTATAAAGAACGTGTGACCGTGGTGCACAGCAATTACGAGCACATGATCCCTGTGGTTCATGCCCTCGGGGTTCAGAAAGTGCAGGGCATTCTTCTGGACCTCGGGGTTTCCTCCTACCAGCTCGACAACCCGGGCCGCGGCTTTTCCTACATGGATGAAGACGCACCCCTCGACATGCGGATGGATCAGACCGCCGGACAGACGGCCGCGGAGTTTTTAAACACCGCCCCGGAGGAGACGATCCGAAGCGTCCTGTGGGATTACGGAGAGGAACGGTACGCAACCGCCATCGCGATGCGGATCGTCCGCGAACGGCAGACGAAGCCGCTTGAGACGGCGGGCGAGTTAAACGAGATCGTCCGGCAGTCGATTCCGGCAAAAAAGAGAGAGAAGAATCACCATCCGTCGCGCCGGACCTTCCAGGCCGTGCGGATCGCGGTCAACCGGGAACTGTCGGTCCTCGAAGACCACATCGGCGAAATGATCGATCTTCTCGACGAAGGCGGACGCTTCTGTATCATCACCTTCCACTCGCTGGAAGACCGGATCGTCAAGAAAGCGTTCCGGACGGCACAGGATCCGTGCATCTGCCCGCCCCAGTTTCCGGTATGCACCTGCGGCCGGCGCTCAAAGGGCATTGTGATCACGAAAAAACCGGTGCTTCCCTCCGAAGAGGAGAGAGCACGCAATCCGAGAAGCCAGAGCGCGAAGCTGCGCGTTTTCGAGCGCAGGACAGCGCCGGAAACGGTCCGGAAAATCGAATTTTAAGCCGCCGCCTGCCGGCTTTTCAAGAGTAACGGGCAATCAAAAAAAGGGAGAAAAACAGATTATGGCACAGATGAACCGCTACTACTATGAATATGAGGACGGCAACGCCGCACGCGTCCTTGTGCCCCAGCGGGAGCACGAGCGCCGCGTCGAAGAGGAGCGCAAGGAACGGGCGCGCCGCGAACGCGAGCTGCAGCGCCGCCAGGCCAGCGCCCGCCGCAGTGCAAGAAGAAGCGGCGTGGCGATTCTTTGCGTGGTCGCAACGGTGTGCATGTTCCTGGTCGGCTACGTCCATCTGCGCACGTCGATCGCTTCGAGCATGCGGCATATTGCCCAGCTCCAGGAAGAGATCTCGGATCTGCGCGCCTCCAATACCGCCGCGGAAAACCGGATCAACGTCTCCACCAATCTCATGTCCATTAAGGCGATTGCCATGGAAGACCTCGGCATGGTCAGTGCCGGGTCCTCCCAGATCGTGTATTACAGCACGGATCACGTAGATTACATGACAGTGTACGGCGAGTGAGTTCACAAGCACAGCCGTGTCTGTTCCGTGCGGTTCCGCAGGCATAAGGAGCGTCCATGGCAAAGCGCAGACGGCGAAGAAGTATATATAAAAGAGTTCTGAAAAGAATGCAGAAAAAGCTCTGGGTAGTCTATGGCGTCTTCTGCATTCTTTCTGTTGTTTTAGTCGGGCGGCTGATGTACATCAACCGCACCAGCGGCGCCCGTTACGAAAAACAGGTTCTTTCCCAGCAGGATTACAGCAGCAGCGTCATCCCGTACCAGCGCGGGGATATCGTGGACCGGAAGGGCACGGTTCTCGCGACCAGCATCGACACCTACAACGTCATTCTTGACTGCAAGGTCTTAAACCAGTATCCGGAAGACATCGACGCGACCGTCGCCGCGATCTGCGGATGCTTTTCGGAGATCCCCGAGGAGCAGGTCCGCAGCGCCCTTTCGGAACGCGCCGACAGTCCCTACGTGATCCTTGTCAAGCACGTGGATTTTGCCGAAATGCAGGCCTTTACCGAGATGCAGGAAGACGAAAAAACCGCGCCGCACATCCACGGCGTCTGGTTTGAGAAGGAATACGTCCGCCAGTATCCCTACGGCGAGCTCGCGGCCTCCGTGATCGGCTTTACCGGCGGCAATACCGGCGTCATCGGTCTCGAGAACTATTACAACGACGTGCTCAACGGCGTGAACGGCCGCTCCTACGGCTATGTCAACATGGACAGCGACATCGAAAAAACCGTGATCGACCCGGTGGACGGATACCGGATCGTATCCACCATCGACATCAACGTCGCCGCCATCGTCCATGAGGAAATCGAAAAATGGAACCGTGAGCATCTGCGGGAAGAAGGCGACGTGTTCGGCAGTGTCAACACCGCCGTCATCGTGATGAACCCGAACAACGGCGAGATTTACGCGATGGAGGATTATCCCTTCTTCGACCTGAACAAGCCGCGGGATCTGAGTGCTTTTTACAGTCCCGAGACCTTTGCCGAGATGACAAAGGACATGACGGACGAGGAGCGGTCGAAGTATCAGAGCGACTTTCTGAACGGGCTCTGGAACAACTACACGATTTCGTCCACCTACGAGCCGGGTTCGACGGCAAAGCCCTTTACGGTCGCCGCCGGCCTGGAAACCGGCACCTTAAGCGGTGACGAGACCTATTACTGCAACGGCGGCGAAATCGTCAGCGGCCACACGATCAAGTGTGTCAAGGTGGACGGCCACGGCCGTCTGACGGTGTCCGGATCCCTCGAGCAGTCCTGCAACGACGCCCTGATGCAGATCGCCGCGCAGGTCGGCCCGGCCAACTTCGCGAAATACCAGCGGATTTTCGGGTTCGGTCAGCGGACCGGCATTGATCTGCCGGGCGAGGCCCAGACGGCGTCTCTGATTTACTCGGAAGAGGATCTGAGCCGCACGGCCTCCAACCTGGCGACCAATTCCTTCGGCCAGAACTTCAACGTCACCATGGTCCAGCTTGCCAGCGCGTACTGTTCACTCGTCAACGGCGGGATCCTGTATCAGCCCCACATCGTGTCGCAGATCCAGGACCGCGAAGGAAACGTGATTTCGACGGTGGCCCCGGTGGAATTAAAACGGACCATTTCCGCGGAAACGAGCATGATGGAAAGCAACTATCTGCGGGCGGTCGTGGAAAAGGGCACCGGCCGCAACGCCGCTGTCAGCGGCTATTCCATGGGCGGCAAAACCGGTACGGCGGAAATGATTCCCCGTGCGGATCAGAACTACCTGGTTTCTTACATCTGCAATGTGCCCGCGGAACACCCGGAGGTCGTGATCTACTGCGTCATCGACCGGCCGAACGCGGACGACCAGGCCCAGAGCCGGTTCGCGGTCGATCTTGCCAGAAACATTGCCGAGCGGATTCTGCCGTATTTAAACGTTACGGCCCGATAGGAGGAGCAGCATGTTTGGAAACGTATTTTTGCCGGTCTGCATCGCCTTTGCCGTCACGGCCCTGGCCGGCCCCCTCGTCATCCCGGTGCTGCGGCGGCAGAAGATCGGGAATACGGAACGGGAAGAACTGGCGTCCCACCAGGTCAAAAACGGAACGCCGTCCATGGGCGGCATTCTGATCCTTGCCGGATTTCTGGCCGGCAGCGTCTTTTTCCTGCGGCAGGATGCCCGGATCCTTTCAGTGATCGTCCTGACCCTCGGCTTCGGCTTGATCGGACTTTTGGACGACGCCATCAAGGCGCATCTGCACCGTTCGGACGGACTGATCGCCTGGCAGAAGCTGCTGCTGGAGATTCTGGTAACACTGGCATTTGCCCTGATGATTTACCGGGATCCGTCATCGATGACACTGCGGATTCCCTTTGCGCCCCATCTGCTGCTGGATCCGGGGGTGCTCGGCCTTCCGCTGCTGTTCTTTGTCGTTCTCGGAACGGTCAACGGCGTGAACTTTACGGACGGTCTGGACGGCCTGGCTTCTTCCGTCACGGCCGTCGTTGCCGCGTTCTTCATCGCGGTGTGCATCAAAGAACAGACCGGTGCGACGCCGGCGGCCTCGGCGATGCTCGGGGCGCTGTGCGGCTACCTGCTGTACAACGTTCATCCGGCCAGCATTTTCATGGGGGACACCGGATCCCTCGCCCTCGGCGGATTTGTGGCGGCGATGGCATACATTCTCCACATGCCGCTGTTTCTTCTGATCATCGGCGCCGTCTATGTCGTGGAGGTGCTCTCGGTGATCCTGCAGGTGGGCTATTTTAAAATGACACACGGCAAGCGGATCTTCCGCATGGCGCCGATTCACCATCACTTCGAACTGGGCGGATGGTCGGAGACGCGCGTGGTTGCCGTTTTTACCATTGTCACCGTGCTGCTTTGTCTGCTTGCGCTGTGCGCGGTCTGACCGGGAAGGAGGGATGTGATGGATGCGAAAGATACGGTTCTGGTCATCGGCACCGGAAAGAGCGGCATTGCGGCAGCAGAGTGTCTGCTGGCCCACGGGAAGGACGTCATCCTTTTTGACGGAAACCGCAATCTGGACATTCCCCGTCTGGTCACGGCGCATCCGGTCATTTCGGAGCTGGCGCTGTTTGTCGGCGATCTCCCGGAAAACCTGTACGATTCCTTCGACACCGTCGTGCCGAGTCCCGGCGTGCCGATGGATCACCCGCTGATCCGAGCGTGCGCGCGGATGGGCAAATACATCATCGGCGAGATCGAGCTGGCCTTCCAGTACGGGAAGGGACGGGTCTGCGCCATTACGGGCACGAACGGAAAGACGACGACGACCGCCCTGACCGGCGTGCTGCTCGCGGAGCAGTACAAGGACGTCCGCGTGGTGGGCAACATCGGCGATCCCTACACGGCGGCGCTGTCGGGCATGACCGACGAAACCTGCACCGTCGCGGAGGTTTCGTCCTTCCAGCTCGAATCGATCGACACCTTCCGCCCGGCGGTGTCGGCCATTTTAAACATCACGCCGGATCACCTGGACCGGCATCACACCATGGAAGCCTACATCGCGGCAAAAGAAGCGGTGGCGGCAAACCAGACGGAAAACGACGTCTGCGTACTCAACGCCGAGGATCCGGTGCTTCGCCGTTTCGGAAACAAAGAGGAGCCCTACCCCTGCAACGCCCGCGTGGTCTGGTTTTCGTCGGCGCGAAAACTGGAAAACGGTTATTATTATGACCGCGAAACCCGGACGATTTACGCGGCGGAGGACGGCGTGTCCGAACCGGTCATCCGGGCCGACGAGCTGCGGATTTTAGGCCTGCACAACATGGAAAACGCCATGGCCGCGATCGCGGCGGCGTCCGCGATGGGCGTCGGCATGGAGGCCATCCGCCGCGGATTAAAGAAGTTCAACGCCGTCGAGCATCGGATCGAGTTTGTCGCCGAAATCAACGGCGTCAAATGCTACAACGATTCCAAAGGCACCAATCCCGACGCGGCGATCAAGGCTATCTGCGCGATGGAGGGACCCACCGTCCTGATCGGCGGCGGCTACGACAAGCATTCGGAATACGACGAGTGGACGGCCTGTTTTTCCGGGAGGGTGAAAAAACTGCTTCTGATTGGCGCAACCGCGCAGAAAATCGCGGAATCGGCGAGGAAAAACGGATTTGAAGACATCGAATTCTGCGCGACTCTCGAAGAAGCGGTGGACCGCGCGATGCAGATCGCCGGAAGCGGAGACGCGATTCTTCTTTCCCCGGCCTGCGCGAGCTGGGACATGTTCCCGAATTACGAGGAGCGCGGGCGTCTGTTTAAAGAGTACGTAAGGAAGTATGAACATGGCAACAGCTAACCAGGCCCGGCAGAACCGGATGCGCATGCAGGCGCGGCAGAGGGCGCGGACACCCGGGGACGGCAGCCGTATGCCGCGGACGGAGCGGCCGCGGGAGCGGGAACTGCCGAAGGTCCGAAATTATATTGACTATACACTTTTGCTGCTGATTCTGCTGCTGCTGGCCTTCGGTTTTGTCATGCTGTATTCGGCAAGCTCGTATGTTTCGAACCTGAAATTCGGCGATTCGTTCTATTACCTGAAACGCCAGATGTTCGCGGCCGCCCTCGGCTTTGCCGGCATGTTTTTCATGGCGCAGGTGCCCTACAAGATCTGGAAGCCCCTGTCGCCGTACATTTACGCCGGCGCTGTCGTTCTGAGCGTCCTGGTCTTCGCCATCGGACAGGGTCACAAGGGCTCCGTGCGCTGGATCCAGATCGGCCCCGTGAACTTTCAGCCTTCGGAACTGTCGAAAATCGCCGTGATCATCTTTGTCGCATCGGTGATCAGCAGCGGCGCGAAGGGCCTTCGAAATTTCAAAAGCGTCCTGACGGTTCTGTTCTGGACGCTGCCGATCGTCATCGCGGTGGCCCTCGCGAACCTGAGCACGGCCATCATCATCGCCGGCATTGCCGTCGTCATGCTGTTCGTCGCCCATCCGAAAATCTGGAATTTCGTGGGCCTCGGCCTGATCGGCGCGGCGGGCATCGCCCTTTACATCCTTGTCGGCGGCGGATACCGCGCGGAACGCATCGAGACCTGGCTTCATCCGACCTATAAAAACGGGTACCAGACGATCCAGGGCCTCTACGCGATCGGTTCCGGCGGCCTGTTCGGCAAGGGGCTCGGCGAAAGCTTGCAGAAGGGATTCGTCCCGGAAGCCCACAACGACATGATTTTTTCCATCATCTGCGAGGAGCTCGGCATCTTCGGCGCCCTTTGTCTGATCCTGCTGTTTCTGGTACTGATCTGGCGGCTCGTGATGATTGCCGTGCACTGCAAGGATATGTTCGGTTCGTTTCTGGTGATCGGCATCCTGGCGCACATCTCGCTGCAGTTTCTTCTGAACATTGCCGTCGTGACAAATACGATTCCGAACACCGGCGTCACGCTGCCCTTTGTCAGCTACGGAAGCACTGCGCTTCTCGTGACGCTGACGGAGATGGGCATCGCGCTGTCCGTGTCGAAAAACACCTTCAGCGCGCTGGACGGCATTGACGGGGACGAGGTATGAAAAAGATGAAAAAAACGGGAGTACATGGCGCAGCTTCGGCGTTTCGGCCGCCGTGCGCCCGGCCCGGGAGGGCATGCCTATGACAGAAAAGAAACCGGCCGGCCGTCTGCGCCGGTTGCGTCTGGCGTTCAATATCGTCCTCGGCATCATTCTGTCCCTGGCCGCGGCGGCGGCGGGCGTCATGCTTCTGTGCGGGATCGACACCGTGCAGCTGACCGGCACCGAAAAATACACGGCCGAAGAAATCCGGGCCTACGTTCTGAATGATCCGAACGCGGGAGACAACACGGTCCTGGCCTGGGCATACAGCCGCATGCATCCGCGGGACGACATTCCGTTTCTGGAAAGCGTGACGGTGCAGATCACCGGGATGAATTCGCTCCTGTTTCGGGCGAAGGAAAAGACGTACGCCGGATATTTCGGCATGGCGGACGGCCGGATGATCGCCTATTTCAACGAAAACGGAATCGTCACGGACGTGTCCGAACGTTTCTATCCCCAGGGACTGCGCCTGGAAGGCGCTGTGTGCGAAACCCGGACCATCGGGATCGGGGATCCGCTTCCCCTGGACGACGGCGACCGGAAGAGCGTCGTGCGTCTGCTCGAGAATCTGCGGGATTTAAAGATTCCGGCAGCGGCCATGAAGGTCTCGGAGAACGGGGAACTGGTGCTTTACGTACAGGAAACGCTCCACGTCAGCCTCGGCACCCGGATGAACCTTGAGCAGAAAATCGCCCGTCTTCCGCAGATTCTGACGAAGCTGAGGGAACGAAACGGCGCGGACGTCCGCGGAATCCTGCACATGGAAACCTGGACGCCGGAGAGCACGGATATCATCTTCGAGGAAGGCGATCCGGCCGAGCTGGCCAGGCTGGCTGCCGAACGGGCGGCGGCGGAAATCGATCCGAACCGGCCGCCGGAGGTTTCGGAAGAAGACGGCGCGGAAGGCGAAGAAGAGGAAAATGCAGACACATCCGCGGATGAGGACGAATCCGGGGGATCCCCGGAGGGAACTGCGGCAGACGACGGATAAATTGTTACAAAATTTTTACAAAAAAACAGAAGAAACCCCTTGTCCAACGCAAAAAAAAACGGTATTATAGCAATGTGTATGGAAAAATCCGGCACATTCATAAGGATTGAATGTCCCCCTTCGGGGCTAGAGAATACAGGAGGAACAGCTGTGTTAGAGATTACAACCCAGGAAGAACAGATGGGCGCAAAGATTATCGTCATCGGTGTCGGCGGCGCCGGCAACAATGCGGTGAACCGCATGATCGACGAAAACATCGGCGGCGTCGAATTCATCGGCGTCAATTCCGATATCCAGGCTCTGCAGATGTGCAAAGCGCCGACGTTAATCCAGATCGGCGACAAGCTGACGAAGGGCCTTGGCTGCGGCGCGGTTCCGGAAGTCGGCGAGAAGGCTGCGGAAGAGAACTCGGATGAGCTTGCGGCGGCCATGAAGGGCGCGGACATGGTGTTCGTGACCTGCGGCATGGGCGGCGGCACAGGTACCGGCGCTGCGCCGATCATCGCGAAGCTCGCGAAGGATCAGGGCATCCTGACCGTCGGCGTCGTGACGAAGCCGTTCCGTTTTGAAGCGAAAACCCGTATGGTCAACGCCCTTTCCGGCATTGAAAACCTTCAGGCGAACGTCGATACCCTGATCGTCATCCCGAACGACAAGCTGCTTGAGATCGTCGACCGCCGCACCTCCATGCCGGAGGCGTTCAAGAAGGCCGACGAGATCCTTCAGCAGGCTGTGCAGGGAATCACGGACCTGATCAATCTTCCGGCCCTGATCAACCTTGACTTCGCCGACGTCCAGACGGTTATGAAGGACAAAGGCCTTGCCCACATCGGCATCGGCCAGGCGAAGGGCGAAGAGAAGGCCATCGAAGCCGTCCAGCTCGCTGTGGACAGCCCGCTGCTTGAGACGACCATCCGCGGCGCAAGCCACGTGATCGTCAACATCTCCGGCGACATCTCCCTGATCGACGCCAACGACGCCGTCAGCTACATCCAGGATCTGACCGGCGAAGCGACCAACATCATCTTCGGTGCCCGTTATGACGAGACCATGGAGGATGAGGCCGTCATCACCGTGATCGCCACCGGCCTTGCGGACGACGGCAGCGGCGCTTATGACGCGAAGCCGCGGATCAATGTCCCGCCGGTATTCAACAACATCCGTCCTTCCGCGCAGGCGGCGGCAGAGCGCAAGGCCCAGGAAGGGGCTTCCGCGCCGTCCTTCAGCGGCATTCAGCGTCCGGCGGCTCCGACGAGCACCGTACGTCAGCAGGACATCAAAATCCCGGATTTCTTAAAGAATAACCGCTAATCATCCGTTAAAAAAACAATTGCTCAGATCCGGCAGGGAACCTGCCGGGTCTGAATTTGTTGTACTTTGAAACGGAATCCGGGATACCGGATTCCGCAGCGGACATCAGGAAAAAGAATATGAAGAATACAGGAAAAATCAGCGCTGTGCTGGCGCTTTCACTGCTTCTGACCTGCCTTTGCGGATGCGCGGGGCGGGATCGCAGCAGCGTGCCGGACATCCAGCCGGAACCGGAGACGGCCGTTGCGGAAACGGCGCAGGAGCCGGAGCCGGCAGAGGACCTGCCGGAGGAAACCAAAGAGGATACAGAAACCGGGACAGAGGCGGAAGCCGGCGCGGACGCGGCGGACGTGACGCTCGAAGAGCTTCCCGAAGAGCCCGTGCCCGAGGCGGCGCCGGTGGTGTTCGGACATACGACGGAGCGGGTAAAGCTCCGGGAGGGCGCCGGAGAAAATCATAATGTCATTCGGGTTTTGGACCGGGGAACCTTTCTTCAGATTCTCGGAACCGAAGGCGGGTGGACAAACGTGTACACGGGCAGCGAATTCGGATACGTGTTTTCCGAATATGTCGCGGCGGAAACCGGGCCGTCCATGGAACCGGCATCTGAACAGCCCCAGGGCGAAGCCTGGTGGTCCGCCGGCCGCATCGTCGTCATCGATCCCGGCCATCAGGCCGCGGGCGACAGCGCCCAGGAGCCGAACGGCCCGGGTTCGTCCATTATGAAGGCCCGCGTCACGGGCGGCACCCGCGGCCGCACGACGGGCGTTTACGAGTACGAGCTGAATCTTGACGTTTCCCTTCAGCTGAAGACGGTGCTGGAAGCGCGCGGATATACCGTTTACCTTACCCGCGAAACGCATGACGTCAATATCAGCAACAAGGAACGCGCCCAGTTCGCCACGGATGTCGGCGCGGATATCGCCGTGCGGATCCATGCGAACGGTGTCGAGGACAGCAGCGTCAGCGGCGCGCTTTCCATGGCGCCGTCCACGGACAATCCGTACTGCGCGCAGATCGCCGGCGACAGCCAGCTGCTCGCCCGCTGTGTCATTGACGCCTACTGTGAATCCACCGGGATGAACAACCAGGGCGTGAGCATCTCGGACACGATGAGCGGAATGAATTGGAGTACGATTCCAGTTACGATCCTTGAGATGGGGTACATGACCAATCCGACGGATGACACCAACATGGAAGACCCAGCGTATCAGAGCCGGATGGTTTCGGGCATCGCCGATGGCATCGACCGCTACTTCATTTCGAAATTAGAATAGAATTATAAAAAGGCCTGCCTTGTCCGGCAGGCTTTTTGTATGTTTTCTGTGTGAATGTGTCAGCTGCTTTCCGCCGCGGCGGATGACCGCTGGTGAAGGCGCGGCTACCGTTCCGGAAGGCTTTCGTTCAGCATCGCGAGTGCGTGACAGTACTCGGTCAGCAGGCGGTACTTCGGGGAAGACGGTTTCTGTACGATTTCCAGGATGGTTCGGGGCATGGCCGGCGGCAGACCGGAATACTCTTTGCCCAGCAGGAGATAATCGAGACTGGTATCGAGTTCGCGCGCGGCGATCAGGATGAACTGAAGGGAGGCGTTTGCGCGCCCGCATTCCACGGCGTTGATGTGCTTTAAGGAAAACCCCATCCGTTCGGCGAGCATCGCCTCTGTCATGTTGTTCCGTACACGCAGGGTAGCGATCCGGCTGCCGACGTCTTTCGGATCAGGCAGTGCTTTTTCCGGCCTGTCCGGTGTGCTGGTTCTTTTGCTGCTCATGAATGGTCCTCTGTCTGGTATTGAAATATGCTGTTTTTATTATAAAAATTGATGCCGGCACGTATGTCCGTTGAACAGGTTCTGTTCTTGTAAACCTCACAGGTTCAATACCAAACAAAGGAAGGCAGTGCCTTCGTATTTGCTCCTTCTTGCCACGTGAACGTGAAACAGTTAGAATAAATAACGGAAGTCGTATTGTTTCATTAAATGTAGGATTTGGGTTGCTTTTTCGTGAAAGAGAGGATCACTCCCATGAGTCAGGAATACATGCCGGCGGAAGCCGGCGGACGCACGTTAGACGATATTCAGTCGGATTTTGATCAGGGCATGCCGGCATACGGCCAGCCGGAATCCGCGCGGCCGGTGCCGCCCCAGGGATACGCCGCCCAGCAGGTGCCGCCCCAGGGCTATGCGCAGCAGGTGCCGCCCCAGGGCTATGCCCAGCAGGTGCCGCCCCAGGGATACGGTGCCCAGCAGGTGCCGTTCCAGGGATACGGCGACGGCTGGAATGCCGACGGGCCGGCCTCGACGGTCTACCGCGGACCGGAACCGAACGCGTATTATGATCCGAACGCCTACGGGTATCACATGAATCTGCCGATGAAGAGCAAAATCGCCGGGGCGCTTCTGCATATCCTTCTGGGCAGCTTCGGCGTCGGCAATTTCTATCTGGGCAAAATCGGTCTGGGAATCGTTGACGTGATCTTCTGCTGGACCGGGATCCCGGCAATTGTGAATCTTGTGCGCGGAATTCTGATCCTTGTGGGATCGCGCGAAGAGTTTGAAAACAAGTATCATTGCATCTCCACCGACTGATGACGGCGTCTTTTACACACGAACGCAGGGGAAGCTACTTCAGCAGAGCTTCGAAGGGCGGGAAATCCTCGTCCGTGCGTTCCAGCAGGTAATCCGTGCTCACATGATAAAATTCGGAAAGACCTTCCAGTACGTAAACAGGGAGAGACCGGGTGCCTTTTTCATAGTGACTGTAGGTGCGTGGTGAGATGCCGAGCTTTTCGGCTACCTGCCGCTGCGTCAGATCGTTGGCCTGACGCAGTAATCGCATACGCTCTGTGGAAATCTTGTGCATGTTCGTTGTCCTTTCCTTTGTCATATCAGGGAATGCGAGGGTGCTGCCGAATCCGGCGTGACAAGTATAGAGTATTTGAAGAGCGGAAAACGAAATTCGGAACAATTTGGACTATTGTTATATGAAATAAAGAATTTTGCAACCTTTCAGCTCCTGTCTGTTAGACCAGACAGGTTCAACCGCCGGCAAAGGAGGAGCGCGTGAAGATTACATTTATCGGTGCCGCCCACGAGGTGACCGGAAGCTGCCACGTGGTGGAAGCCTGCGGAAAGCATTTTCTGGTGGACTGCGGCATGGAGCAGGGCGCGGACATCTATGAGAATCAGGAGCTGCCCATCGCGGCGTCCGACATCGATTACGTCTTCGTCACCCATGCCCACGTGGATCACTCGGGACTGCTTCCCCTGATGTACGTGCGGGGGTTCCGGGGCGAGATCTTCGCGACGGAAGCGACGCGCAAGCTCTGCAACATCATGCTCAAGGACTGCGCGCATATCCAGGAGCAGGAAACCGAGTGGAAAAACCGCAAAGCGAAGCGAAGCGGCCGGGAACTCGTCGAGCCGATGTACACCGTCGAGGACGCGCAGAAGACCATGGGGCTGTTCGCCTCGTGCGACTACGGAACGCGGATCCACGTCTGCGACGGCATCGACATCCGTTTTATCGACGCCGGTCATCTTCTGGGATCCTCTTCCATCGAAGTGTGGCTTACGGAGGACGGACAGGAGCGGAAGATCGTGTTCTCCGGCGATCTGGGCAATCCCGGCCGGCCGCTGATCCGCGATCCGGAATATATCGAAGAAGCGGATTACGTCCTGATGGAGTCCACCTACGGCGACCGCTATCATGAAGCCCCGGCGGAGGACTTTACCCGGCTGCTGGCCGAGGTCATCGAGGATACGATGCGCCGCGGCGGCAACGTCGTCATTCCGGCGTTTTCCGTCGGCCGGACCCAGGAGATCCTCTACAGCATCCGCCACATCAAACAGGAGCATATGATTTCCGACGCCTACGAGCATTTCGATGTCTATATGGACAGCCCCATGGCGGTCGAGGCCACGACGGTGTTCGGCGAGAGCGAGCGGGATTACTACGATGAAGAAGCGCTGGACATCGTCCGCGCCGGCGGAAATCCCATCGGGTTCCCGGAGCTGCGGGTCGCGGTGACCGCGGACGAATCGAAGGCGATCAATTTCGACAAAAAGCCGAAGGTGATCATCTCGGCGTCCGGCATGTGTGAAGCGGGCCGGATCCGCCATCATCTGAAACACAATCTCTGGCGGCCGGAATGCGCGGTGGTGTTCGTCGGATTCCAGTGCAGCGAAACCCTTGGACGCCGTCTGCTGGACGGCATCGAACGGGTCAAAATCTTCGGCGAAGAGGTGCAGGTCCGGGCGCGGATCGTCAACCTGCCCGGCGTCAGCGGTCACGGGGACCGCGGACAGCTGTCGAACTGGATCGGGCATTTCAAGCCCGGCGTACGGCATGTGTTCGTCGTGCACGGCGAAGACGACGTGACGTCTTCGACGGCGGCATGGGTCTCCGAGGAAACCGGCTTCGACGCCTCCGCGCCCTATTCCGGTGAAACCTGGGACCTTCTGACCTGCCGGTGCGTCGAAGAGGGCAACCGCGTGCGGCTGAAGGAGAAGGGCGCCGCGGGGGCGGACAGCGCCGGCGAGGCCGCTGCGGGCGCGAAGAAGACGCGATCCACGGGCGCTTACGAGCGGCTGGTCGCGGCCGGCCAGCGGCTGCTGACGGTCATCCGGCACAACGAAGGCGGGGCGAACAAGGATCTCGCGAAGCTGGCGGATCAGATCACGGCCCTCTGCGACAAGTGGGACCGGTAGGAAACGGGCAAAAAGCCCGCCGCAGGGCTTGAGAGTTTATGTACTTTCGGCTATAATTTAGGGGTTAGCAAGAAGAGGGGCGTCTCTTTTTTGCTGACCCCTTTTTGCAGGTTTGTGGGGAAGCCTGCCGTATGTTCGAAACCATCCATACGTTAAATAAAACTACGGGAGGAAAACTGAATATGAAAAACATGTCAAAGAAAACCCTGTTCGTGGCCCAGGCGGCCATGATCGCGGCCATTTACGTCATCCTGACCGTCGGCATCAATGCCTTCGGCCTTGCGAGCGGT
Organism: Shuttleworthella sp.; assembly: GCA_045545575.1. Lineage (GTDB taxonomy): Bacteria > Bacillota > Clostridia > Lachnospirales > Lachnospiraceae > Shuttleworthia. Next base: position 37,684 of record JAZQBE010000112.1, read on the forward strand.
GCGATCCAGGTGCGAATTTCCGAAGCCCTGTGTATCCTGCCGGTCTTTACCCCGGCGGCGATCCCCGGCCTCTTCGTCGGCTGCCTGCTGTCGAACACGCTGACGGGCTGCGCTCTGTGGGACATCGTCTTCGGCAGTCTCGCCACGCTTGCCGGCGCCCTCGGCACCCGGGCGCTGAAGCACACGAAGTTCGTCTTCACGCTGCCGCCGGTGCTTGCGAACGCCATCGTCGTCCCGGTGGTCCTTCGGTCCGTATACGGGCTGGAGGATGCGTATCTGTATCTGGTCGCGACGGTGGGCGTCGGAGAAATCATCTCCGTCTGCATCATCGGCTTCGTGCTGTATCTGGTCCTTCGCCCCTATGCCGGCGTCATTTTCGGACAGACGAACGGCGCGGCGGACGGACAGGACGAAGCGTAACCAAAAAAGAATTCACCCGCGGAAAGGCGCTCCGTGACCGGAGACGCCCGCAGTGCAAACAGAAGATAAAGAGGCATTCATGAAAGATATCATCACGCTGCTTTCGGAAGAACTGCAAAGTGCATTTGAAGCCGCCGGCTACGATCCGTCCCTGGGGAAGGTGACGGTCTCGAACCGGCCGGACCTTTGCGAGTATCAGTGCAACGGCGCCATGGCCGGCGCGAAGCTTTATCACAAGGCGCCCCTTGTGATCGCCCAGGACGTGGCCGGAAAGCTTGCGGACAGCAAGACGCTGCTTTCGGCCGAAGCCGCTGCGCCGGGCTTTCTGAACCTGAAACTGAATCCCGCCTGGCTGGCGGAATACGTCGAGCAGATGCGCGAAGACGCCGGCCGTTTCGGCGCGCCCGTAACGGAGCATCCGAAACGCGTGATGATCGACTACGGCGGCCCGAACGTGGCGAAGCCGCTTCACGTCGGGCACCTGCGCTCGGCCGTCATCGGCGAATCCTTAAAGCGCCTGCTGCGCTTTGCGGGGAACGAGGTGACCGGCGACGTGCATCTGGGCGACTGGGGACTCCAGATGGGGCTGGTGATTACCGGCTTAAAAGAGCGCAAGCCGGATCTGGTCTATTTTGATCCGGACTACACGGGCACGTATCCGGCGGAAGCGCCGTTTACCATCGGCGAGCTGGAGGAGATCTATCCGGCTGCCAGCAAGCGCTCGAAGGAGGACGAGGCCTACAAGGCCGAGGCCATGCAGGCGACCTTCGAACTGCAGCACGGCCGCCGGGGCTACCAGGCGCTGCTTTCGCACATCATGAGCGTTTCCGTGAACGATTTAAAGCGCAACTACAGCCGTCTCGGCGTCGAATTCGATCTCTGGAAGGGCGAATCGGACGCGCAGCCCTTCATTCCGGACATGGTTCAGAAGATGAAGGACGACGGTTTTGCCTATATCAGCGACGGCGCGCTGGTCGTGGATGTCAAAGAAGAGACGGACACGAAGGAAGTCCCGCCGTGCATGATTTTAAAATCCGACGGCGCGTCCCTGTACAACACGACGGACCTGGCGACCCTGGTGTGGCGCATGAAGGACTATGCGCCGGATCACATCATCTATGTGGTGGACAAGCGGCAGGAGCTGTATTTTACGCAGGTGTTCCGCTGCGCGAAAAAGACCGGCATCGTTCCGTCCGGAACGGAACTGTCGTTCCTGGGCTTCGGCACGATGAACGGCAGGGACGGCAAGCCCTTTAAAACCCGCGATGGCGGTGTGATGCGTCTGTCCTCGCTGCTGGACGAAGTTACCGACCGCATGCGGGAGCGCATCGCGGAAGGCGGCATGATGGAAGGTGAAGAGGCCGAGCGCACCGCGCAGATCGTTTCCCTGGCCGCGCTGAAATACGGGGATCTGTCCAACCAGGCATCGAAGGATTACATCTTCGACGTGGAACGCTTCACGTCGGCGGAGGGCAACACCGGACCGTATATCCTTTACACCATCGTGCGGATCCGGTCCATCTTAAGCCGCTACCTGGAAGCCGCGGCGGATCCGGCAGAGGCGGAGCGCCTCCTGTCGCAGCCCGGCGGACTGCTCGCGCCGGCTTCGGAGAGCGAACAGGACCTGATGCGGACGCTGTCCGGCTTCGGGCCCGCGGTATCCGCGGCGGTCCGCGAGCTCGCGCCGCACAAAATCTGCGCGTATATCTACGAGCTGGCGGATACCTTCAATCATTTCTACCACGAGACCAAAATCCTGGCCTGCGAGGACGAGACGCAGCGCACAAGCTGGCTGAAGCTGCTGTCGCTGACGCGCGACGTGCTTCTTGCAAGCATCGATCTGCTGGGATTTGAAGCGCCCGAGAAGATGTAACCGGTTTCGGACGTTTCACGAAAATACACAGAAACCAAGGAGGACATCATGACAAAGATTGATATCATTTCCGGCTTTTTAGGAGCCGGAAAAACAACGCTGATGAAGAAGCTGATCGAAGAGGTTTACGCCGGCGAGAAGGTGGTCATCGTCGAAAACGTATTCGGCGAGATCGGCATCGACGGCGGCTTCTTAAAGGATACCGGCATCACGGTTTCCGAGCTGAATTCTGGCTGTATCTGCTGCACGCTGGTCGGCGACTTCACGAAGAATCTCCATGAGGTGATTTCCACGTACGCGCCGGACCGCATTCTGATCGAGCCCTCCGGTGTCGGCAAGCTTTCCGACGTCATGGCGTCCGTTATGGACGTGGAGAAGACAGAGGACGTCAAGCTGAATGCCCTCGTGACGGTTGTCAATGCGTTAAAGGCCTCCAAGCAGATGAAGGCCTTCGGCGAATTCTTCAACGACCAGATCGCTCACGCGACCACCATCGTCCTTTCCCGGACGCAGAACGCGACGCCCGAACAGCTCGAATTCTGTCACACGCAGATCAAGGCGCTGAATCCGAAGGCCGCCGTGATTACGACGCCCTGGGACGAGATTTCCGGTGCGCAGATGCTTGCCGTCATGGAAGGGCAGGACAGCCTGGAAATGCGCGCCCTCGCGGAGCTGCATCACGCCGAGGAGGAGGCCGAGCACGAGGCGGAGCACCATCATCATCACCACGACGACGATGAGGACGAGCACGAGCACGGGCACGGGCATCATCACCATCATCACGACGACGATGACGACGACGAGGACGAGCACGGGCATCATCACCATCATCACGACGACGATGACGACGAGGACGAACACGAGCATCACCATCACCATCACGACGATGATGACGACGATGACGATGAGGATGAGCATGAGCATCATCACCATCATCACGATCATGAGCATCATCACCACCATCACCACGCGGACGACGTCTTTGACACCTGGGGCCGTGAGACGCCGCATGTGTTCGAGCGCGCCGTGATCGAGAAGGCGATGGCCGCGTTCGCGGATACCGAGGACTACGGAACCGTGGTCCGCTCGAAGGGCATCGTGCCGGCGAGCGACGGGACGTGGCTGTACTTCGACCTGGTGGACGGCGAGTGGGAGATCCGCACCGGAGACGCGGATTACACCGGCCGCCTCGTGGTGATCGGCACCGATTTAAAGGAAGACGCCATCGCGGCGCTGTTCGGCCTGGCCTAAGCCACGGCGGACGAAGGAATAGAGGAAAGAAGGTTTCTCATGGCGAAGGAAGTGCCGGTATATATCTTTACCGGGTTTATGGACAGCGGCAAAACGACGCTGATCCAGGAAACGCTGTTTGAAAACGAGTTCATGGGCGGCAGCCGGTTTCTGGTGATCGCCTGTGAAGACGGCGACGTGGAATACGACACCCAGAAGCTGGCGTCGATGGGCGGAGAGCTGGTCCGGATCGAGGAGAAGGCGGATTTCACCTATGAAAAGCTGGTGGAATACAACGCCGTCTACGAACCGGCGGCGGTCTTTCTGGAGTACAACGGCACGTGGGAGGTCGGCCCGCTCTACGAGATGAAGCTGCCCGTCGGCTGGGTCATCGTGCAGTCCCTGGCGACGGTGGACGCGACGACCTTTGAGATGTACCAGCTGAACATGCGCGCCATGATCATGGAGCAGATCTTCAAGGCGGACGTGGTCATCTTCAACCGCTGCAGCGACAGCACGCCGAAGGGCAAGTTCCGCGGCGCGGTGAAGCTGGTCAACCGGCCGGCCCAGATCGTCTACGAGCGGGCGGACGGCACGATCGACGAGGATGACGGCGGCACATCGCTGGACCTGGACGCGCCTGTCATCGAGATTACGGACGCGGATTACGCGCTGTGGTTCGTGGACTGCATGGAGAACTACAAAAAATACGACGGCAAGACGGTGCATTTTACCGCGCTGGTCTACAATCCCAACGACGGAAAGCTGCGGAAGGACGTCTTCGTTCCCGGGCGGTTCGCCATGACCTGCTGTGTGCAGGATATCCAGTTCCTGGGAATGAAATGTCATTTCCAGAAGGCCGACGAGATCGAGCACAAGAGCTGGATCGACCTGACGGCGAAGATCAAGGTCGAGTTCGCGAAGGAGTACCGCGGCAAGGGCCCGGTGCTGTATCCGGTGGAGATCAAACCGGCCGAACAGCCGGAGGATGAGCTGGTCTATTTCTCATAAACGCGTCAGAAGGAAAAGAGGAGAACGCCCCATGAACATCGGTTTCGACAATGACAAATACCTGCAGATCCAGTCAGAGCACATCCGCGACCGCATCAACAAGTTCGGCGGGAAGCTGTATCTGGAGTTCGGCGGAAAGCTGTTCGATGATTTTCACGCGTCGCGCGTGCTGCCGGGCTTTCATCCGGATTCGAAAATCACGATGCTGACCGCGCTGCGCGACAAGGCGGAAATTGTCATTGTCATCAACGCGGACGACATTGAAAAGAACAAGGTCCGCGGCGATATCGGCATCACCTATGACGAGGACGTGCTCCGACTGGCCGACGCGTTTACGGGCAAGGGCCTCTATGTGGGCAGCGTCGTGCTGACCCGCTATGCCAAGCAGCCGTCGGCGGTTGCCTACGAGAAGAAGCTGCGCTCCCTGGGGCTGCATGTCTATCATCACTACTCCATTCCGGGCTATCCCGTTGATGTGCCCTTTATCGTCAGCGACGAGGGCTTCGGACGGAACGAATACATCGAGACGAGCCGTCCCCTTGTCGTCATCACCGCGCCGGGACCCGGCAGCGGCAAAATGGCCACCTGCCTGTCCCAGCTCTATCATGAGAACAAGCGGGGCATTCAGGCGGGCTACGCCAAGTTCGAGACCTTCCCGGTGTGGAATCTGTCGCTGAACCATCCGGTGAACCTGGCCTACGAGGCGGCGACGGCGGACTTGAACGACGTCAATATGATCGACCCGTTCCACATGGAAGCCTACGGGGAGACCTCCGTCAACTACAACCGCGACGTGGAAGTCTTTCCCGTGCTGCGCGGCATCTTTGAAAAGATCGCCGGCGAATCGCCCTACAAGTCGCCCACCGACATGGGCGTGAACATGGTGGGCTACTGCATCAGCGACGACGAAGCCTGCCGGGCGGCGGCGAACCAGGAGATCATCCGCCGGTATTATCACGCGCTCTGCGACAACCGCAAGGGCGTCGCCGGCGAGGAGCCCATGAAAAAGATCCAGCTGCTGATGGAGAAGGCGGGGATTTCCATCGCCGACCGCCTGCCTGTCAAGGCGGCAAATCTGCGCGCGGCGGAAACCGACGCGCCGGCGGCGGCCATCCAGATGGCAGACGGATCCATCCTGACCGGAAAGACCTCGTCCCTGCTCGGGGCGTCGAGCGCCATGCTCTTAAACGCGCTGAAGTATCTGGCCGGCATCGACGATTCCGTGGAGCTGATTTCGCCCACGATCATCGAGCCGATCATGAACATGAAGGTCAAGCACTTAGGCAGTGACGAAACGTCGCTTCTGCACCTCGACGAGCTGCTGATCGCGCTGGCCATCGAGGCGGTGACGGACGACAACGTCCGCCGCGCGGTGGAGCAGCTGTCGTCCTTAAAGGGACTGGAGGTGCATTCCTCCGTGATTCTTTCGCAGATCGACGAGGGTGTTTTCAAGCAGCTCGGCATCAACCTGACCTGTGAGCCGCAGTACGGAAACAAGAAGCTTTACCACAAATAAGAAAGCGGAATAAACCCATGGAAATCAAAGAACGCATCGCCGCGCTGCGCGGCGTGATGGCCCGTGCGGGCGTGGATCTTTACGTGGTCCCCACCTCGGACTTTCATTCTTCCGAATATGTCGGCGCGCATTTTAAGGACCGGACCTTCATCACCGGCTTTACCGGCTCCGCCGGAACGGCAGTGATCGGCGCCGAAGAAGCCTGCCTCTGGGCCGATGGCCGCTATCACATCCAGGCCGCCGCGCAGATCGAAGGCACCGGGATCGTCCTCCAGAAGATGGGCACGAAGGACGTGCCGACGGTGGAGGAGTACCTGGAAAAGGCGCTGCCCGAGGGCGGCGTGATCGGCTTCGACGGCCGCTGCGTGACGATGCAGGAGGCCGAAGCCTACGCAGGAATCGCCGCGAAGAAGAACGGGTCCGTCCGGATGGACGCCAACCTGATCGACGCGGTCTGGACGGACCGCCCGGCCCTTCCGCAGACGGCGCTGTGGATTCTCGAAGAGCGCTATGCCGGAAAAACCGCCGCGGAAAAGCTGGCGGACGTGCGTGAACAGATGGAAGCGCACGAAGCCGACGCGCATCTGCTGACCTCGCTGTACGACATCGCGTGGCTCTTAAACCTGCGCGCGGACGACATTCCGAACGTGCCGGTGTTTCTGTCCTATGTGCTGCTGACGAAAACGTCGGCCGCGATCTACGTCTGCGAAGACGCGGTTTCCGACGAGGTGCGCGCGTATCTGGCGGACGCCGGTGTTTCGGTCCGGCCCTACGAGGCGGTGTACGAAGATCTGGCGGCGCTTTCGCCGGATCAGGTATCCGCGATCCTGCTCGACCCGAATATCGTCAACGCGCGTCTGGACGCGACCATCGACGCCGGGATCCGCCGCGTCGAGGAGCCGAATCCCACGGAGCGGATGAAGGCCCAGAAGAACGCCGTCGAAATCAAAAACACGATCGAGGCGCACATTCACGATGGCGTCGCGGTGACGAAATTCATCTACTGGCTGAAGAATGCCATCGGCCGCGAGGAGATCACGGAGATTTCCGCCTCCGACGTCCTCGAGGAGCTGCGCAGACAGCAGCCCGGCTTCCTGGATCTTTCCTTCGGCACCATCAGCGCCTATGGCGCGAACGCGGCGATGATGCATTATTCCGCGACGCCGGAGCACAACGCCGTCCTGAAGCCGGAGGGCTTCCTGCTGGTGGATTCCGGCGGCCATTATCTGACCGGCACGACGGACATCACCCGCACCATCGCCCTCGGTCCGCTGACGGAGAAGATGCGCGAGTATTACACCATCGTGCTCCGCTGCCATTTGCGCCTTCTGGCGGCCCATTTTATGGAGGGCTGCACGGGCGCGAACCTGGATATTCTAGCGCGCGGCCCGGTCTGGGACCGCGGCCTTGACTACCGCTGCGGAACCGGCCACGGCGTCGGCCACATCCTGAACGTCCACGAGGGTCCCAACAGCATGCGCTGGAAGATCGCCGACCGGGGACGGGCCTGGCCGCTGGCGCCGGGCATGATCACGACGAACGAGCCCGGGCTGTATATCGAGGGCGAATTCGGCATCCGCATTGAGAACGAAATGCTCTGCGTGGAGGCGGAGGAGACGGAATACGGAACGTTCCTGCGGCATGAATCCCTGACGGTGGCGCCGATCGATCTCGATCCCGTGATTCCGGAGATGCTGACGGCAGAGGAGAAAAACACCCTGAACGCCTACCACGCGTACGTGCGCGAGACCCTGTCACCGTATCTGACCGACGAAGAGAAAACCTGGCTTCTGGAGGAAACAAGGGCGCTGTCATGAACAAGCTTCTTCTGATCGACGGCCACAGCATTTTAAACCGCGCGTTTTACGGGCTTCCGGATCTGACGAACGCCGCCGGGCTGCACACCAACGCCGTCTACGGTTTTTTGAATATCCTGCTGAAGTTTCTGGAGACCGAGCAGCCGGACGGGCTGGCGGTGGCCTTTGACGTGCACGCGCCGACGTTCCGCCACGAGATGTACGCCGCCTACAAGGGCACGCGCAAGCCGATGCCCGAGGAACTGCGCCAGCAGGTGCCGATGACGAAGCAGATGCTGGCCGCCATGGACGTGCCGGTCATCGAACAGCCCGGCTACGAGGCGGACGACATCCTGGGAACGCTCGCGGCGAAGGCGGAGCGCGACGGCGCGGACGTCATCATCGTCTCCGGCGACCGGGATCTGCTGCAGCTGGCGACCGAGCATACGCGGATCTGCATTCCGAAGACAAAGGCCGGGGGTACGACGATCGAGCAGTATTACGCGGCGGACGTGCAGGCGGCCTATGACGTGACGCCGGCGGAATTCATCGACGTGAAGGCCCTCTGGGGCGATACGTCCGACAACATTCCCGGCGTGCCGGGCATCGGCGAAAAGACGGCGAAGGCCATCATCGCCCAGTATCACTCCGTGGAAAACGCCTATGCCCACGCGGCGGAGGTGAAGCCGCCCCGGGCATCCGCGAACCTGCAGGAATACTATGACCAGGCGATTCTTTCCAAGACCCTCGCGACGATCTGCACGACGGCGCCGGTCAGTCTTGATCCGGAAGCGGCCGCGCTGAAAAACCTGTTTACGCCGGCCGCCTACGCCCTCTGCCGGGAGTGGGATTTTAAAAACCTGCTGACGCGTTTTGACGAAATGCAGGCGGCGCCGGGACAGGAAGAAGCACTGGAGTCGTCCTTTGAGGCGGTGTTTGACCGCGCGGCGGCGGACGCGTTTGTGGACGCCCTCTGCCGGTCGGACGCGGCGGATATCGGCGTCAGCATGGTGCTTTCGGGGCATTCGGCTGCCGAGACCGGCACGCCGGTGTACCTGGCGCTGTCGAATCAGGACCAGTCGCGCTATATTCCCTGCGCGGCGGACGAAGAACAGATCAAGGCCTGGCTTTTACAGCTTTCCCGCGCCGGAAAGCGTCTGTGCTTTGCGGAGCTGAAGCCGCACCTGGGGCTGCTGGCGCCGGACGCGGTCCGGACCGAAGGACCGGCAGACGTGCGGGTGTTCGACCTGTCGGTCGCGGCGTATCTGCTCTGGCCGCTGGCCGGCGAATATCCGACGGCGGACATCGCCAAAAACGCGCTGGGACGGACCATTCCGACCTGGCCGGACCTGTTCGGGAAACAGAAGCCGAAGGACGTCTGGACGCTGCCTGTCCGGAACGAGCAGATGCTTCTGCCGATTCCGGGGCTGGCGCCGGAAACGGAAGAGGCGGCATCCGCCGCCGATGCGGCGCAGAACGACCCGCTGTTTGAAAAGAAGCTGCGGTATGCCTGCTGGGAGGCGTGGGTCTGCGCAGCGGCGCCGGCGGCCCTCGAAGAACGGCTGGACAAAGAGGGCATGCGCGCGCTGTACCGTGACGTGGAGCTTCCGCTGGTTGCGACGCTTTACGGCATGGAGCAGGAGGGCATCGCCATCGACACGGCGGAACTGTCCGCCTACGGCGAGGCATTAAGCGGGCGGATCGAGGCCCTCGAGCAGGAAATCTATGACGACGCCGGGGAGACCTTCAACATCCAGTCCCCGAAGCAGCTCGGGGTGATCCTCTTTGAAAAGATGGGTCTGCCGGGCGGGAAAAAGACGAAGACCGGGTATTCGACCGCCGCCGACGTTCTTGAACAGCTGGCGCCCTTCGCGCCGGTTGTCGCGAAGATTCTCGAATACCGGCAGCTGACGAAACTGAAGTCCACCTACGCGGACGGTCTGCGCAGCTGCGTGGCGGCGGACGGCCGCATTCACACGACGTTCATGCAGACGGTCACGGCCACCGGGCGCTTAAGCAGCACGGAGCCGAACCTGCAGAACATCCCGATCCGGATGGAGCTCGGCAAGCAGATCCGGCGCGTGTTCCACGCAAAGCCGGGATACGTGTTCGTGGATGCCGACTACTCGCAGATCGAGCTGCGTGTCCTCGCCCACATGTCCGGGGACGAAAACCTGATCGAAGCCTACCGCGAGAACCGGGACATTCACCGCTCGACGGCGGCGCGGGTGTTTCATGTTCCCTTTGACGAAGTGACGGAGCTGCAGCGGCGTAATGCCAAAGCGGTTAACTTCGGGATTGTCTACGGCATCAGCGCCTTCGGATTAAGCCAGGATCTGTCCATTTCCCGGTCGGAGGCCCAGGCCTATATCGATGAGTATTTTGCCGCCTATCCGGGGCTGCACGCCTTCTTGAACGGCCTGGTGGAGAGCGCGAAGGAAAAGGGCTACGCCGAAACGCTGTACGGCCGCCGGCGCCCCGTGCCGGAGCTGAAAAACAGCAATTTCATGCAGCGCCAGTTCGGCGAACGCGTCGCCATGAACATGCCCATCCAGGGCACGGCCGCGGATATCATCAAGATCGCAATGAATGCCGTCGACGCGCGGATCCGCCGGGAATGCGCCCGTTCCCGCCTGCTGCTGCAGGTGCACGACGAGCTTCTCGTGGAAGCCGCCGAAGAGGAAGCCGCGCTGGTCGCGGAGATCCTGCGCGAGGAGATGGGATCGGCCGCGAAGCTTCTCGTTCCGCTGGAGATTGACGTCCATTCCGGTGAAAACTGGTACGACGCGAAATAAAGGAGCCGCCATGTTCTTTCTTGGAATCACCGGGGGTGTCGGCGCCGGCAAAAGCGAGGTGCTGTCCATTCTCAGCGATGCCTACGGCGCGAAGGTGCTGTACGCCGACGAGATCGCAAAACAGCTGATGGAGCCCGGCACGCCGGTGTACGACCGTATCCGGGAGGCCTTTTCGGAATACGGCGTCTTCGGCGATGACGGATTGATCGACCGGCCGCGCATGGCTCAGGTGCTGTTCGCCGACGACGCGCTGCGCCGGCAGATGAACGCCATCGTCCATCCCGCCGTCCTCGAAGCCGCCCTCAAGGAGAAGGCCGCAGCCGAAGCGAAGGAAGCGAAAAAAGCTGCCGGCGGTCTGCTTGTGCTCGAAGCCGCGCTTCTGCTCGAAGCCGGCTACGACCGGTACTGCGACGAGGTGTGGTACGTGTATGCCCCGGAGGACGTGCGCTGGCAGCGGCTGGCGGCTTCCCGCGGATACAGCGACGAGCGCATCGGCCGGATGATGAAAAGCCAGCTGCCGGAAGAGGTCTTCCGAAGCCGCTGCACGGCCGTGATCGACAACGGCGGAACCATCGAAGAAACACGGGCGCAGATCGAGGCGCTGCTTGCCGAAAAGGGCATCCGGCCGAAGACGCGCAGAAGACGGAAATAAAGAAGAAGAACGGATCCGCGAGTTCCGGGTCCGGATGAGTAAACGAATCTATGGAGTATTTCAGTATTGCCAGCGGAAGCTCGGGCAACTGCATCTGCATCGGGAGTGACCGGACGCATATCCTCGTGGACGCCGGCATCAGCGGCAAGCGCATCGAAGCCGGCTTAAACGACATGGACCTTTCGGCCCGGGACCTGTCCGCGGTTCTGATCACCCATGAACACGCGGACCACATCAGCGGACTTGGCGTTCTGGCCCGCCGGTACGGGCTTCCGATTTACGCGACGCCGAAGACCCTCGACGCGATCATGATGTGCAAAAGCATCGGAAGCATCGATCCGGGCCTGCTGCGGGAAGTGGTTCCCGACGAGGATTTTTCCATCGGCGACATTACCGTTTCGGCCATGCGCACGAAGCATGACGCGGCGGATCCCGTGGCCTACGTCACCCGCACGAAAAGCGATGCCGGCACAGAAAAGCGGATCGCCGTGGTCACCGACCTCGGCTGCTATGACGACTACATCCTGTCGCATCTGCAGAAGCTCGACGCCATCCTGTTAGAGGCGAATCACGATATCAACATGCTGCTGGCCGGCGGTTATCCGTACCCGCTGAAGCAGCGGATTTTAGGGGATTTCGGCCACCTGTCGAACGAGCGGAGCGGGCAGCTTCTGTCCGACATCCTGCACGACGACATGAAGCATATTTTCCTCGGGCACCTGTCCCAGGAAAACAACGTCCCGGAGCTCGCGTACGAGACCGTGCGCCTGGAGGTGACGCTCGCGGACAACCCGTACCGGGGCAGCGATTTTCCGATCGAGATCGCAAAGCGCGGCGAGCCTTCGCGGCGGATCGAAATCTAGCGGCCCATGATAACGGCCGGCTGTCCGGAGGCGGAACCCGCGTCCGAAAAAAACCGGTGAACAGAAAGAGAGGAACCAGCATGACCCAGCCTTCCCATGAAAAAGCCGTGATCACCGTCGTCGGCAAGGATACCGTCGGCATCATCGCCCGGGTCTGCACCTGGCTGGCCGGCGAACGCATCAACATTCTCGACATCTCGCAGACCATCGTCGGCGGATTTTTCAACATGATGATGATCGTCGACCTCTGCGGCGTGCCCGTCGGGACGGTACAGGAAGCCCTCGCGAAGATCGGAGAAGAGATCGGCGTGGACATCAAGTGCCAGAAGGAAGAGATCTTTGAGATGATGCACCGCATCTAGTAAAGGAAGTCGTCTATGATCAATCGCTACGAGGTGATTGAAACCAACAAGATGGTGGAGCAGGAGAACCTCGACATCCGCACCATCACCATCGGCATCAGCCTCTTAGACTGCATCGACGCGGATCTGGACCGCCTCTGTGAGAAGATTTACCGCAAAATCACCACGGTCGCGAAGGATCTTGTGGCGGTGGGCGGCGAGATCGAGCGGGATTACTGCATCCCGATCGTGAACAAGCGCATCTCCGTGACACCCATTGCTTTGATCGGCGCAGCCGCGTGCCGCTGTCCCGCGGATTTCGTACGCATCGCGAAGACCCTTGACGAGGCCGCGAAAACGGTCGGCGTCAACTTCCTCGGCGGCTATTCCGCCCTGGTGTCAAAGGGGATGACCCCGGCCGAGGAGAACCTGATCCGCTCCATCCCGCAGGCCCTGGCCCAGACGTCCTTCGTCTGCAGTTCCGTGAACCTGGGATCCACCAAAACCGGCATCAACATGGACGCGGTGCGCCTGATGGGCCAGATCGTCAAGGAGACGGCCGAGGCGACGAAGGAGCAGGATTCGCTGGGCTGTGCGAAGCTCGTCGTGTTCTGCAACGCGCCGGACGACAACCCGTTCATGGCGGGTGCGTTCCACGGCGTGACCGAAGCGGATGCGATCATCAACGTCGGCATCAGCGGACCGGGCGTGGTCAAAACCGCCCTCGAATCCGTGCGCGGCGAAAGCTTTGAGGTGCTGTGCGAAACGATCAAGCGCACGGCCTTCAAGATCACCCGTGTGGGACAGCTCGTCGCGAAGGAAGCGTCGAAGCGCCTGGGCATCCCCTTCGGCATCATCGACCTTTCCCTGGCGCCGACGCCCGCGGTGGGCGATTCCGTCGCGGACATCCTGTGCGCGATGGGCTTAGAGCATGCCGGCGCGCCCGGCACGACCGCCGCCTTAGCGCTCCTGAACGACCAGGTGAAAAAGGGCGGCATCATGGCCTCCTCCTATGTCGGCGGGCTTAGCGGCGCCTTTATCCCCGTCAGTGAAGACCAGGGCATGATCGACGCGGTGGAAGCCGGTGCGCTGACCCTCGAAAAACTCGAGGCCATGACCTGCGTCTGCTCCGTCGGTCTGGATATGATCGCGGTTCCCGGTGACACGCCGGCGTCCACCCTTTCCGGCGTGATCGCCGATGAAATGGCCATCGGCATGATCAACCAGAAAACGACGGCCGTCCGCCTGATCCCGGTGGTCGGCAAGGGCGTCGGGGAAATCGTGGAATTCGGCGGCCTCTTAGGGTACGCCCCGATCATGCCCGTCAACCCGTTCTCATGCGAAGAATTCATCGCGCGCAGCGGCCGGATCCCCGCGCCGGTGCATTCTTTTAAAAATTAAGGAGAAAACAATGATTCAGGCAGCAAACGTCACGCTTCGGGTGGGCAAGAAAGCCCTGTTCGAGGACGTCAACATCAAATTCACCGAGGGCAACTGCTACGGCATGATCGGCGCGAACGGCGCGGGCAAGTCTACGTTTTTAAAGATTCTTTCCGGACAGCTCGAGCCGACGAACGGCGACGTCATCATGACGCCGGGTCAGCGTCTGTCCTTCCTGGAGCAGGATCACTTCAAGTATGACGCCTTCACCGTGCTTGATACCGTCATCATGGGCAACCGCCGGCTGTACGATATCATGAAGGAGAAGGACGCCATCTACATGAAGGAGGACTTCTCTGAGGAGGACGGCATCCGCGCCAGCGAGCTGGAAGCCGAGTTCGCCGAGATGGACGGCTGGAACGCCGAAAGCGACGCCGCGACGCTCTTAAACGGTCTGGGCATCGAAACGGATCTGCACTACAGCCTGATGGGCGACCTGACCGGCGCGCAGAAGGTGAAGATCCTGCTCGCCCGCGCGCTGTTCGGCAACCCGGACATCCTGCTTTTAGACGAGCCGACCAACCACCTCGATCTCGACGCGATCGCCTGGCTTGAGGAATTCCTGATCGGGTTTGAGAACACGGTCATCGTCGTGTCCCACGACCGCTATTTCCTGAACAAGGTCTGCACGCACATCGCCGACATCGACTACGGCAAGATCGAGCTCTACGCCGGCAACTATGATTTCTGGTACGAGTCGAGCCAGCTGATCATGAAGCAGCGCAAGGAGGCCAACAAGAAGAAGGAAGAGCAGATCAAGGAGCTGCAGGAATTCATTTCCCGCTTCTCCGCGAACGCCTCCAAATCCAAGCAGGCGACGTCCCGGAAACGCGCCCTCGAAAAGATCCAGCTCGACGACATCCGTCCCTCAAGCCGCAAGTACCCCTACATCGATTTCCGCCCGAACCGGGAGATCGGAAACGAAGTGCTGATGGTGGAGGGCATCTCCAAGACGGTCAACGGTGTCAAGCTCTTAGACAACGTCACCTTCACCGTCGGCCACGACGACAAGATCGCCTTCGTCGGCGGCAACGAAGCGGCGAAGACGGTGCTGTTCGACATCCTGATGGGAAATATGGAGCCGGACGAGGGCACCTACAAATGGGGCGTGACGACGTCCCAGTCCTACTTCCCGAAGGACAACACGAAGATCTTCGATACGGATTATGTCATCGTCGACTGGCTGACGCAGTTCTCTGAGATCAAGGACGCGACCTATGTGCGCGGCTTCCTCGGCCGGATGCTGTTCGCCGGCGAAGACGGCGTGAAAAAGATGCGGGTCCTGTCCGGCGGCGAGCGCGTGCGCGTGCTGCTGTCGCGGATGATGATCGAAGGCAGCAACGTGCTGCTCTTGGACGAACCGACCGACCATCTCGACATGGAGTCGATCACGGCCTTAAACAACGGCCTGATCAAGTTCCCGGGCGTGCTGCTGTTTTCGTCCCGTGACCATCAGATCGTGCAGACGACGGCCAACCGGATCATCGAAATCATGCCCGGCGGCTCGATCATCGACAAGGTTTCGACCTACGACGAATACCTCGAAAGCGACGAGATGGCCCGAAAGCGCCAGGTATATACGATGTCGAAGGAGCAGGAAGCCGACGACTGACGGCAGATCATGTTTTTCTGCCCGGGTGTGTGCTGAAGATGAGGCGGTGTCCTATGGAGTCCAGAAATCAAAAGACGACACTCATTGCCGCGATCGGCGGAACGTTTCTTGTGCTGATTCTGATTGTCGGCACGGCCCTGTCGGGCCGCAGCGCGAAAACCGGAACGGAATCCGCCGCCCGTTCGGTCAGCCTTCTGTACCTCGACGAGCTTGCCGGCCGCCGGGAGCAGGTCGTTGCCGGAAACATGCAGGAAAAGATCAACGTCATCGAGACGGCCCTGGAGCTGATGACGGAGGAAGACCTTTCCGATCTGGAGCACCTGCAGGCATACCAGACGCGCATGAAGCGCCTGTTCCGGCTGGAGAAGTTCGCCTTCGTCGACACGGAGGGCCGGATCTACACATCTTTGGGCATGCAGGAGGATATCGACACCTACGGGTTTGATTACCGCACTCTGCAGGGACCGGAAATCTCCGTCAAGAATCTGGAGAGCGAGGACAAAAAGGTCATCATCGCCGTGCCGGTGCAGAAGACCCTGCAGGGGAACGAGCTGCGCGTCTGCTTCATGGAAATCGACATGGACGAGATGCTCTCCGGGGTTTCCCTGGACGTCCAGACGAACGACTCGACGTTCTGTAACATCTATAACAAAAACGGCATTGCCCTGACGAATACGGTGCTGGGCGGTCTGGCGGTCGAGGACAACCTGCTCGAAGCGCTTTCCTTGGCCTCCTTTGACAGCGGCTATTCCTACGAACGGCTGCTTCAGGACTTTTCCGAAGGAAGAAGCGGCGTCGTCAGCTTCACATACGGCGGAATCCCGGAAACGTTAAGCTATGTTCCGGTAAAGGGCACGGACTGGTTTCTGACGTACCTGATCCGGGAGAGCGTCATCAGCGAAAATATCCGCGCCGTTTCCGACGGGATCATCCGGCGGAGCGTGATCCAGACGATTCTGGTGGCGCTGGTCTTAACGGCGATGTTCGTGTTTGCGTTTCTGCAGGAGCGCAAAAACGCGCAGCTGACCCTGGAAAAAGAAACCGCGGACGCCGAGAACCGCGTCAAGCAGGAGGAAATGGAGCATCAGCTTCTTCTGCAGAACGAGCTGCTTGCGCAGAAACAGCGCCAGGAAGAGCAGACCCGGATGATTACGGCGCTGGCTTCCGACTACTGGAGCGTCTACTATCTGGATCTGGACACGGACGACGGGGTGTGCTATCAGGCCCATGAAGACCTGGAACACGGCTTTGCCGTGGGCGAACGGTTCAAATACCTGGAATCGGTCCGCGCCTATGCGAAGGCGAATATCAAAGAAGAGTATCAGGAGGAATTCCTGAATTTCGTACAGCCGAAGAACGTCAAGGCGCGGCTGTCGGAACAGCGGGTGATCGCCTGCCGGTACCTGGTGCACCGGCACGGCCGGGACATGTGGGAAGAAGTGCGTTTTGCCGGCGTCCGGCACCCGGAAAACCGGAAGGACCATCTGGTCCATGCCGTGGGCGCCTGTTTTGTGGACGTCGACAGGGAAAACCGTCTGCAGATGGAGCAGAAGCAGGTGCTGGAGGATGCCCTCAAGGAGGCGGAGGCCGCCAACAAGGCAAAGACGGCCTTCCTTTCCAACATGAGCCACGAAATCCGCACGCCCATGAACGCCATCATCGGGCTGGACAATATCGCGCTGAACGATCCGTCCATTTCCGCCCAGACGCGGGAGTACCTGGAGAAGATCAGAACCTCGGCGCATCATCTGCTGGGGATCATCAACGACATCCTCGACATGAGCCGGATCGAGTCCGGGCGGCTGACCATCAAGAACGAAGAGTTTTCGTTCTCCAAGGCGCTTGAGCAGGTGAACACGATCATCAGCGGCCAGTGCCGGGACAAGGGCATCCATTACGAGTGCCGCACGAAGGGCCAGATCGACGAATACTACATCGGCGACGACATGAAGCTGCGCCAGGTGATGATCAACATCCTCGGCAACGCCGTGAAGTTTACGCCGGCGGGAGGCACGGTTTCCTTTGATATCGAGGACGTCGCCCGCATGGACCGGAAAGCGACGCTGCGGTTTACGATGCGCGACACCGGCATCGGCATGAGCAAGGAGTTTCTGCCCCGGCTGTTCGACGCCTTCTCCCAGGAGGACTCGTCGAGCACGAGCCGGTACGGAAGCACAGGCCTGGGAATGCCGATCACAAAGAGCATCGTGGAGCTGATGAACGGCACCATCGATGTGGACAGCGAAAAGGGAAAAGGAACGACGTTTACCGTAACCCTGACGCTGACCCAGGCGGATCACGCCGCGGGCGAAGAGGACCTGGAGCTTCGGCCCCATGAAATGAGCGTCCTCGTCGTGGACGACGACCGCATCGCCTGCGAACACGCGAACGTGGTGCTCGGACAGACGGGCATCAGCTGTGAAACCGCCGAATCCGGCGAAGAAGCCGTAGAGATGGTCAAGGTGCGCCACACACGGCGGGAGGATTACAACCTGATCCTCGTCGACTGGAAGATGCCGGGAATCGACGGCGTGGAGACGACAAGGCGGATTCGCACCATCGTCGGGCCGGATACGCCCATCATCATCCTGACGTCGTACAACTGGGAAGACGTCGAAGAGGAAGCCCGCGCGGCCGGCGTCGACAGCTTTGCCGCGAAGCCCCTGTTTGCCGGGGCGGTGATGGACCAGTTCCGCGAAGCGTTTAAAAAGAAGAAAGCGAAGCTGATGCGCGAAACCGCCGATCTTGCCGGGCGGCGCGTCCTGCTCGCCGAGGACGTGGCCGTCAACGCGGAGATCATGATGATGGTGCTCGCCATGCGCGAGATGGAAGCGGATCACGCCGAAAACGGCCGGATCGCCGTGGACATGTTCGCGGCCCGCGAGCCGGGATACTATGACGCGATCCTCATGGACATGCGGATGCCGGAAATGGACGGCCTTGAAGCGACGGCGACGATCCGCGCCATGGACCGTCCGGACGCAAAGACGATTCCGATCATCGCGCTGACCGCCAACGCCTTCGACGAAGATGTCCAGCGAAGCATGCAGGCCGGTCTGGACGCGCACTTAAGCAAACCGGTGGAGCCCGATCTGCTGTTTGAAACCCTCGAGCACCTGATCCGGTAAACCGGCCGTGGGGTTTTGCGCACACGAACCGCTTGCAATGCAGGAACGGTTCTTCTAATATATTTAGGTACTGTCGAATTGACCATGAATGCAGATGGGAGGTATTTCAATGGATCAAAAGACGATTGATCTTTCCTTGCTGGATGACGTGCTGGCAGAATACGCATCCGTCAAGGGCAGCCTGATTACGATTTTACAGAAGACACAGGACATCTACGGCTATCTTCCCAGGGAAGCGGTCTGCCGGATCTCGGAAGCGACCGGCATCGCGGAATCCGAAATCATGGGTGTGGGCACGTTCTACACGCAGTTCCGTTTCGCCCCGGTCGGAAAATACCTGATCATGCTCTGCCAGGGCACGGCGTGCCACGTGAATTCCTCCGAACTGATTCTGCAGACCGTGGAAGAGGAACTCGGCATCAAGGACGGCGGCACGACGGAGGACGGACTGTTCTCCTTAAAGTGCGTCGCGTGCTTAGGCTGTTGCTCGCTGTCCCCGGTCATGATGATCAACGAGGACACCTACGGCAGTCTGACGCCGGATAAGACCAGGGCAATCTTAAAGGAGTTAAGGGAGGCAGCGGTATGAGAGTCGTCATCGGAGAAGGCTCCTGCGGTATTGCGGCAGGCGCCGAGAAGGTCAGAAAAGCCCTCTTGAAAGAGAATCTGAAGCCGGAGATTTCCATCACCGGCTGTATCGGCATGTGCTATCTCGAGCCCATCGTGGACGTCTACGCGGACGACGGCACGTTAACGCGCCTCGTCAAAGTCAGCGAAAAGGACGCGCCGGCGATCGCGGCGTTCGTCAACGACGGCGACCACGCTGCGGTGGAGAAGCTTGTCGTCACCGAAGAGGACAGCCAGTTCCTCAAAAAGCAGACCCGGATCGCGCTGCGCAACTGCGGCATCATCAATCCGGAGGAAATCGACGCCTATTTCGCGGCGGACGGCTACACGGCGCTGAAGAAGGCCGTGTGCGAATACACGCCCGAGAAGGTCATCGACGTCATCAAGACCTCCGGCTTGGCCGGCCGCGGCGGTGCGGGCTTCCCGACCTGGTTTAAGTGGAACGCCGCCCGGTCTGCCGAAGGCGACGAGAAATACCTGATCTGCAACGCCGACGAAGGCGACCCGGGCGCGTTCATGGACCGCGCCGTCATCGAGTCCGATCCTCACAACCTGATCGAAGGCATGCTGATCGGCGCCTACGCCATCGGCGCGAAGCACGCCGTGGTTTACGTGCGCGCGGAGTATCCCCTGGCCATCAAGCGCCTGACCCGCGCCATCGAACAGGCGAAGGAAAAGGGCATCATCGGCGAGAACATCTTCGGAACCGATTTCTCCTGTGACTTCATGATCAAGGCCGGCGCCGGCGCCTTCGTGTGCGGCGAGGAAACCGCCCTGATTGAGAGTCTGGAAGGCCACCGCGGCATGCCGCGCCTGAAGCCGCCGTTCCCGGCCCAGTCCGGCTTCTGGCGCAAGCCCTCCAACATCAACAACGTCGAAACCTTCGCAAACGTCGCCTGGATCATCAACAACGGCGGCGAAGCCTTCGCGGCCATGGGCACCGAGGGCAGCAAGGGCACGAAGGTCTTCGCGGTCACCGGCAAGGTGAAGCGCAGCGGCCTCGTGGAAATCCCCATGGGCAAGACCCTGCGCGACGTCATCTTTGACATCGGCGGCGGCATGAAGACGGACAAGGCCTTCAAGGCCGTGCAGATGGGCGGCCCCTCCGGCGGATGTATTCCGGCGGATCTGATCGATACCGTCATCGACTACAAGGCCCTCGGCGCCACCGGCGCCATCATGGGCAGCGGCGGTATGGTCGACATGGACGAGAGTACCTGCATGGTGGGCATGGCGAAATTCTTCCTGGACTTCACGGCCAAGGAAAGCTGCGGAAAGTGCATCCACTGCCGCATCGGCACCAAGCGCATGCTCGAAATGCTTGAGCGCATCACGAAGGGCGAAGGCAAGGAGGGCGACATCGAGCTCCTGGAAGAGCTGTGCTACGCCATCAAGGACGGCGCGCTCTGCGGCCTCGGCCAGACGGCGCCGAACCCCGTTCTGACCACGATCAAGTATTTCCGCGACGAGTACGAAGCGCACATCAAAGAGAAGCGCTGCCCGGCCGGCGAATGCCGCGATCTGATTTCCTACCGGATCAACGCCGACGCCTGCCGCGGATGTACGATGTGTGCGAGAAACTGCCCGGTCGGCGCGATCACCGGCGCGGTCAAACAGCCGCACGTCATCGATGCCGACAAGTGCGTCAAGTGCGGCAAGTGCTATTCCGTCTGCAAGTTTGACGCGGTGGAAAGAGTCTAAGGGGGTGCGAGAAGATGATTCATTTAACCATAAACGGTATTGCAGTCGAAACCCCGGAAGGATCGACCATTTTAGAAGCGGCGTGCAGCGCCGGAATCGATATCCCCACCCTTTGCTATGACAAGGCGGTGGAAGTGTACGGCGCCTGCGGCCTGTGCGTCGTGGAAGCGGAAGGCATGCCGAAGCTGCTGCGTTCCTGCTCCGCGAAGGCTTCCGAGGGCATGGTCATCCACACCGAGAGCGACTGCGTCGTGCAGTCGCGCAAGGTGGCCATGGAGCTTCTGATGTCGGCCCACGACGGCGACTGCGTCGCGCCCTGCCAGCTGAACTGCCCGGCGCGCACCGACTGCCAGGGCTACGTCGGCCTCATCGCCAACGGCGAGTACGATGCGGCCATCAAACTGATCAAAAACAAGATTTCGCTGCCGGCGTCCATCGGCCGCGTCTGCCCGCATCCCTGCGAGAAGGCCTGCCGCCGCAAGAACGTCGAGGAGCCGATCAACATCGCCCAGCTGAAGGCCTTCGCGGCGGACCTGGACCTGCGCGCGGACAGCTATCTGCCCGAAATCGCGGCTTCCACGGGCAAGAAGGTCGCCATCATCGGCGGCGGCCCGGCCGGCTTAACCGCGGCGTACTACCTGGCCCAGAAGGGCCACGCGGTCACGATCTACGACATGATGGAGAAGATGGGCGGCATGCTGCGCTACGGCATCCCCCAGTACCGTCTGCCGAAGGAAGTGCTTGACCAGGAAATCGCCCTCATTGAAAAATGCGGCGTAACCATGGTCAACGGCAAAAAGCTGGGCGTGGATTACACCATCGCTTCCCTGAAGGCCGAAAACGACGCGGTCATCGTCGCGGTCGGCGCCTGGAAATCCAGCCCGATGCGCACGCCGGGCGAGGACCTCGAAGGCGTGTACGGCGGCATCGATTTCCTGCGTGCCGTGATTCAGAAGAACCCGCCGGCCATCGGTGAGAAAGTCGCCATCTGCGGCGGCGGAAACACCGCCATGGACGCCTGCCGCACCGCAGTGCGCTTAGGCGCGAAGGAGGTCTACGTCGTCTACCGCCGCACCCGCAACGAAATGCCGGCCGACGCGCTGGAAATCGAAGAGGCCGAGGAAGAGGGCGTCGTCTACAAGTTCCTGACGAACCCGATTTCCTTCAACGGCACCGACGGTCACGTGTCGTCCATCACCCTGCAGGTCATGGAGCTCGGCGAGCCCGACGCCTCCGGCCGCCGCAGCCCGGTTCCGGTGGAAGGCAAGACCGAAGAAATCGCCGTGGATTCCGTGATCATGGCCATCGGCCAGAAACTCGTCGCCTCCGACGTCGCCGAACTGGAGCTGAACCAGCGGGGCAACATCGCGGCGGATGAGGATTTCTTCACCACCAGCATGGAAGGCGTCTTCGCCATCGGCGACGCCACCAACAAGGGTGCGTCCATCGCCATCGAAGCCATCGGCGAGGCGGACCGCTGCGTCAAGGCCGTGGACTCCTACTTAAAGGGCGAAGCCTTAGACACCCGCATCCCCTACATCAGCCGCCGCGACGAAGCCACGATCGATTACTCCGACCGCGAAAAGAAAGCCCGCATCACCCCGAAGGTGCTGCCGGCCGACGTCCGCAACAAGAGCTTCGACGAGGTTTCCTTAGGCTTCACCGAAGAGGAAGCCAAAGAAGAAGCGTCCCGCTGCCTGGAATGCGGCTGCCGCGAATACTACAAGTGCAAGCTGCTGCACGTCGCCCAGCGCTACGACATCCATCCCGAGCGCTTCGCCGGCGAAATGCCCCAGAAGTACACCCACGACGAGAACGCGTTCATCGAACGCAACCCCGCCAAGTGCATCCTCTGCGGCCTGTGCGTCAGAAGCTGCCGCGAGGTGATGGATATCCACGCCATCGGCCTTCTCGGCCGCGGCTTCACCACCGAAGTCTCCCCGGCCTTCTCGCTGCCCTTAGACGCCACGAAGTGCAACAACTGCGGCCTGTGCGTGCAGCTGTGCCCGACCGGCGCCCTGACCGAAAAATCTGTGCTGAAAAAACAGGTGCCGTTAAACGAGGAATACACCGAAAAGACCATCGAAATCGACGGCCAGGAAGCCAGCGTGCTGGTATCCAGCTACAACGGCAAGGTCCTTCGCGTCATCCCGAACGACGACACCGTCCGCAAGGCCGGCTTAAGCCGCGGGGAACTGGCAGAAAAACTGTAAAACCGGAACGGGGGTCAGGCACCCGTTCCACTTTTTCCAAACAAAAAAAGCGGGCTCAGCTGCCCGCTTTTTTTTGTGCGGCTTCCGATCCGGAAACGGCCGCTCTTATTTTCTGTAGTAGTTTTCAAACAGGTGATTCTGTGTGCACATCTCGTAGTAGTTCTTCCAGGCCTGTTTTAAAAGCTTTGCAATCACATTCTTCATTTCATTTTCCTCCTTGGTTTTCTCTTTTCCTTTTACGAGGGCTATGATACCGCGAAAAACCGCCGGATGCTCGTCAGAAGATTTGAAAAACAAGACAAATCTTGCTAAGATAGAGATGCGGTTTTCAGACGGTTTTCCGATGAAAAACAGGTGAAACCGGACAAAACCGCGGCACAAAAAGCCCCGGAGGCTGCCATGTATCCTTTGTACAGTCACGAAGAGAACGATTTCGAGCTCTACCGCCGCCGCGCCCGCCACGTCGGCCCGCATCTGCACGCCTCGCTGGAACTGGTGCTGGCGACGGAAGGGACGATCGCGCTGGGCGTCGGCTCACAGCTCTTTTTATTAAACGAGGGCGATGCCGGCATCGTGTTTCCCAACCAGGTGCATCACTATCAGGCCTTCGGCGAGACGCCCGGAAAGGTCACCTACCTGCTCGCGGCGCCTTCGCTGACCGGCGTGTTTCTTGAAACCCTTGAATCCCATGTGCCGGTGAACCCGGTCATTCCGAAGGCAAAGCTGCACCCGGACGTGCTGTACGCGCTGCAGACGCTGACCGGGCGCCGGAAAAAGGGCCCCTATGACGACGTGCTGCGCGCGGCCTACGTGCACATCCTCCTAAGCCGGATGCTGCCGGAGCTGACCCTGCAGGAGCGCATCGCGCAGCCGACAGATCTTGTGGACGCCGTGGTCACCTACATCGCGGCCCACAGCCGCGAGGAGATCAGCCTTACCTCGGTGGCGAAGGCCCTGTATATCAGTCCCTACACCCTGTCGCGGCTGTTTTCCTCGACCTTTCACACGAACTTCAACCGGTACGTCAACCATTCCCGGCTCGAATACAGCCGGATGCTGTTGGAGGAAACGGAGCAGACCATCACCGAAATCGGCATGGACGCCGGGTTCGGCAGCCAGCGGACCTTCAACCGCGCCTTTCAAACGGAGTATCACATGACGCCGGCGGCCTACCGCAGGCAGCACCGCGACGGGACGAAAGGATAACACGCCGATGAAGAAATCGAAACGAACCCGCTTCGCGCTGATCCTGCTGTTCCTTGCGGCGTTTCTGGCGGTCTCCTGCGGGCAGCGCGCCACCGGCGAAACCGGCGCGGACAACGAGGAAGAAGCCGCCCCGGACGCATCCTTCCCGGAGGAAGAAGCCGAAGAGGAAGAGGAACCCGCCGAGCCCAAAGAAATGCTGTCCTTCGTGACCGCCCACGGCGAGCATCACACCGTGGAAGTCCGGGACGACTTCGCGAAGCACGATTATGATTTCAGCGGGCTGCGCGTCGAAGGGGAGACGGTCATCTATGACGATGCGCGCTATACGCTGCACAAAGGCATCGACGTATCCCGCCACCAGGGCGCCATCGACTGGCCGGCCGCCGCGGCAGACGGCATCGAATTCGCCTTCGTCCGCCTGGCCTACCGCGGCTACGGCCCGGAAGGCAACTTAAGGGAGGACGAGCGCGCCCTCGAAAACCTGCGCGCGGCGAAAGCCGCCGGGATCCGGACCGGCGTCTACGTCTTTTCCCAGGCCGTCAACGAAGCGGAAGCCCTGGAAGAAGCGGACTTCGCCCTCGCCCTGCTCGACGGCCTGCCCCTCGAGCTGCCCGTTGTATTTGATCCGGAGCGGATCCAGAACGACGAAGCCCGCACGGACGGCGTCACGGGCAAACAGTTTACAAAGAACACCCGCGTGTTCTGCGACCGCATCCGCGAAGCCGGCTATGAGCCGATGGTGTACGCAAATATGCTCTGGGAAGCGTACCTTTTGGATTTAAAGGAACTGAAAGACATCCCCGTGTGGTATGCCGACTACGAGCCCGTACCCCAGACCCCGTACGCCTTCGTGTGCTGGCAGTATTCTGAAAGCGGTACCGTGGCCGGCATCGAAGGCGGCGTGGACCTGGACGTGTGGTTTGAACCGGCGGCGGACAATTCTGAAGAGAGGTGACATCATGAACCTTCCTGCGATTCTGGTGCGGGGGAACCCCGCGGTATGGGAGCCGGCGGCGTTTCGGCCGGAGCCTTTCTGTGAACTTCACACCGGACGGCATCTCATCGTAGAGATGCAGTATCCGAAGCTGCAGATGCAGCAGGCCTGCGAACGCTGCCTGCTGCGCGAGGAGGCGGCAAAGCGCCTCGAAGAAGCCTCCTGTTATCTGCAGGAGCTGCTGCCGGGCGCGAAGCTGAAGATCTGGGATGCCTGGCGCCCCTTCGCGCTTCAGCAGGAGCTGTACTACGCCTACCGCGGGGACATCCTCAGACAGTTTCACATGGAAAACCAGCCCTTTGCCGCGCAGGAAGCGATCGTGCGGAAATACGTTTCCCTGCCCGACGAAAACCGCGTCCTGCCGCCGGTGCACACCACCGGCGGAGCCGTCGACGTGACCATCACCGAGGCCGACGGGACGGACCTTCCGATGGGGTGCGCCTTCGACGCGTTCGCGGACGAAACAGAAACCGCGTATTTCGAGCGCATGCCGCAGGAACTCTCCGCGGAGGACATCAAGCGGTGGAAGCGGATCCGGGATCACCGGCGGATCCTCTATGCCGCGATGACCCGCGCGGGATTCGTCAACCTGCCCTCGGAGTGGTGGCACTTTGATTACGGCGACCGCTTCTGGGCCTGGGCGAAACAAAAGCCGGCCCTGTACCGCGGTGTCTTTACGGAAGAAGAAACAAAGGAAGAAGCCGGCCTGTGACCGGCGCGAAAGAGCGGAACAAATGAAAGATCAAAAGAAAAAAGACCAGGGCAGACAGATCGTGATGCAGGCGACGGCGATCCTTGTCGCAGTCGCGTTGATTCTCGTGATTCTGGGGTACACGTTTCTCAAATTCTACCGCGGATACTCCATGACCGACCTGATCTCCGACGTGGTCGGAAACCTGCTGGGTGTGCTTGCGGCCTTCCTGCTGTTCGACATCCTGTACAACAAGCTGACCCAGGATGCCTATGCAAAGGAAACCTCCCAGCAGATCACCAAGACGCTGATGGGCGATCCGAGCACCCTGGACGCGTTCACGGAAGAAGATAAGGAAGCCTTCCTTAAATCCACGGTCCAGTCCATCATGAAGGATGACGACGCCGCGGAAATGGTGGTCGGCAACATGAAAAAATACATCTCCCGCGCCCGCGTGAACCGGATCCGCAAGAGCTTCAACTACACCATCACCCTCACCTGCGAACAGCCGGCCGAGTGCGCGGTGCTCCCCGGAACGGAAGAGTACTACTACGTCCAGGAGAACCTGAATTACGAAGTGAAATACTTAGCCGACAAGGACCGGAACTTCGGCTCCCGCGAAATCAAGATCGGCTTCTCCTTCGACAAGCACAGCCTGGACGCCGGCCTTCTCGAAAGCGACCGCGATTCGGAATTTGCCCGGTGCATTTTCAACGAAAGCCTTGACGTCACCCGCGAGGCCATCGCCTGGTTCCGCAGCCTGAATGCCCAGGATCTGCGCGTGTACTTCGAAAAGATCTTCACGCCGACCGTTAAGATCGATCGGGCCTATGGCGAGCTGAAAACCGTCGACATGCGCGACGGCGGCATCGTGGCCACCTACGACATCGATTTCGATACGACGGCCATGGAGCACGCCGTGCGCGTGATCTTCCATATGCCGAAGCGCTGGGGAACCATCTTTGAGGTGGTGCTGGTCGACCCGACCCGCGAGCCGAAGATCACCTTCGACTACGTGCCCGGAAAGATGGACGTGACCATGTATTCCTACCTGAACAAGGAAGACGAGTCCAACGAAGGCGCCTACGAAGAGCGCAACGGCATTTATGACGTCGCGATAAGGAATGAATGGATTTACCCGAAGAGCGGAATTGTGTTCACGGTGAATCGGAAAGAATGAATTATACAGACAACCTTTTCTCCCGAAAAGAATACGCCTTCGGCTCCCTTGCCCTGCTCCTTTCCGCCTCGGCGGTCTACCTGGGGATCTTCCGGTTCCTGCTGGACGGCCGTCTTTCTGTCAGCACATTGATGATCCTTGCGGAAAACATTGGCATGTGCTGGCTGCTTGAGATCGTGTTCCTGCGGTTCATTCCCATGGGCCGGAATGGCATTTCCTGTGCATTGCTGTCCGCGATTCCGCCCGCACTGCACGTGATCATGCTGCAGTGGAATCACGATCAGAAATGGATGAGGATCCCCCTGGGAATCCTGGCAGCACTGACGGCGGGCTTTGTGATGGCGCTTCTTTTGCGTGAACTGCCGGTGTCGAAGCGCAGAGACGATGACCGCAACAGGCGGGTCGGAACGAGTCGGTCCGGAATCCGGAAGGTCTGCCGTGGGAGGCGAAAAACCACGTCGACATATTGAAACCGCTGTATTCCGAGGATTGGATCGCGCTGCCAGCGGAACAGAAGATGGAGACCCTTCGGGCGTTTGTCCAGTGTGTGGCCTTTGACCAGGGGCTGGATGAAGGGATCGCCGTCGTCACATACACCTTTGACGATCTCCGGACCATGGCGGAATACAATGATTCATCCCGGACGATCCATCTTTCCGCCGCCGCGCTGCAGGAAGAAGGTGCGAAAGCGCTCTGCGGTCACCTGCTTCATGAGCTGCGGCACTGTTATCAGCATCGTCTGGTGGATCAGTACGAGGCCGGTCTGAAGCATCCGGACCAAAGCACGCAGACCCTTTCGGAGGATCAGCAGGAGGCCGCCCGGATCTATCAGCAGGAATTCAAAAACTACTATGAGCTGACGAAAGATGACGCTCAGTACTATCATCTGGCCTGTGAGACGGATGCGCGCGCGTTTTCGGAGGAAAACACCCTGTCGTATCTGTACAGCATCTGGAAGCTGAAGCAAAGCGAAGCGGGCGCGGAACCTGTGGAGGATTCGGAGTTCCTGCGGCTTCTGGCGGCAGACTGAAACGAAAAAGCCGCGCGTGCGGCAAAGGACAGCTGTGCCGAAACCCTGTGAACCAAACAATTGTCATCATATTTGAAGGACAGAACCGCAGTTCTGTCCTTTTTTGTGGTACAATCAGAAGTGGCATTGCGCCGTGGGAGCGGAGGGGTTATCTGGCAGGAGTCCGTTTTGGAAACAGTCGGCAGAAAAAACCATATCGAGAGGGCCGTCGTGATCCTGATCGCGGCTCTTTTTGCCGTCTGGTGGATCGTCCTGCTCGACAATCTGTACCTGCGGGATCAGCGTTCCGTCCGCCATTACCTGAAGAACAGCACCTCGGTGTGCCGGATCCCGGGGATCGACGACGGGTTCGTCCCCCAGGGACTGTCCTATCACGCCGCCTCCGATTCCATTCTGCTTGCCGGATTCGGCACCCTCGGCGGG
>JAZQBE010000113.1:0-19610 GCA_045545575.1 Shuttleworthella sp.
GGACGCTGACGGACTGCTGCATTACGTCTGTGATTCCTGCGGCGGCGAAATCGTCGCGGACGCCAATACGGCCGCTACGCGCTGCCCGTATTGCGACAATCCGGTCACCGTGGCCGCGCAGATGTCGGGCACGCTTCGCCCGGACCTGCTGATCCCCTTTGCCCTCGACAAAAACGCCGCGAAGGAGAAGTACAGGCAGCATATTTCCGACAAAAAACTTCTTCCGCGCGTCTTCTCGCTGGAAAACCACATCGACGAGATCCAGGGGGTCTACGTGCCGTTCTGGCTGTTTGACGCGAAGGTGGACGCGAACTTCGTCTTTAACGCCTCCCGTGTGGCCAGCCGCCACCGTCAGGGGGATTATGACGTCGTCGAAACCGAGCATTTCCAGCTTCAGCGTTCCGGACAGATGGACTTTACCGGCGTGCCCACCGACGGCTCCACCCGCATGGATGACGACCTGATGGATTCCATCGAGCCCTTCGATCTGACGGCGGCCGTGGACTTCGCCCCGGGCTACCTTTCCGGTTATCTGGCCGAGCGCTACGATGTCACCGCGGAGGACTGCTTTGAGAGGGCGCGTCAGCGCATCCACCACAGCACCGAATCGGCCATGCGTCAGAGCGTCGCCGAGTGGGGCGATGCCACCGTCGCGGCCAACCACACGCGCATCGTCGACGGGAGAGTGCGCTACGCCTTTTATCCCGTGTGGCTGCTGAACACGACCTACAACGGTCAGAAATACGTCTTCGCGATGAACGGCCAGACCGGCAAGTTCGTGGGGGATCTTCCCTGCGACAACAGCCTGTACTGGAAGTATGTACTCAAACGGCTTGCGCTGATCGGCGCCGGCGTTTTCGCCGCGCTGGCAGGACTGCATTTTTTCCTGTAGGAGGTTGAACATGAAACAGACGAAACGAATGCGTTCGGCATGGGCAGCCCGGGGAATGCTGGCCTTTCTGGCCTTTGCCTTTGTCCTGCTCTTTGTGCCGGAGACCGCGCACGCCACTACGACCGCGCCCAACGGTGTCGTCGTTGCCGAAAAATGGCAGCAGAACGCCCCCCTCGTGGTCGACTACGCAAACCTGCTGACCAGCAGCCAGGAAAGCGATCTTTTGGCTAAACTTGAGGAGATTTCCGCCCGTCAGGGCATCAACGTCGCGGTTGTCACAGACGACACGCTCTACGGCAAAACCGACATGGAATATGCCGACGATTACTACGACTACTGCGGCATCGGACAGGGCAGCTCAAACAGCGGAATCCTGCTTTCCATCAACATGGAAGACCGCAGCTACTGGTTCTCGACCGCCGGAAACGGCATCAGCGCCTTTACGGATTACGGCATCAACTATCTCAAAGACGAGATTCAGCCCTATTTAAGCGACGGCGACTACTACGGCGCCTTTGCGCATTACGGCGATCTTGCGGATGCCTTCATCACCGAGTGGAAGACCAACGGCGCGTTCGATGTCAACCACCAGGTGCCGAAGAACTTCCCGCTGGCCCGGAACGCGCTGATCGCGACCGGCGCCGGCGCGGCGACGGCCTTCGGAGCCGGCGGCGCCCAGAGAAGCAAGCTGAAGAGCGTCCGGAAAGCCTACAGCGCGGAAGGATACATCAATCCCGGCAGTATGCACATGCAGCGCGGGCACGATATCTTCATCAACCGCACCGTACAGCACATCCCGATCCCGAAGCAGTCTTCGGGCGGCGGAAGCTCCACACACATCTCTTCGAGCGGCGTCAGCCACGGCGGCGGCGGCGGACATTTCTAAAAAACCGTCAAAGGAAAAAGGGCCCTTCGCAGAAATGCGGAGGGTTTTTTGGCGGAAACGTTTCCAATGCGGTAAATGTTGAACAAAAAGCGACACAATTCTTTTACAGTTTATGGGTTGCATTTTCGAAAGCAGAGGATTATATTAAAAATGAAAACTGTGCCATGGAGACCGCAAACACGGATGTTTCGCTTCAAAACCGGCACTTACAGGAAAGCTATATAGATTGGCCCGGAGTAGAGCGATAATCCCCCCGGGTTCTTGTCGTACCATCAGAGAGAAACAATGACGGACAAAGAGTTAAAACGACTTCGTAAAATTGAACTTTTGGAAATTCTGATCGCGCAGGACGAAGAAATCGAAGATTTAAACAATCAGCTTCGCGATCTGCGGGAGCAGCTGGACAGAAGCAATGCCATCATCGACCGTGTGCTGAACCGCATACCGAAAGCGCGGGCGATGATGAACCGGGCGGCCGAAGAGGAACCGGTCCCGGCGGACACGGAAGACCAGATGCTGATCGAGCTTCCGCCGCTGGAGGAGTAAGCAGAGGGATCCTCGATTTCGGAGACAGGCCTATGAACAGAGAAACGGAAACCGCACAGGCACCTGCGCGGCCGACCAGAGAACAGCTGGAGCGATGGTACGAAAGACTTCGTTACCGGCAGGGATTCCGAACCTCCCTGCGAAGCACCGTGTTCGCCCTGGTTACCATTGCCGCCGCAGCCGTCCTCATCGCCGTATTGCTTTTGCCGGTGCTGCAGATCTACGGTACGTCGATGAACCCGGCGCTGCACGAAGGCAACCTGGTCCTCTCGGTAAAGGGGGGCACCTTCAACACCGGCGACATCATCGCTTTCTACTATAACAATAAGATCCTCGTCAAGCGCGTGATCGCGCAGGCGGGCGATTGGGTCGACATCGACGACGAAGGAAATGTCTATGTCAACAATGTCAGAATCGAGGAACCCTATGTACAGGACAAAGCCTTCGGGGACTGCAACATCGAGCTTCCATACCAGGTTCCCGAGTCCCGGATCTTTGTAATGGGAGATCATAGAAGTGTATCTGTAGACAGTCGGAACACCTCGGTCGGATGTGTGGCCGAGGAGCAGATCGTAGGAAAAATCATTTACCGCATATGGCCGTTAGATGATCTTGGTCAAGTGAAGTAATGGAGAGACAAAAAGTGAAAAGAATAAAGAAAATCAACTGGAGTCTCTGGCGTCGCAGGGTTGCCCTGCCCGTCGCGATGGTAGTGGTGTTCGTAACCACGTACTCGCTGATTCTGCCCGCCATAACCATGGAGAGAGAATCGTTCTGCGGGTTGGAGGAACACACGCACTCCGACGAGTGCTACACCGTCGAAACCGTGTATACCTGCGGCCTGGAGGAAGGCGAAGAGCACACCCACACCGAGGAGTGCATCTCGGAGACGAGAACGCTGACCTGCGGGCTGGAAGAACACGTCCACACCGAGGAGTGCTACGTCGATCCGAACGCGCCGGCCGAAGAGGAAACGGACGCCGCGGATGACGCGGACGCTGCTGCGCCTGCGGTTGAAGACGCCGCTGCATCCGGAGACGCTGCGGATGCCGAAGCCGGGGAGGACATACCGGCTGCGGATGCCGGGGAGGATGTTCCGGCCGCGGACGCCGGTGAGGATGTTCCGGCCGCGGACGCGGAGTCTGACGGGGACGCCGCTTCTGAAGATGCGGCTTCAGACGAGACCGGTGCGCCGGAGGCAGGATCTTCGTTCTTCGAAGTCAAGGTCGAGGGGGAACCGGAAGCCGCTGCGCCTGTGCCCGCGGACGTCACCTTCGAGCAGGAGCTGGATCCCGAGCATCCGGACCGCAAGGTGACCGTGGTCGTCGACTGCACCGCTGCAGCCGGCATCCCGGCCGACGCCGTACTGGAAGTGAAGGAATTTTTCGATACCGATGAGGAATACGACGGTTTCTTTGCCGCGGTCGAAGGGGAGCTCTGCAAGAACGGCGAAGAGATCTTCCATGCCCGTTTCTTTGACTTCACCATCCGTGACGCTGCCGGCAATGAACTTGCACTGCAGGCGCCGGTAAAGGTGAAGGTCGTTTCCGACGCACTGACGGATCAGCTGGTCCATGCGGTCAGCCTTGACGCAGAACAGCCCGCAGAAGTGGAACTGACCGCGAAAGACAACACGGTCCGTTTTGACGCGGACGGATTTACCTCCTTTGCGATCGTCGTATTGAAGGACGAGGAGCTTCCGGCGGAAGAAGAGCCGGCGGCTGTTCCGGTTCCGGACTTCGAGATGAGCGAAACCGAGTTCATGGAAGAGGGCGAAGTCTTCTTTATGCCGGAAGCAGAACCGGAAGAAGAGCCCGAACCCCTTGTCGGCGCGGACGTCACTTTAAAGAAGGTGCTTGTTTCCGACGGACAGAACGTGACCATCACCGTGGACTGCAAGGCCGAGGCCGGCGTACCGGCGGACGCCCAGCTTCAGGTGCGTGAAATCAAGCAGACTGAGGAAGCCTACGACGGTTATCTCAACGACGCAAAGGATGCCATCGATCTCGAAAAGAAGCAGATCACCTTTGTGCGCTTCTTCGATATCACCATCCTGGACGCGAACGGCAATGAAATCCAGCCGACGGCGGCGGTGGACGTGAAGATCGTCATGTCCGACGCGGCGCAGGCCGATGAAGAGAACGCGCCCCAGGTGCTGCACTATGGTGAAGAGAATACCGAGCTTGTGGATTCCGTGACCGAAGGTGATACCGTCAGCTTCGAAGCGAACGGGTTCTCCGTTTACGGCATCGTGGGAACCGAGCCCATCACCGTTCCTTTCGTGGCCGGCGACGGCCGCACCTATGAAGTGACGGTGAACTTCGGAAACAATGCCGGCATTCCGGAAAACGCCAAACTGCAGGTATTTGAAGTCTTAAAGACGGACGAAGACTACGACAGCTATGTGGAACGCTCCGCGGAAGCCATCGACAGCGACGCGGATTCCTTAAACTACATCAAGCTGCTTGACATCAGCATTGTGGATGAAGGCGGAAACAAAGTGGTGCTGCTTGCGCCGGTTGACGTGCAGATCCGCCTGATGGACGACTATGCCACGAATGAAAACACACAGGTCGTGCACTTTGCGGAAGATGCCGAGCCGGAAGTGATCGCACCGGAAGTGGGAACCGATACCGTCAGCTTCGAAACGGGCGGATTTTCGATCTACGCGATCATTGAAGACGACGTGGAAGTCGTTCCGAGAAGGACCTATCACTTCGTCAGACTGAACGAAGAGACCGGCGCGCTGGAGCCGTATCTTTTCTATAACCAGGCCCATGAGCTGGTGGACAACCAGATCATCAAAAACGGGGACGACCTCGAGCCGATCAATACGCCGTACATCCCGGATGAGGAAACCTGGGGCGGATGGCGCGTGGTCAACATCGAGGGATATGATCCGGACAACACTTCGTCGCAGAACTACACATCGCTTTCCTATGGCCGCGACGTGGTCTTCGACGAGCCGCTGACCGTGACACAGACGGAAGACATCTACGTCATCCCGTTCTTTGGCCATTACCATACGGCGACGTTCATTGACTACCTGTTTAATGAAGACGTGGTTACCGGATACCTGATTCACAACCGCGAAGAAGTGCCGCTGGGCACATCCTATGACACGACGGTCCAGACTGTTCCCAGCCACAAGTCGGTGGGCGGAAGCAGCCAGGCGGACCTGGTGTTTGTCGGATGGCGTCTGCTGCACGACGAAAGTCAGATGGCCGGATACTTTACCTGGGATGCAGAGAATAACGAACTGAAGCTGAAAGACGGTGTTTCATGGTCTGATG
Source organism: Shuttleworthella sp. (assembly GCA_045545575.1). Taxonomy (GTDB): domain Bacteria; phylum Bacillota; class Clostridia; order Lachnospirales; family Lachnospiraceae; genus Shuttleworthia. The sequence continues at coordinate 5,618 of JAZQBE010000113.1, forward strand.
TCGATCCGCAGGATGAACCGGACGGCCATGACGTTCCCGGTATTATCCGCGATGCAAACAAGTATGTCATCGGCATTGAAATGGACCCGGATGAAAGCCGCAACTACGTGCTGCTGCCGGTGTACAAGAAGGCGTATTGGGTCGAATACTACTCCGGTCCCGTGGGCAGCGGCGCGACCTATGTCGCTCCGGTGCATGTCGGCGTGGGAGAGACCGCCGCGGCGGCCGGCGCCGAACCGACGGTTACGATGAACTGGAGAGGCTACGAATTCCAGTACTGGACGGAAACCAATACCTTTGACGCGGACGGAAAGCCGATCGAGTATAACCAGGACAATCAGCCGCCCAGATACAACTTCAACCAGGTACTGACGAAAGACGTCAAACTGTACGCCTACTGGAAGAAGGCGACCACAACATACACCGTTATGTTCTGGCGCCAGCAGCTGGGAGATGACAAGAATCTGACCGCGGATCAGAAGACCTATGATTATGCCGGACAGAGAACCGGAACCGGGACAGTCGACGCTGAGATTCATCTCACCGATGCGGACCAGCATATGAACGACGCCACGTATAATTCGGCAAATGAGGATTATAAGAAGTATACCGGATTTACCTATGCGAAGACGGACGCGGAAGGAAAGACGATTAACGCAAACGGCAGTACCGTGGTCAACGTCTATTACGACCGTAACCTGATCACGATGAACTTCGACCGGGATATTGATTCCTACACGCCGACGGAGGACGAAACCGGAACGGTGTATGGACTTGTGGATGGTCAGTATATTCAGCTTACGTGGAATGGAACCAACTGGGAATACACCACGGATGAACCCACGTACGCAGATTATACAGGGCAAAGGTATAATAGTACAACCGGTGACAACGGCACACAATATGGAGTGTATCAGGGTAGTGTAGTACGTGTTTATCACCATTACCAAGGCGGATGGTTTGGATACAACCATTGGTCTAGAAGAAGTGAACATGCAACAAGCATGTGGACTGATGATCAACAGTATGACGGCCCCCGTTATGTTCAGAATAACAATGGTGAATATGGATTTGTTGATGGAGCCATGGTCCCATTGACAAACGGGCAGTATCAGAATGGCACACAACCAGTGACTCATGTCTATGATGGCCCGAAGTATAAGAAAACAACAACCCGCTCGTTTACCGGTTTGTATGGTCAGCTCCTTGAAAAGTATGGGTACAAATGGCCCGCAGACACAGTGTGGTCATACGATACTTCTTCTAGCCAAACGCCAAGCAAAGGCATGAGTTACCTTGGAGAATTTGTGCTTCCTACGGATGTCCAGGATACTACAGGAAAAACCATTAACCTGCACGCACAGGGTTCACCAACAAACTATATCGAGTTTTACACGCAGCTTCCGAACAGTACGCAGCCCGGAAATGTGTCCTCTTACCAGCTTAATGCGACGGGTTCATATGATTTTAATCCTTATATAAATGTCGATTTTGTTTTGAGTGACAAGTATGAGGGATTTACCGTCTACGGATACCGCCGATTTACGGGGACTGGAAGCAATAAACGATACGCCGATGCTAACATTGTTCCGGCAGCAGTGAATGATACAGTTCGGCTTAAGGGTGATGGCCCGCAGTATAACCTGGATGTTTACTATAAGGTCTATAGCTACGATGTAACCTATAAGGATCCTGTCACCAGAGAAGTGCTGTCAAACGATGCATTTAACTATGGCGCGAATATTGACAACAATGGTGCACCAGCGGCTTCGGTTGTCGAAGGGCATGTGCCGGTTGGATACCGCCTGCTGAGGGATGACGAGGGCCACATCATCTGGTATGCGGATCCGAACCGGGAATCGGTATTCAACTTTGACCGAACCATGCCGAACCACGACCTGGAAGTGTTCCCCGGATTCGAGCCGATCTATTACTGGATCAAGATCGAGCCGAACGGCGGTGTGCTTTCCGGAACGGAATCCACGTGGTTCTGGAAACGTCACGGGGATACATCGGTCTATGAATATACCGATGCGAGCCGCGGATTTACGGTGGATCCGGACGGTGAGTACTACTATCACTATGACGAATTCGTGGATCCTGTGAATGATGTAAACCAGTACAACAACAATACAAACCGAAAAGCCGAGTATCGAAAGATTGCCGATTACGACGGGGAGGGAACGTGGCTGGATGATTCCTACGACGGCAAGAGATACACCGTTACGGATCGATACGCGCTTGACGGTTGGTATGAGGTTGTCAAGGACGCGTCAGGCAACGAAAGCCTCATTCCGTATCATTTCGGCTCGCCGATCACGCACAACACCACGCTGCGTGCCATCTGGATTACGAACGGCGCCTACAGCACCGTATACAAGGTCGAAGGCGTCGATGCAGACGGCAATCCGCTGTATACGTACACCGTCGGCGACAAGACGTATCTGGTTACTCACTTTGAGGGCGAACACTATTACAGCTATTTTGACGAAGACGGAGACGAGCAGGTCCTTGACCCGGCCATCGGCAGAACCCTTCCGAAACTGACAGGTACCGGAGCTCCGGTCGGCGGACATACCTATGAAGACCAGTCCGATACGATCATCCTGCACCGGCCGGATCCGCCGGAAGGATATGTGTGTACCGGATATTATTACTTCGACGGAACGGACGGAAGGGTCTATATCCCAGGCAATGTATTCAAGATCGACGCAGACGAGGATTACGATCACGACAGGCAGTTTGTGTTCTATCCGATTTACGAGCCGATCTCCGACCGCAAGGTTGAGGTGACAAACATCACGTTTGATCCGAACGTAACGGATGCCGATCTTGGTGACGTCGTCTTAGACAGCACACTGAAGGATGAATTCGAAGGAGAAGGAGACAACCTGGTTCAGAAACAGGGCATCGACGCGGCGAAAAAGACGGTTATGTTCATGAACCGTCAGATCAACTCCGATCTGACACTGCTGGGTGAAATCTATACCCGTAGGGGTTATGAGCTGCTGGGATGGTCTCTGACACCCGGAAAGAATAATACGGTTGACTTTGAACTGGGTCAGGAGCATGTCGCGGCGGACAACCTCTCGAAAGAGGGAAACACCGATGCCAATACGTTATATGCGGTCTGGAGAGTGAAGAAATACACCATCACCGTAGAGAAAATCGTAGAGTCTGACTGGGCTTTTGATAAGAGCCATCGGTTTACCTTTGTTCCGGATTTCACGGGGATGGAAGGCCTTACCACAGAGCTTCAGACCAACTTCTCACTGACCGGCGACATTGACTCGGACACGCATATTAAGACCTTTGAAACACAGGTTCCGTTTGGAACGTTATTCAGTATCACAGAGGCGGTAGACGAGAAGTGGACTGTGGAGGTCAGGGCTTATACTTCAGATGAAGACGGCAATCCGATTACAGAGACCGGACTGAGAAACGGAAATCCGCTGTTTGTTAACGGAAATATCAGGCTGGTTTTCCGAAACCAGATGGAAACCGCCGCCACGGTTACCTTTATCAAAACAAACGAGAACGGAACCAGCGATATTACGTCTGACGGCATCCGAGCGAATCAGTTCGATGACATCGTACTTAGCGGCGCGAGATTCAGTCTTTTAAGAAAAGCTACAGCGGACGGTGCGTATACGTTATTTATGCAGGACCTGGTCATTGACAAGTTCGGCACTATCTCCCTTCCGCAGGGCTTTTATAAGCTGGTTGAAAATCAGCCTCCTGCCGGCTATATCATGACAAATAACACCTGGGAGTTTGTGGTCGACTACGACGGAAGCGTTTATGCGACGCTTGGACAGCCCGGATTATTCTTCAGACCGACAAATGACACCAGTGACAGCAGAAACCGGGTTTCCGATGAATCGTTCGTTATCACGAACCAGCCCGGTTCGGCCCTTCCGATGACCGGCGCGTCCGGTACATTACCTTATACATTAGGCGGAGCGGTGCTTATCATCGCATCCGCTTTGATGTACGGATTCAGGATGAGGCGAAGAGAAAGGAGGTTAAGATAAAGCCTCTGATCTCGACGAAATACATACGCCGAAGTCTGAAACCGTAAACAGCAAATTTCATACCAGACTGCCTCGCGGGCGATCCGTCGAGACGCCCGCGGGCAGCCGAAACTGCAGTTGATTAAGAAAGGAAATCATTATGAAGACATTGAAGAAGACCTTCGCTCTGCTGGTTGCCATGATTCTGGTACTGGGCATGAGCACTGTTGCTTTCGCAGCGGATCCGCCGACGGATGGTAAGATTACTGTCACGCCGCCTGCGAACACACTGGCAGAGTCATCGAACACCTACACGTTATATAAGGTGTTTGCAGCTGAAACAGATGGATCAAACTATAGCTATAAACTTTCCGGTGCTCATACAACTGTTCCGACAGGGTTTATTTTAGACGATGCCGGAAACGTCTTTTTCGCTACGATTGTTGATACGGAGGAAACGGGAACTTTCAAAACGAAAATCGACGGAGAAACGAAGATCCTGAAAAACAAAACTACATTAAGCGATGCGGATATTGCTGCGATTGCGGCATATGTTACCGATGCGGATATAGTCGATACAAAGACTGTGATGGGCACGACTGCTGCGGTGTTTTCCGATCTTGCGTATGGCTACTATTATGTGTCGACGACAACGGGTTCGTTAGTCGTTATTGACAGCACCAAGCCAGATGTAGCAGTTGTTGATAAGAACACCGTGCCTGAGCTGGACAAGCAGGCGAAGCAGGCTGCGGATCCCACCTATATGGAAATCGACACGGCCGGTCACAACGCGATTGCACAGGTAGGCACTACGGTTCCTTATGAAGCAACGATTACCGTAGGCAAGGGCGCGATCGGATATGTTTTCCACGATAAGATGGGAAACGGTCTTTCCTATAACGGCGATGTCAAGGTATACAATGGCAATGATGAAGTGACCGAAGGAACCGCGACGTTCAGCAAGACAACGGATACGGCTGCCGGAGATACCATTACCATCACCTTTGTAGATTCTTATACGAAAGCGCTGCCCGAAGGAACGGTTCTTACCATTAAGTATTCCGCGACCATCACCAGCGATGCCCTGACGGTTACCCCGGCAACAAATACGGCAAGCCTGGAATATGGTGATGAGAATGGATCCAATTCCGTACCTGAGGTTCCGGTAAACGTATACAATGCGAAGTTTACCGTAACAAAGAAGGACGAGAAGGGCGATGCGCTCGCTGGTGCCGGATTCGTGCTGAAGAATGCGACGAACAAGTATTACAAGCTCACGGTAACGGCCGGCGTAGCCAGTGTTACCTGGGTTGATACGATTGCGGACGCTACGGAGCTTACAACGACGACCGGAACAGACGGCAACGTCATTTCGTTCACGGGCCTTGGAAAAGGGACTTACACCTTAGTAGAGAATACCGTTCCCACCGGCTACAATGGAGCGGCGGATGTGACCTTTACGGTTGCGGGAGACAATTACACGACGACGAACCTTGAACAGACGGCTGAAGTAACCAATAACAAGGGTGCTGAACTTCCCTCCACCGGTGGCATCGGTACCACGATCTTCTACATCATTGGTGCGATTCTTGTAATCGGTGCGGGCGTGCTCTTAGTAACCCGCCGCCGCATGAGCAGCAACTAATGTACGACTGATGTAAACAGCATCATAGAATTCGCCGGCGTTTTACGGGTTCCGGGTTTCCGGAACCCGGGGACGCCGGTGCAGGGAATGACAGATTGGTGACACAGCAGTTTTTAAAACAGGGAAAGCGTTCGTTCGATTTCAAAACGATACTGGCTGACGCCATTCTGTTTGTGTTTATCATCACGACGTACATCTCGTTTATCGCGTTTGACGGCAGGACAGCCTATTCGGTTTTGATACTGGGCAAGTATCTGAACTCGGGAATCCTTCTTCTGATGTTCGGCCACCTGTGTCTGTCTGAAGGAGAATGGGTCGGGAAAGCACTTCTGGAGAAGGATGAAAAAAGAGCACTGGCAAAGATCGCGGTTTCACTTGCGCTGACGGCCTTGCTGGCATACTTCTTCCTTCACCGGATGCCGGATCTGGATATCGAACCCTTCTATACGGTGATCGGTATTTACCTGTTTGTTTTTTCCCTGGGCAGACCTTTCGGCAGAACGGCCGCGGTATTCCTTGCCGCATACGCAGGGATCTTCCTGACCGCATGCCTGGGCCTCGTGTTCGGCTACACAACGGATGCCGTGAGATTCACGGATTACGGAGCCAAACACACCTTCGGAATGGTTCACCCGAACACGGCGGCACATATCCTGTTCATCATTGTGTTCTGTGTCTGGTATCTGTTCCTGCAGAAAAAGAAGAGCGCAGGCTGGATCCTGTTCTGGACGGCCGCGGCTTTTCTTGCAGTATTCAACCGCTGCCGGTCGATCATTTTCCTTCTGCTGGCATTTCCGCTGCTGTGGCGGGTATGCGGCAGGTGGAGCCGGATGAAAAACAGAGGATGGGAAAGGATCGTTACCGCCTTTCCGGCGATCTGTTTCGGCCTGTCATTACTGCTGTGCATACCGATCCATCTGATTCACAGACTGACCTATGGCAATACGCTGTTCAGTATCGGAGAGCGGTTCGTACAGGCTGGGATGACGATCCGGAAATACGGACTTCCGCTGATCGGTCACTCGATCGATACGTCCGGATCGATCAAAATGATGGTGGACGGTGTAAAAATCCCCCTGTTTGTGGTGGATAACTCCTACATCTCATACGGGGTGATCCGGGGCCTGCTCTGGCTGATCCCGTGCATCTGCATTCTTTGTCTGGCCATCCGGCTGGCCCGGTTGAAATCAGACAATGCGTTGGTTGTTTTCGGAATACTTTTGTGTGTATTCGCCATTTTGGAACGGCGTGGATTGGATCCAACCTTTAACCTGTTGTTTTTCTACCCGCTGTCTGTCATAAGAAAAGGGGGTGGTCGGCATGCAGAGCATAAAAGACGGAATCCAGATCGTATACGCCTCGGATGATCGCTTCGCCCAGGTACTTGGCGTTTCGATTGCGTCTGTATTCAGGGCAGGAGCGGATGCCGGCTGCATCGGTATCACGGTGATTGACGGCGGAATCAGCCCCAAAAACCGGCAGAACCTTGACAAAATCTGCAGAGAATACGGCAGCAAGTCACCGAATTATATTCAGCAGGACGATCTGAAAGAACTGCTTGGCGATCATATCCAGACCGATCGCGGAAGCATCATGCAGTACGCACGGCTGTTGATCGGCCGGCTTCCCTATGACAGGATCCTTTACCTGGACTGTGACGTCATGGTCCGAAAACCGATTGCGGATCTGTGGAACACGGATCTGCAGGGCATGACGGCAGCCGCCATGCCGGATGTGTTCAGCCGCTTTTACCGAAAGGGGATGGAGCTGAAGCCGGAGGATCCCATTTACAACGACGGGGTGATGCTGGTGGACCTGACGAAGTGGCGGGAACATCAGATTGAAGAAAAGTCCCTGGCCTTCATTCACCGTCACCACGGCAGTCCTTTGAAAAACGATCTGGGCGCGATCAATGCGGTGCTTCGGGGAGAAGTGCGCGAGCTTTCTCCGGCGTGGAACGCGGTCACGGCTTTCTATGATTTTTCCTATGAGGAAATGCTGTATTACAGAAAGCCGCCGAAGTATTTCGCGAAAGAGCAGATCGAACGGGCGGCTTCCGATCCGTGTGCGGTGCATTTTACTTCCAGCTTCTGCTCCAGCAGACCGTGGGAAGCAGGGTGCAGACATCCCTACGCCGCAGAGTATACGGCCATCAGGGAAACGACACCCTGGGCAGACGAACCGCTTGCGCAGCCCAAAAGAGGGCTCTTAAACCGCCTGGCGAACCGCCTCCCCTGGGCGCTGACCATTCGTATCGCCCCCTGTCTGCAGGCATACGCAAGACCGCTTTATTGCCGTTTCAGAGAAGGGGTCCGAAACATTGGCAGGTAAGACGCCGGAGGTATCCGTCATCATACCGGTATATAATACAGAGGCTTATTTACCGGAATGCATTGCCGCTCTGAAGGCGCAGACACTGACAGAGTTTGAGGCGATCTTTGTGGACGACGGTTCCGACGACGGAAGCCGGCAGATTCTGGAGAATGCAGCGGCTTTGGACGCGCGGTTCCGAATCATCCGGTCTGCCCACGAAAACGCCGGCGCGGCCAGAAACAAAGGGCTGAAGGAAGCCAAAGGCAGATACGTCATCTTTCTGGATGCGGACGACGGTTACGCGTCTTCGATCCTGAAAGAATGCGCCGGTCTGCTGGACCGGTCCGGTGCGGACATTGCGGTCTTTCACTTTCAGGAGCTGCGAAACGACGGGACGCTTACCTGCCGGTTCGGATTTCAGGAAGAATGGCTGGATGAAAGCCGCCGGCTGGATCCGAAACGGACGCCGGAAAAAGCATTGTTTTTTGGCGGTGCTTCGGTGTGGAACAAGATGTACCGGCGAAAGCTGCTTCTGGAAAACGACCTGCGGTTCGAAGAACTCGAAGCCTATAACGACCTGACCTTCGTGCTTCGCGCAAACCTCGCGGCTGAGAAGATTGCCGTGCTGGACGAATGGCTGTACACGTACCGCTGCAGCCGGCCGCAGTCGATTTCGGAGGGACGGAGAGAGAAGTACCCGCTGATCCTGGACGCGCTGGAGCGCTTCGGATCCCAGACCCGCAGCGCGGATCCGGCGGTGATCGACATCGCCAGGGCGCACTTTCTGATCAAGACCCTGCTGATGGATATCGGCGATTACCGGCAGAAGCAGGCGGAAGCGTTTTTCACGTACTGCAGGCAGTACCTGAGAGGAACGCGGTTTGATACCGGAAGAATCGCAGCCTTCTATCCGCAGCTGAATGCGATGATCTGTGTCTTTCGAATTCTAAACTATAATGCGGTTCGGGTTTTGGATGCGCTGGGGCTGATGAAAGAACTCCGCAGACGCATTCACAGCCGGAAGGAGCTGAAGAAATGAGCGAGCCCTCTCTTGTGCTTTCAGGTGTCGGCATGCGGATGCTGCTGGATGAGAACCGCTCGACCTCTTTGAAAGACCTGTTTCTCCGGCTGGGAAGCGGGAAGAAATCAGAGAAAAGAGAACTCTGGGCGCTGAAGGATATCAGTTTCGAACTGTTTCCCGGAGAGCGGATGGCCGTTCTTGGACTCAACGGGTCCGGAAAAAGCACGCTGATGAAGGTGATCTCCGATGTGTATGAACCCACGGAGGGCACCGTTCAGAAAAAAGGAAAGCTGGCACCGCTTCTGGAGCTGGGCGCCGGATTCTGCAGCCAGTATACGGCGGTGGAAAACATCTTCCTGTACGGCTCGATTCTCGGATACCCGCGGGCATATCTGGAAGAAAAAGTGGATGAAATCATCGATTTCGCCGGGCTGCGCGATTTTGCGGACGTTCCGGTGAAGAAGTATTCTTCCGGTATGCGGGCAAGACTCGGGTTCTCCATCTGTACGGCGGTAAGTCCCGACATCCTGATTCTGGATGAAATCCTGTCGGTGGGAGATGCGCGTTTCCGGGAAAAGAGCGAAAAGCGCCTGACCGAAATGATGGACGAGAAGATGACCGTGCTGTTCGTGACGCATTCCCTGGACCAGGCCCGGAAGATCTGCAGCAGAGGCCTGATCCTCGATCACGGAAAAATAGCCGGGATCGGCCCGATCGAAGAGATCGCCGATCAGTATGCGAGGATGATCAGCGGAGGGAAAAAGTGAGAGCAGAGGACCGGTAAGTATGGACGAAAAACAGTTTCGGGAACTGCTGAAAGAATTTGTCAAAAAAGGTATTCGGATGAAATACCGGAATTCGGTTCTCGGAATCATCTGGTCGCTGTTTGAGCCGCTTTTGTCGATCCTGGTTTATGTGATGGTTTTCGGTACCCTGTTCCATCACCGGGATCTGAGCTTCGCCTTATATGTCAGCTGCGGAAGACTGCTCTACGCGTTCTTTTCGGACGGAACCCAGAGCGCGAGTTCTTCCATCCGTGCGAATGCGGAGATCCTGCGAAAGGTATATGTGCCCCAGTATCTGTATCCGCTCTCGGAAATCCTCTGGCACTACGTGATCTTCCTTATCTCGCTTGTGGTACTGGTGCCGTTTTACATCGCCGCCGGGCAGACGCCGGATCTGAGCATCCTGTGGGTATTTCCCGCACTGCTGCTTCTGCTGGTTCTGACCACCGGACTGGGCCTGATCCTTTGCTGCTGCAATGTGTTCTTCCGGGATGTGGAATATATCTGGCGGGTGCTGCTGATGCTGATCATGTATTCCTCGGCCATTTTTTACTACCCGGACGTGATCCTGAAAAGCGACCTGGCCTTTCTGCTGAGGCTGAATCCGGTATACGGCGTGATTGCGCTGTTCCGCTGCGGAATACTCGCGGAAGAAGTCACGGCATGGATGTTGATCTATCCGGCTGTTGTATCGATGACTGCGCTGGCGACAGGCATCCTTCTGTTCCGAAAACTCAAGAGGAGGTTTGTACTGTATGTCTGATCAGCCAAAGGTATCGGTGATCGTGCCGATGTACAATCCGGGGAACGTCATCCAAAGAGGACTGCGGTCCCTGCGGGCACAGTATCTGAAGGACATCGAAATCCTCCTCGTAGACGACGGAAGCCGGGAAGAAACCCTTTCCGAAGCGAAGAAAGCGGCAGAAGAGGACGAACGGATCCGGATCCTGCACACGGAAGAAAACGGCGGAGCCGGAATCGCCCGAAACCTGGGCATCGAGCACGCCTGCGGAGAATACCTGGCCTTTGTGGACGCGGACGACTTTATCGCTCCGGACTTTCTGTCGCTGCTGTACAAAAAGGCAAAACTCTATCAGGCAGACATCGCAAAGGGAACCCTGATCCACGTGTCGCAGAACGGCGAAAGAAAAAAGGCACAGCCTGCGAAGGGCGAAAACCCGGAAATCCGGGGCGGTCTGAAAAAGGCGAAGCCCTTATATACCCTTTTCCGTTCCAATCATTACAGTGCGATCTATCGAAGAGCCTGGATCATGGACGGGAAGATCCGGTACGGCACATCCCGCTACGGGGAAGACTCGACGTTTCTCCTGAAGGTGACCGCTGATACAAAACGGATCGTGTTTGATGACAGAGCCTGCTATTACCTTGTGGATCATCCCGATTCCCTGATGAATCGGATGCCGGAGGAACGGCTGGATGCGCAGCTGCTGTCGCTGAGAGAACAGGTTGACTTTCTGATCGGGCATTTCGGAGAGAATATCGATCCGGAGTATGAAATACAGCGGATTCAATGGACACTCGGGCTTCAGGCCGCGGCCGTCCGGCTGGGCGGCATGGAACAGAAAGCGGACGCTTTCCTGGATGGCATACGGGCCGAGGTTCTGCGCCTGCCGAACCTGCCCCGCCTTGTGTTATACAGTCCGATGACCGGAGCCCTGACGGAATACCGGGCAAATCTGAGCAGCGTCATCATGCGGAAGATCGAGCGAAAACATGAAGAAGACGCCATGATCGAATGCATTGTCCGTTGCTTCCGGTTTGCTTCCTTTCATCCCGGCCGCACGGACCTGTATGACATGCCGATAAAAGACAGCCTGGAACGCGGATTCGGATATGTGTTCGGGATGGATCCTTTTCATGAGAAAGGGCTTCCGCTGAAGGAAAAAGCGGCGTTTACCCTGAAACTGACAGACGAGCTTCGTAAAAACGTCGATCCGCATTTCTGGGAAAGAAAGCTGAAAGAATGGCTGACCCCGAAAAAACTGCTTTCGGCAGGCGGGAAAGTCATCAAAAGGGTAATGAAACCATGAACAACGGGCCGGCCGTATCGGTGATCATCCCGGTGTATAACCCGGGCGAAGGCATTCGGAAGTGCATTCATATGCTGCGAAACCAGTCGCTGGCGGACATCGAAATGATTTTCGTGGACGACTGCGGAACGGACGGATCCATGGACGCTGTCCGGGCGGCCGCGGCAGAGGATGCCCGAATCAAGATCCTTTCAAATGAAAAAAACCTTGGCGCCGGCGCTTCCCGCAACCGCGGCATCGAGGAAGCAGAAGGAGAGTATCTCGCCTTTGTCGATCCGGACGATTATCCGGAAACGGATTTCCTGGAGCTTCTGTATCACAAGGCAGAGCAGACGAAGCCGGACATTGTAAAGGGCGAATGTGATCTGGTGGACGGCGGCGGCCGGACGATCCACGAAGGGAACCGGATTCCTCTTAATGTATCGATCCGGTTCGGTCTGCACATGGGCCGACAGATCTACGATCTGTTTTCCTACAATCACTGGACCGCGATTTACCGGAGAGATTTCCTGATCAGGAATCAGATCCGCTATGGACTGACAAGGAACTCACAGGACACCACGTTTCTGCTGAGAGTCGGCAAGAAAGCAAAAAGCATCTGCTTCGAGGACCGGGCGATCTACCATTATGTTTCCAGAGACCACTCGAGAATGCGCGATTTCACGCAGGAGCGGCTTCAGAATGAGCTGGACGCTTTTCGGGATCAGATGGAGGAAATGGAGACCGCGGACCCCGGGCAGTACAGCTTTTATGAATACATCATCGGAAAAATCATGTATCTTCTCAGAATTCATGCCCGGCTGTGCCTGCAGGATGAGGAGAAAGCAAACTGGTTTTACGGTGAACTTCGGAAAACGGTGCTCGGCCTGCCGGTGCTCGACCAGATCACGGAGATGAACCAGACGGTGCGGACATTTGTGCTCTATGGGGCGAATCTCACACTCATTCCGTACAGGGCGCAGGGCGTCGATCCGGGACTGGATGAATGGGTGAGCGTGGTAAAGCGGATCGGCGGTTTTCTGAAGGAACATCCGGAGGGCAGTCCGACCTATGGCTGGATGCTCAAAACCGCTTTTCGGGACGTGCTGGAAAAACTCGATGACCGGACCGTGACGAAGGAAAAACGTCAGGCGGTATGCCGGGATATAAAGCAGGAATTCGCGAAACTGCCGGAGCACCTGCGGGCGCGCCTCGTGGAGGACGCTCTTATAAAAATGTATTTTGCGACCGGCGTAAACCTGAATCCGGCCTGGCAGACCATAAAGACGTTCGGAAGAAAAAACAGTATGGCTGCGATATCGGCGTACCTCTCCGGACGGGATCGAAGATAAGACCTGCAGACGAAGGGCATGCCGTTTCACAGACGCACACAAGGAATGCCATGCATGAAGAAACACGCATTTAACCTGTTTTTTACACTGATCCTGATCGCGGGCATCGGACTTCTGGCCTATCCGTCCGTTTCCGACTACTGGAACTCGTTTCACCAGTCCCGCGCGATTATGACCTACAATGAAACAATCTCCGACATGGACACGGAACAGTATCAGGCCATCATCAACGGGGCAAAGGAATACAACCGTCACATCGTGGAAACGGGCCTGCGCTGGAACCTGACGGATGAAGAACTGCTGGAATACAACAATACACTGAATATCGGAAGCGGTGCCATGGGATACATCGAAATCCCCAGAATCCGCATCAAGCTGCCCATTTACCACGGCGTCGCCGAGTCGGTGCTGCAGACAAGCATCGGCCACGTTGAGGGCTCATCTCTTCCCGTCGGAGCCCGGACCTGGAAGGTCACGGAAGGAAGACATAAAACCTACGGAGTGGAAGATCCGGCAGACGCAAGCCACTGCGTCCTGTCCGGCCACCGGGGACTGCCCAGCGCAAAGCTCTTTTCGGACCTGGACAAGCTGGTCGCCGGCGACACCTTCACTCTGACGATCATGAACGAGACGCTGACCTATGAGGTGGATCAGATCCACATCGTGGAACCCTCGGATTTAAGTAAAATCACACTGGTTCCGGGCATGGATCTGTGCACGCTCGTGACGTGCACCCCTTATGGTATCAATACACACCGTCTGCTCGTGCGCGGACACCGCGTCGCCAACGCCAACGGCGAAGCGGCCGTACCGGCAGACGGAGCACAGATCGAA
>JAZQBE010000114.1:0-4053 GCA_045545575.1 Shuttleworthella sp.
AAATATTGGTAGGGCAGGAACTGTCCGAACCGAAAACGCCTGTGGAGCCAGCAGCCTCTGTCTGCGGCGACATGTCGCCGGGAATAAGCTGCAGCGAGGAAGCAGGAATCCCCCGCTTCTATAAGCGGTGGGAGTGTTCAATGCAAGTCTTCCCCATACAGCCGTCCCATCGTCCCGTAGAACGAGAGGATCTCTTCCCTGACTGCGTCCGGAATGGCTTCGGGCCGGCGAGTGATCTTCCAACCAGAAAGCATGACGCTGCTGTCCGACCGCACCGCCTATGAGGAAGGTTCTTTTTGGAACCGAACGGTTCCAATGGCAAGATCCGACAAAAAAAGCGCATGATCGTGTATTCCACAGGGAGGATGTCTTTTTATATAATATAGAAAGAAAAGTAGGCCTGTGCAGAACCCGGGGATGATTCATTCGCGGGTTCAGGAAAAGAAAGGGGAGCGCAATGAAGCTGTATGATTTAAAAACCAATCATGAGAAGGAACTGCTGGGTCTGGATCAGGATCCTTACTTTTCCTGGAAACTGAAGAGCGAAGAAGAGGATACCTGCCAGAGCGCCTATCGTCTTCTGGTTTCCTGCGGGGGAAAAACCGTCTGGGACACCGGGAAGGTGGAGAGCGCGCAGCAGACCTTTGTCCCATATCAGGGGGAAGCGCTGGAATCCGCGGCCCGCTATGCCTGGACGGTGACGGCCTGGGACAATCACGGAAACGAAGCGTCCGCCGAGACCTGGTTCGAGACCGCGTTTTTACACCCGATGGACTGGAAAGCAGTCTGGGTGCAGACGGCGCAGAAGCCCGCAAAGCGCAAAAAGGGTTTCGGCAACCAGCCGGCGCCCGTGTATTTCCGCAGAGCGTTCACCGCGCCGGAAGGCGTTGTAAGCGCCCGCCTGTATGCCACCTGCCACGGCATTTATGAGGCGAGCGTGAACGGCGCGCGCGTGGACGGCCGCGCTTTTGCGCCGGAGTATTCGTCCTACGACAAGGTGCTGTTCTATCAGGTTTACGATGTGACGAGCCAGATCCGCGCCGGTGAGAACGTGCTCGGCATGTATGTCGCGGACGGCTGGTATTTCTGTCCGCAGACGACGATGAGCAAGAAGACGGCCGCGCAGCCCTATGCGGTTCTGTATCAGCTGGAGATGACGGATTCCTCGGGCAAAAAGACGATCGTCTGCTCGGACGGTTCGGAGAAAACGTCCCGCGGTCCTGTGGACTTTGCGGATCTGTTTGCCGGCGAGCAGTATGACGCTTCCCGGGAGCTGCCGGGCTGGGACGCCCCCGGTTTCAACGATGCCGCATGGGCAAACGCTGCCGTGGCCAGATTTGCGATCACGAATCTCGCTGCGCAGATCGGTGCCCCGGTGCGTGCGGTTAAGGAAGTTGCGGCGGTGAATGCGTACGTGTCGCCGAAGGGCGAGCACATCGTGGACTTCGGTCAGGTACTGTCCGGCCATGCGCGTTTTCGGATTCCCGCAGGACTGTACGGCCCGGTGACAGTGGAACACTTTGAAATTCCGGATCTGGAAGGCAATTTCTTCAATAATATTTTAGGAACCGCCGGCGTGGGCGAAGGCTGCGACCAGAAGGACGTTTATATCGCCGACGGAAGAGAAGCAGAGTACGAAGCGAAGTTTTCCTTCCACGGCTTCCGCTACGTCCGCGTCAGTGGACTTCCGGAAGTGAAGGCAGAGGATTTCACTGCGGTTGCCATGTCCACGGAAAAAGAGGAACTGGGCACCTTCGCCTGCTCGGATTCCCGCATCAATCGTCTGTACGAGAATACCCGCTGGTCGCAGCGGTCGAACATGCTGTCGATCCCGACCGACTGCCCGCAGCGTGAGAAGGCCGGCTGGACCGGCGACATCGGCGTCTATGCGGCCACGGCTGTGCTGAATGAGGATGTCACGAACTTCCTGACCCGCTGGATGGCAAGCGTCGAGGCGGATCAGATGGCGGACGGCGCCGTGCCGATGGTCGTACCGAACAACCAGACCTATCAGAGCATGGGCGTGATGCTGAAATTCGTCGGCGGCCTGAAGGGCAACGTCGGCGTGGCCGGCTGGGGCGACGCCTGCGTCCTTGTGCCTCTGGCCATTTACGAGCAGACCGGAAACGACGTGATCCTGAAGCGTTACTATCCGGCGATGAAGAAGTGGGCGGATTTCATCATTCACACGGCAAAGAAATACCGTGGCGACAAGAACCTGCCGAAGGAAGTGGACGAATTGCTGTGGAATACCGGCTTCCATTACGGTGAGTGGCTGATTCCGTCGAAAGCCGGCGACGGTCTGGTGGACGGCAAGGGTCTGCAGGAAAGCATCGCAGCCGGCAAGAAGTACATTACCGAGACCTATGCGGTCATGACAATGAACAATCTGTCCCGCATCGCAGGTTTGCTCGGCAAGGAGCAGGACGCTTCTTATTATGAAGAAATGGGCGCGAAGATGCGCAAGGCGTTTGCCGACGGCATCATCACCCCGGACGGGAAGATGCCGGTGGACGTCATGGGCAGCTACATCATCCCGCTGCATCACGGCCTGGTGCCGGAGCAGTTCCGCGACAGCTTCGTCGCTACGATCCGGCAGAAGATCGCCGAGAACCACGGCTGTCTGGATACCGGCTTCCTGGGTACGCCGGTCATCCTTGACACCTTAAGCGAAAACGGATATGTGAAGGAAGCCTACGACATCCTGTTCCAGGAGCAGTGCCCGTCCTGGCTTTATGAAGTCAACAACGGTGCGACGACGATCTGGGAAAGCTGGATTACGAAGAAGCCGGACGGAAGCCCGATCGCGGCCAGCTTAAACCACTATGCCTTCGGCTGCGTGGACGACTGGATGTTCCGTCACATCAACGGCATCGTGCCGACCGCGCCGGGCTACCGTACCTTTAAGGTACAGCCGGCGATGGACGAGCGCCTGACCTGCGCATCCCGCACCTATGAAACCGAATACGGGAAGATCGCCGTGGACTGGAAGAGAGAAGGGACAGCCTTTGCGATGAATGTGACCGTTCCGGTCGGAACCCGGGCGGAGATTGTCCTTCCGGACGGCCAGACCTGCGAAAAGGGCTCCGGAACCTATGCGTTCACGTGTGAGATTCCCGCGGTATAAGGTATGCCCGGCGCACGCTGCATATGTGAGTCCGAGGGCACTTTACCGATGCGCAGTGACATCGGCGAATAGTATAGCGAAAAAGGGGCCCGAAACCGGGTCCCTTTTTGTGAATTATTCATGCTTGCAAAAGCAGATCGTAACTGTTACAATTCTTTTCGCTGCTTGACGAGGGAGCAAACAAAAAGCCTCCCGGAAGCGACTGAAAAATCTTCGAAAAAAGATTTGAAAAAGTTGTTGACAAGGAAGCGCACGAGTGATAATATAATCGAGCGCCCCAAAAACAGGGCAGCAGCAGATCCTTGATAACTGAACAGTGAAACAATCCTCGAAAGATTCTTAAAGTTTCGGTGCATCGCGTAACGCTTAAGGGCGCGATACACGAAGACGAGAGTCTAACGAACAAAAAACCTTAAAGCAGTAAAGTAAGGAAAAGCCAAGCAATCCTTACAGGTTTCAAACCAAAATCGTACGAAACATGTACTGAGGTACATGCGAGTATACTTAACATGAGAGTTTGATCCTGGCTCAGGATGAACGCTGGCGGCGTGCTTAACACATGCAAGTCGAACGAAGCATTTAAGCGGAAGTTTTCGGATGGAAGCTTTTATGACTGAGTGGCGGACGGGTGAGTAACGCGTGGGTAACCTGCCCTATACAGGGGGATAACAGTTGGAAACGACTGCTAATACCGCATAAGCGCACAGGACCGCATGGTCCGGTGTGAAAAGCTCCGACGGTATAGGATGGGCCCGCGTCTGATTAGCTAGTTGGCAGGGTAACGGCCTACCAAGGCGACGATCAGTAGCCGACCTGAGAGGGTGACCGGCCACATTGGGACTGAGACACGGCCCAAACTCCTACGGGAGGCAGCAGTGGGGAATATTGCACAATGGGCGAAAGCCTGATGCAGCGACGCCGCGTGA
>JAZQBE010000115.1:0-40993 GCA_045545575.1 Shuttleworthella sp.
ATGATCGACCAGGGCTCCTCCGAGCTCAACATCATCATCGGCGTCATGAACGAAGACTTCGAGGTCGCCATCAAAGCCATCTACGACATCTTTGTCACGACACAGCTGTGATGACAATGGGGACAGGCACTTTTGTCACCCTCTAGAAGGATGACGAAAGCGCCTGTCCCCCTTTTTTCAGTACGGAGGATGACAAAAGTGCCTGTCCCTTTTGTCACCCCTGAAACAGGAGCTCACCATGATATCTGCCGAAACCTCCTCAGCCCGCCTGTTTGGCGACCGTGATTTTATCCGCCGTCTGGTCCGCATGACGCTGCCGATCGCGCTGCAGAGCCTGATGCTTGCGCTCGTGGCGGCGGCGGATGCCGTGATGCTCGGCCGCGTGGAACAGAACCAGATGGCCGCCGTGTCCCTGGCGACGCAGATCCAGTTCATCCAGAACATGGCCGTCATGTCCATTACGGCGGCGGGCACGCTTCTGGGCGCGCAGTACTGGGGCAAGCGGGATGAGAAGAGCTTAAACGACATCTTCTGCATGATGCTGCGTACGTCTGCCGTGATTTCCTTTGTCTTCTTCATCGGATGCTTTTTCTTCCCGCGCCAGCTGATGCTGATCTACACGAATGAACCGGCGCTGATTGAAATCGGCATCGGCTACCTTCGCATCGCCGGTTTTTCCTATCTTTTGACCGGCATTTCCCAGTGCTATCTGACGCTGATGAAGGTGACGGATCATGTGTCCGTCACAGCGATGATCAGCTCCGGGGCCGTGGTCATCAACATCATTTTAAACGCCGTCTTTATCTACGGACTGCTGGGCGCACCGGCCATGAAAGCCAAGGGCGCGGCGACGGCGACCTTGATCGCGCGCGTCATCGAACTGGTCTGGGCGGTCATCGCATCCCGCCGGCCGGGGTATCTGAAGAAAGATCTGCGCCGCCTGTTTGCCCGCAACCGTCTTCTGTCAAAGGATTTCGCCGTCCACACCATAAAACTGATGGGCGGGGCCTTTGTCTGGGGCATCGGCTTTTCGGCCTTTACGGCGGTCATGGGCCATATGGGCACGGACGCGGCCGCGGCCAATTCCATCGCGGCCGTGGTGCGCGACCTGGTCTGCTGCGCCTGCAACGGCATTGCCAGCGCCGGCGGCATCATGGTGGGCAACGAGCTGGGCGCCGGGAAGCTCGAACGGGGCAAAGCCTACGGCATCCGGCTGGCGAAGCTTTCCTTCGTGATCGGCTTTGTCACGACGGGCATTGTGCTTCTGGTGACCATGCCTGTGGTGCGTTTCATGGTGCTGTCGGATACCGCGCGCCGCTACCTGATCGGGATGATGGTGATCATGGCGGTGTACATGATCGGACGCTGCGTGAATACCGTAATCATCAACGGGGTCTTTGCCGCGGGCGGCGATACGCTTTTTGACATGTACAGCCTGCTGGTGTGCATGTGGGGCATTGCCCTTCCGGCCGCGTTCCTGGGCGCCTTTGTCTTTCGCTGGAGCGTATACGTGGTTTACGCGTGCACCTGCCTGGACGAGGTGGGCAAGATCCCCTGGGTGATCGCGCATTTCCGGAAATACAAATGGGTGAAGGATCTGACCCGGTAAGAGAGAATAAACGCCGTCCGCGTTCAGCGGGCGGCGTATTTTTTCAGGTATTCGATCAGCCGGCGATCATTGGTGTTCAGCGCCCGGTCATCCTTCGTGACGATGACGTTGTAGTGAGTCAGCGGATGATCGATGATGGTGCATGTGGCGCCGACACGGACAGGCTGTACGCGCAGTTCCTCCTCAAATCCGGATCCGAGCGCGAGACCGCCGGCTGGGAAATGTGCAAAAGCCGGGCAGCAGCCGTAACCGTACCGGTCTCACAGACCGCAAGAAAAACGCGCAGGTGCTGAATATTCATTGAATTATTCCCTTCAAACATCATACGTTTACGTTATGAACTAATGCAAAACCAGTATTTTTATTTATAATAGCATCCGTGGTATAATACAGGCAATGATCCGCGGCGGCCGTGTGCCGTCCGGCGGAGCGGGAATGAGGTATCCAAGGGAGAGTAAGGAGGAAACCATGAGAAACCGAAGAGGAACGATCCTCGCAGCACTGCTTCTGGTCCTGTGCATGGCGTTTGCCGCCTGCGGGAAGCAGGAGAGCCCGGCGCCGGCGGACGCCGCGCCGAAGGCAGAGGAGGGTGTCGCGGAAGACAAGGATCAGGACAGCACCGAGGCGGCGGACGCCGATGCGGCGGCGGAGGAAGACGCCGGGGAAGAGACTAAGGAAGAAGAGCCCGCAGTTGATGACCGCCCGGTGGCGGAGCCGACGGATGCGACCACGTTCAGCTATCTGATCGCGACGCCGGAAAACAGCTTCTACTATGAAGATTACGATGACAACCCGATCATGAAATACTGGCTGTCGAAGGCCTGGGACGTGGACGGCGAGTTAAAGAAGATCGCCATCGATTTTGACACCCTGATTCTTGGCAGCGAGCAGGACAACATGAACACCCTGATGGGCACGGGCGAGTACAAGGACGTCATCACCATGTCCTACTGCACGTCCTCCGCGCTGGAGCTGTACGAAGAGGGCGTGGCCCTGGATCTGACGCCCTACGTCGAAAAGTACATGCCCAACTACCTGAAGTGGGAAGAAGCCTCCAAGCCCTTCTACGGCGAGCGCTTAAAGAACCTGGTGGACGGCGAGTACAAGTATCTGGAGCTTTACGTGCTGGCGGACAAACCGACGGAGCCCTTCTGCGGATATGAATACCGCCGGGACTGGATCGTGAAATACGGCAAGAATCCGGAAACGGGCGAAGCCTTCTCCGGCGGCTACATGGACGATACCTGCCGCACCTGGGAAGACGACGTGGTGTTCCCGAGCGGAAACACGGATCCGATCTATATCTCCGACTGGGAGTGGATGCTGGACATCTTTACAACAGCCCTTCAGGAAGAGGGAATTACCGACGGCTATGCCATGCAGATCCCGTCGGCGGGCACCATCGGCATGGGTGATTTTGTCGGCGGCTTCGGTGTCGGCAGCGATCTGTACTACATTGATGACAACAAGTGCTACTGTGGACTGACCACCGATCAGGTGCGTACGTACCTGGAATGCATGAACACCTGGTACAACAAGGGCTGGCTGGAGAAGACCTTTGACGAGCACACCGGCGAACTGTTCTGGAAGGTGGATACCCCCACCGTTTATTCCGGCAAGGTCGGTGCCTGGTACGGCATGGTGTCCTCCCTCGGCAACGCCATGGACACCGGCGATCCGATCGTGGACGGCATCTGCGTCTACGGCGCCGCCACGCCCATCAACGACGTATACGGCGATCTGGATACCTGCTCGAGCGAGCCGCTGACCTACTTTGACCGCAGCGGTCTGTCTTCCATAAGCGTCTGCATCACCGACAAGGCAAAGGACAAGGACATCGCGGCCCTTTGCACGGCGCTCGACTGGCTCTATTCTGATGAGGGCGGTATCATCCGCGCGCGCGGCTTCTCCCGCGAGATGCAGGAAGAGCTGCAGGATCCCTTCTACGCCGAATGGCTGCCGGACGGCTCCTACGACGTGGAAGAGCGGGACGGCGAAACCTGGTATGTCATCAACCAGGACGTCATGAAGGCGGATGATCTGGAAACAGCCCGCAGCGGCCGCCGTGTCATCGGTCTGGATGTCGCGGTAAACGTGGATTTGGGCTACGCCGACTGGATGAATCATGCCTTTGACGAGTGGATGCGCTATCCGAATACCGGAAAGATCGGCGGCGACGTCACCGCCCAGATGACCCCGGAGGAATCCCAGGAAACCTCCTTTAACTCGACGAACCTTCGCACGACCTACTCGATCTGGTTCCCGGATTTCATCGCGGGCAGAAAGGATATCCACAGCGACGCGGACTGGGATGCGTACTGCGCGGAGATCAACGGAAATAATCCGCAGCTGTACTGCGATATTATCAACCGGATTCTGAATCCGTAAGGGAAAACGATGACAAAGCGAGAACTGTTTTACAAAGCAATGCGGAAGGAAGCGGTGCCCTATATGCCGGTGGGCTTCTGGTGTCATTTCATCCCGGGAGCCTACGGCAACGAGGAACTGACGGACGAGGGCATCCGCGAAAAAAGAAAGGCCGGCGCCGAAGCGTTTGCCCGCGGCTGGTCGCCGGATTTCGTCAAAGCCATGACGGACGGCCTGTTTTATCTGCCCTATTCCTGCGGTGAGATCACCGAGGCTTCACAGCTGCTGCAGATCGAACCCGTCGCCATGGACGATCCGTGGGTGCAGAAAAGCATTGCCTGCTCCCGGGATTACCGCGCCGTGTTCGGTGAGGACATGCCGGTCTTTTACAATGTGTTTGCACCCTTTGCGCACCTGGTCAGCGCCCTTTCCGCGGACCCGCGGGCGAGCATCGGAAAGCTGATGGCCTTTGTGGCCGCCGACCCGGAAACGGTGGCGCAGGCTTTGATGAAGGTGGCGGACAATCTCTGTGATTTCCTTCGGCTGCTGGCCAAAGAGGGACAGACGGACGGCATCTATTTCTCCGGCAGCAACGGAAAACTGTTCTCGCAGGACATCCTGCGCAAGGTGATCTGCCCGGCGGACATCAAGGTGCTTTCCTGCGCAAAGGAGCTCTTCGGAGACAACATCCTGCACATCTGCGGATATGGCGGAAAGAATCATCTGGACGTGTATCAGGACTATCCGGTTTCCGCGATCAGCATAGCCGTGCATACGGACGACATCACACTGGCCGGCGCCCAGGAGATGTTTCCCGATGCGATGATCATCGGCGGCATGGACAACACGCCCGACGGGGCGCTGTACAACGGACCCAGGGAGGCCATCGAAGAGGAAGTGCGCACCTGTCTGGACAGCGTGGACCGCTCCCGGTTCATCCTTGGCGCGGACTGCACGCTGATGGCGGATACGGATCCTGCCCATCTGACTTGGGCGCAGGAAGCCGCGCGCAAGTGAGGTTTTGCGGTGATTTCTAAATGATAACCGAAAGAAAAAACGGCCCGCGAGGGCCGTTTTTTTGCGCGATCAGGCCTGCGCCGGGGGATCTGACCGTCTGCGGCGCATCCGAAGCAGCAGCAGGGCGCTGATCAAAACGGTGGCGGCGACGGCGGCAAGGATGACGGCAGTGCGGTCAAACGCAGGATTGCCGGACTCCGGCGTGTCTGCCGCAGGTTCCGGGACTTCCGGTATGCTGTGATCCCGTTTGTCGCGCACCGGCATTCCGTTCGGATAGAGGTCCTGTTCCGCGGCGCCCGGCTCGTCAAGGCAGATCCAGTATCCATCCTGATAAACCGCCGGATGTCGGACCCACAATCGGCCTTCCTCGTCCGTGAATGTCAGATCATAAGCCAGTTCGTATTCCGGATCATAATAGATGCGGTCAATGATTCTTCCGCCGGGGTAATCCCAGTAACAGACGGTCGTGGCGGGCTTTAGTCCGTCAATGACGCCGGTTTCTTCCCGGACGGGATACTGCTGCTGAAATTCCAGACTGTCAAATCTGACGTAAACGTCGCCGGCACG
Organism: Shuttleworthella sp.; assembly: GCA_045545575.1. GTDB lineage: Bacteria > Bacillota > Clostridia > Lachnospirales > Lachnospiraceae > Shuttleworthia. The sequence goes on from JAZQBE010000115.1 coordinate 5,561, forward strand.
GCACCAGCCGTAGTTTTCCGGACTGATTCTTTTTATGCTGCCGTAGAGCCATTCGACGCCGTCCGCATCGGTATAGGAAAACGCGATCGGAATGACGGAGCCGTTTTCGGCCGAGGTCAGCGGTGTTTCCGACTCCGGGTTTGCGTAGAACGACACGCTTCCGCCGGAGCCGTTCGCGATGAAGACCCGGTCGATGCGGGTGCACTCCGCCTGGTGTTCCTCGTGAAAATGGTCGGTGGGTTCGACGTAGACGTCCGCCTTTGCGGCAGGGGCGGCCCCGAACAGCAGCAGGACGGCGGACAGAGAGAATAAAGCCAGGATTCTTCGTTTCATGACAGTGCTCCTTTCATTGTGGAATGGTTCCCTTTATCTATATATTGCGGCGGATGGCCGTATTCGTTACACGGAACCGGTTTGCTTTTTTGCACGAAAACGAAGACGAAATAATGTGAATTCTGCACAAAAGGATTCCGGGGCACAATCGGTAATAAGACTAGTAGATTCATTTCGCATTCAGATCGAGGCATCCTATGACCATTCGCGAACAGCTGGAGGATCTTCAGCAGATCAACTTAAGTCCTTACGCGACCCACGACCGCGATTCGAAGGGCCGCGCCGTGTGGGAGGAGCCGTGCGACATCCGGCCAGGCTTTCAGCGCGACCGGGACCGCATCCTGCACAGCAAGTCGTTCCGGCGCCTGAAGAATAAGACGCAGGTCTTTTTAACGCCCCAGGGCGATCACTACCGCACCCGCATGAGCCACACCTTGGAGGTGTCGCAGAACGCGCGCACCATCGCGAAGGCGCTTCGGATGAACGAGGATCTGGTGGAAGCCATCGCCCTAGGCCACGATCTGGGCCATACGCCCTTCGGGCACACCGGCGAGCGCACGTTAAACAGCCTCTGCGCCACCGGTTTCATTCACAGCGAGCAGAGCGTGCGCATCGTGGAAAAGCTGGAGAAGGACGGCGCCGGCTTAAACCTGACCTGGGAGGTGATCGACGGCATCCGCAATCACCAGACCGAGCTGATGCCGGCCACGCCGGAAGGGAAGATCGTGCGCTTAGCCGACAAGATGGCCTACGTCTATCACGACATCGACGACGCGATCCGTGCCCAGCTCCTGACGGAAGCGGATATCCCGAAGGACCTTCGCAACACGCTCGGAAAAACCGCGACGCAGCGGCTTGACACGATGATTCACGACGTGATCGTCACCAGCGCGGATTCCGCCGACATCCGCATGTCGGACGAAATCTACGAGGCCATGACGGCGCTGCGGCAGTTCATGTTTGAAAGCCTCTACACGAACCCGATCGCGAAGGGCGAAGAGGTGAAGGCCGACCGGATGATCCGCGAGCTGTTCCGCTACTATGAGGCCCATCCCGAGGAGATGCCCGCGCGGTTTCTTGCGATGACGGCAGAAGGAGAGGCCCTCGACCGCGTGATCTGCGATTACATTTCCGGCATGACGGATCAGTACGCCATCAAGAAATTCAACGAATACTTCATGCCCGCCGCCTGGGAGGTGGACGGGTATTAAACGAACCTGCACCCGGCAGGAGGTGATCATTAATCCATGCCTTACTATTCCGATGAACTGATCGAGGAGGTCCGCGCGAAAAGCGACATCGTGGACATCATCGGCAGCCGTGTTTCCTTAAAGAAGAACGGCAGCCGGTACGTGGGCCTGTGTCCGTTCCACAATGAGAAAACGCCGTCCTTTTCCGTGACGCCCCAGAAGCAGATGTTTTACTGCTTCGGCTGCCACGTGGGCGGAAATGTCTTTTCCTTCCTCCAGAAATACGAAAACTGCACCTTCCCGGAGGCGATGCAGATCCTGGCCGACCGGGCCGGCATCACCCTGCCGAAGCAGGAGATGACGGAGGGCCAGAAAAAGGCCGCCGGCCATCGGGAGCAGATGATGGCGGCCTGCAGGGAGGCCGGGACCTTCTATTACCATCTGCTGCGCAGCGAGCGGGGCAAAGCGGCCATGGACTACTTTACCGGCCGGGGGCTGTCGGCGGAAACCATGCAGAAGTTCGGTTTGGGATACGCCGGCAAGGGCAGCCGCCTTCTGTACGACCACCTGCATGAAAAGGGCTTTTCCGACGAGCTGCTGCGCGAGTGCGGTCTGGTGACCTTTTCCGAGTCCCAGGGCATGCGCGACCGGTTCTGGAACCGGGCCATCTTCCCCATCATGGACGACCGCAGCCGCATCGTGGCCTTCGGCGGACGGGTGATGGGCGACGGCCAGCCGAAGTACATCAATTCCCAGGAATCGGCCATTTTCAACAAGAGCTACATCCTCTACGGGATGCACCTCGCGCGGCGCACGCGCCGGAAAGAGATGATCCTCTGCGAGGGCTACATGGACGTGATCGCGCTGCATCAGGCCGGTTTCGACAATGCGGTCGCCTCGCTCGGCACGGCGCTGACCGAAGGGCACGCGGCCATCTTCCGGCGGCTGCACGTGCAGACGATCCTGCTTTCCTACGACAGTGACGGCGCGGGCATCGCGGCGGCCATCCGGGCCATTCCCATCCTGCGGGACGCGGGCATCGCGGTGAAGGTCATCGACATGTCGCCCTTTAAGGATCCCGACGAGCTGATCAAGGCGCGCGGCGCCGAGGAGTACCAGAAGCGGATCGACGGGGCGCAGAACGCGATTCTGTTTACATTGCAGAAACGCGCGCAGCAGTACGACATGAACGATCCGGACGCGCGCACGGCGTTCTTTACGCAGGAGGTGCGGCCGTGGCTGATTGCGATGGAGGATCCCCTGGAGCGGGAGAATTACGAGCGGTCCATCGCGCAGCTGTTTTTCACCGATTTTGAAACCCTGCACCGCAACACGACCCGCTGGATCGCGGATGCCGCGGTGCGAAGGACCACGGAGGAAACCCGACCGCCGGCCGGGGTGGATGAAATGGCGCAGTCCGCGGATGCGGAAGGCCTGTCCGGCGCCGACGGCTGGGACGAAGAGGAGCTGCTTCGAAGGCGGGCGAAACGCCGGCCGGCCACAAGGGCCGAGGGCGAGCAGCGGTCGGCGCGGATCCTTCTGAACTGGCTCTCCGAGGAGCCGCAGATCTGGAAGGCCGTATCGCCCTACCTGTCCGCGGAGGATTTTGAGGAAGGCGTCTACCGGCGGGTGGCCGAGCTTTTGATCGCACAGATCGAGTCCGGCGACATTCATCCGGAGCGGATTCCGGATGCCTTTACCGACGAGGGCGAGCAGAGCATCGTCGCACAGATTTTCAACACCGGTGCGCGGATGGACCGGCCCCAGGACAGGGACAAGGCGCTCCGGGAGCTGGTGACCCACGTGCTGCAGACCAGCTCCAACCGCGCCGTCGCCGAGGGCGCGCCGGACAGTCTGAGCCGGATCATCGATTTGCAGAAGAGAATGAAGGAAGTGGCAAAGCTGCGGACGCAGCCGGCGCTCAATCCGTAGATCAAGGAGGAAACCATGGCGGCAAAGAAAACGAAAAAAGCAGAGGCTGCGGAAGAGATCCGCGAGGAGATGACCGAAGCGGCGGTTGAAGAAGCTGCACAGGAGCCCGCGAAGAAGCCGGCGAAGAAGAAAGCCGCGCCGAAGAAGAAGGCCGCGGAAGAGCCGAAGCCGGAAGAGCCGGCGGCGGAAGAGCCGGCCGAAAAGAAACCGGCGAAGAAGAAGGCTGCGCCGAAGAAAAAGGCGGCGGCGAAGGAAACCGCAGCGGAAGAGCCGGTGCCGGCCGAGGAGCCGATGGACATCACCGTTGACGACGACCCGGAAAACGTCATCATGACCAATGAGGATTTAGGCCGGCGTCTCGACGAGCTTGTCACCCTCGGCAAGAAAAAGAAAAACATCCTCGACTACGACGAGATGGTGGAACACGTGCCGATGTACGCGAATAACGCGGACATGCTCGACACGATCGAAGACTACCTTTCCCAGAATGGCATCGACGTGCTGCGGATGAGCAACATCGAAGAAGAGGAACTCTTAACCGACGAGGAACTCCTGGCGGAAGACGACATCATTGACGAAGACGCGCCGCTCGATGCGGAAGTCGAAATCGATTATTCGGATCTGACGGTTCCGGACGGCGTGGGCACCGAGGATCCGGTGCGCATGTACTTAAAGGACATCGGCAAAGTCTCCCTGCTGTCGGCCGATGAGGAAATTGAGCTCGCGCAGCGCATGGAAGCCGGCAACGCCGCACAGGAGAAGGCGGATCTGTACCGGGAGACCCTGCGGGAGTTAAGCGAGGACGAGTCCGCGCCGCTCATTGAAGAACTGAAGAAGCTGGAGCCGGCGATCGACGACGGCGATGAGGCGAAAAAACGGCTGTCCGAGGCCAACCTGCGCCTGGTCGTCAGCATCGCGAAAAAGTACACCGGCCGCGGCATGCAGTTCCTGGATCTGATTCAGGAGGGCAACCTGGGCCTGATCAAGGCGGTGGAAAAATTCGACTACACGAAGGGGTACAAGTTCTCGACCTACGCCACCTGGTGGATCCGTCAGGCCATCACCCGCGCCATCGCCGACCAGGCCCGCACGATCCGCATTCCGGTGCACATGGTGGAGACCATCAACAAGCTGATGCGCATTTCGCGCCAGCTGCTGCAGGAACTCGGCCGCGAACCCACCCCGGAGGAGATCGCCCGCGAGATGGACATTTCCGAGGAGCGCGTCCGCGAGATCTTAAAGATTTCGCAGGAGCCGGTGTCTTTGGAGACCCCCATCGGCGAGGAGGAGGATTCCCATCTGGGCGACTTCATTCAGGATGAGAACGTGCCGGTGCCGGCGGAAGCCGCGACCTACACGCTGCTGAAGGAGCAGCTGAACGAGGTGCTCGAAACCCTGACCGACCGCGAACGCAAGGTGCTGATTCTGCGCTTCGGCCTGGAGGACGGCCGCGGCCGGACGCTGGAGGAGGTCGGCAAGGAGTTCAACGTCACCCGGGAGCGTATCCGCCAGATCGAGGCGAAGGCGCTCCGCAAGCTGCGTCATCCGAGCCGCAGCCGGAAACTGAAGGATTATCTGGAGTGATGCGGGATGCAGCAGATGTCTGACATGCTGAGGGCGCGGTTCCGGCGGCTGGCCGCCATCGCGGATCTGACCGCGCCCTGTGATACCGCCGCGGATATCGGCTGCGACCACGCGTATCTGTCGATTCTCCTCGTGCAGGAGAACCGGGCAAAGCGCGCGGTGGCCTGCGACCTGCGTCCGGGGCCGCTGGCAGCGGCGAAAAAGAACGTGGAGCGCGCCGGACTGTCCGCACAGATTGATCTGCGGCTGGCCGACGGCCTTGCGGAGCTGTCGCCGGGGGAGGCGGATGCCATCGTGATCGCCGGCATGGGCGGTCCGCTGATGCAGCGGATTCTTTCGGAGGGCGAAGCCGCGGCCAAAGCCGCGCGGCAGCTGGTTCTCTCGCCCCAGTCCGACGCGGCGGCTTTCCGCCGCTTCCTGTGGGAAAACGGATACGTGTTTCTCGCGGAGGACATGGTCTGCGAGGACGGCAGGTTCTATCCGCTGATGCGTGTGCGGCCGGCGGAGGATCACGAGGAGCGGCAGCCGCTGGGTGAGGCGGATTTCGCCTTCGGGCCGCTGCTGCGAAAACAGCCGCATCCGGTGTTTCGGGCGTGGCTGCTGCGGCAGGAGGCCGCGCAGCTTAAAATCCGCGAAAACCTGGCGGCGCGGGAAGAGGACGAGCGGCGCGTAAAGCGCCGCGAAGAGGCGGAAGAGGAGCTGGGACGGATCCGGCGCGCACTGGCGGATCTGCCGCCGGAAACGGCCGGCGGTCCGGCAGAATGAAAAGGACGGGCAGGATGAAAGTCAAGGAAATCCTCGGGGTGCTCGACACGGCATATCCCTTTGCGGCAGCGGAAGAATGGGATCATTCCGGACTTCTTGTCGGAGACCCAAACGCGGAGGTCTCGAAGGTATTCGTCGCGGTGGACGCGACGGACGAAATCATCGAACAGGCGGCGGCATGCGGCGCGCAGCTGCTGTTTACTCATCACCCGCTGCTGTTTCATCCGCTGTCGGCGGTGGTGGCCGACGACTTCATCGGACGCCGCGTGCTGGAACTGGCAAAACGCGGCATGTCGTATATCGCGGCCCACACCAACTACGACGTGATCCGCATGGGCGAACTGGCGGCAGAACGCCTGTCCGTCGCGGTCGAGGGGCCGCTTTCGGAGAGCTTTGGGGAGGCCGGCCTCGGCTTTGTCGGGACACTTCCGGCGGCGGTTTCGCTGTCGGCCTTTGCCGCGGACGTGCGGAAGGCCTTCGGACTGCCCTCCGTGGAGGTCTACGGCGATCCGGACAAGGTGATCGAGCGCGTCGCGATGCTGCCCGGGTCCGGGCGGCATGAATACACGCTCGGTCTTTCGCAGAATGCGGACGTATACGTGACTGGCGACATGGATCACCACAGCGGGATTGACGCCGTATCCCAGGGGATGGCGGTGATCGACGCGGGCCACTACGGGGTGGAGCAGATTTTTGTGGCGGACGCGGCGGCGATGCTGCGGACACGCTGTGCCGGGGTGGAAGTGATCGAGGAAGCCTGCCGGCTTCCGCAGTGGATTTCTGAATAAACAGGGGAAGAGTATGAAAGAAAACCAGGTAACACTGTTTTTAAACGGGGAACCCGTAACGGCGGCGGCCGGTACGACCTTAGAGCAGCTGGCGAAGGCGCATCGGAAGGAATATGGGGACGATATCCTGCTGGCCGTGGTGAACCACCGCCTGCAGGAGCTGCATCATTCCGTTGCCGAGGGGAGCGAGGTGACGTTTGTGACGGCCGCGGAGAAGAACGGGCGGATGGCGTATCAGCGCAGCCTGATCTTCCTGATGCAGCGGGCGGTGGACCGGCTCGAGCCGGAGAAAAACATCGACATCCGCGTGATGTTTCCGCTGGACCAAAGCTATTTCTGCCGGGTGTATACGGCGAAAAAAACGACGGAATACGAACTGGATCCCTATCCGGCCGAGGAGCGGATCGCCGCGCTGGAGGCCGAAATGCGCCGGCTCGTCGAAGAGGATCTGCCCATCACGAAGACCACGGAACGCACCCGTGCGGTGCGCGCTCTGTTCGCGGTGCGCGGTCTGGTGGACAAGGAGCGCCTGATGCGCTACAGGATCAGCTCGACGACGAATCTGTACGAACTGGACGGGCTGAAGGACTACTTCTACGGCTACATGGTTCCCTCGACGGGATATCTGCACACCTTCGCGCTGACGCCGTTCCAGGACGGCTTCCTGCTGCGCTATCCCTATCCGGACGGCCACTCGATTCCTTCCTTTACCCCGTCGCTGAAGAGCTTTGAGGTCTTAAACCATTCGGGCAGCTGGTCCGAACAGCTGCAGATCGGCAGTGTCGGCGCCCTCGACGACGCCATCGCCGCCGGCCGCACGCGGGAGATCGTCCTCGTACAGGAAGCGCTGATGGAGCAGCAGATCGGCATGATCGCCGACCGCATCGCGAAGGAAGGCCGCCGGTGCATCATGATCGCCGGGCCGTCTTCCTCCGGAAAGACCACCTTTTCCCACCGGCTGTCGACGCAGCTTCGGGCCCGCGGTCTGGCGCCCCATCCGGTTCCGCTGGACAATTACTACCGCGGCCGGGAACTGATTCCCGTCGATGAAAACGGCGAGAAGGACTTCGAATCGATGGATGCCCTTGACGTTCCGCTGTTCAATGAAAACATGACGGATCTGCTGGCCGGAAAACGCGTGGATCTGCCCATTTACAATTTCAAGACCGGCCGGCGGCAGAAGCGGGGCACGCAGCTGCGCCTCGGCAGCAACGACGTCCTTGTGATTGAAGGTATCCACGGCCTGAACAGCGGCCTGTCCTATTCGATCCCGGACGACAGCAAATACAAGATCTACATCAGCGCGCTGTCCCAGCTCGCCGTCGACGAGCACAACCCGATGTCGACGACGGACGGCCGCCTGATCCGCCGGATCGTGCGCGACGCGCGCCCCCGGGGAACGATCGCGAAGGACACCATCGCCATGTGGGATTCCGTGCGCCGGGGCGAGGAAAAATACATTTTCCCCTTCCGGGAGGAAGCGGACGAGATGTTCAACTCCGCGCTGATCTATGAAATGAGCGTGCTGAAGCTCTACGCGGAGCCGCTGCTGTTCGGCATTCCTTCCGACTGTCCCGAATACGCCGAGGCCATCCGCCTGCTGAAGCTGCTGGATTATTTCCTGCCCATGCCGACCGAGGATATCGCGAACAATTCGCTGATCCGCGAGTTCATCGGCGGAAGCTGTTTCGATGTGTAAAGGAAGAGAGGAGACCTGCCATGCGTCATCTGATGAGTCCGCTGGATTTTACGGTGGAGGAACTCGAAAGGTTAATGGACCGCGCGGACGATATCCGCACGAAACCGGAAAAGTACGCCCATGCCTGCGACGGCCGGATTCTCGCGACGTGCTTCTACGAGCCGTCCACCCGCACGCGGCTGTCCTTTGAGTCGGCCATGCTGCGCCTCGGCGGAAAGGTACTCGGATTCGCCTCGGCCGATTCGAGCTCCGCGGCGAAGGGCGAGAGCGTCTCGGATACGATCCGGGTGATGTCCGGCTATGCCGACATCTGCGCCATGCGTCATCCGAAGGAGGGCGCGCCGCTCGTCGCGTCGGCCCACGCCGGCATCCCGGTGATCAACGCCGGCGACGGCGGCCACCAGCACCCGACCCAGACGCTGACGGATCTGTACACGATCCGCTCGCTGCGCGGCGAGATCCGGGATCTGACCATCGGTCTGTGCGGCGATCTGAAATTCGGCCGCACGGTGCATTCCCTGATCCACGCCCTTGTCCGCTACCCCGGCATCCGCTTCGTGCTGATTTCCCCGCCGGAGCTGCGGCTGCCGAGCTATATCCGCCAGGACGTGCTTGACGCGAAGGGCGTTCCCTATGAGGAAATCATCCGTCTCGAGGATGCGATGGATTCGCTGGACATCCTCTACATGACCCGTGTGCAGAGGGAGCGCTTCTTCAACGAGGAAGACTACGTGCGGATGAAGGATTTCTACATCCTCGACCGGGAAAAGATGCGCCTCGCGAAGCAGGATATGCTGGTGCTGCATCCGCTGCCCCGCGTCAACGAGATCTCCGTCGACGTCGACGACGACCCGCGGGCGGCCTATTTCCGGCAGGCGAAATACGGCGTCTACATCCGGATGGCTTTGATTCTGACGCTGCTTGAACAGGCAGACGGTGCAAAGGAGGCGTAACATGCTGAACATCAGTGGCATCCGCGAGGGATTTGTTTTGGACCATATCCGCGCAGGCATGAGCATGCAGATCTATCATGACCTGAAGCTCGACCAACTCGACTGCACCGTGGCCATGATCATGAACGCGGAAAGCCAGAAAATGGGCCGCAAGGATATCATCAAGGTGGAGTGCCCCATCGACGCGATGGATCTCGACGTGCTCGGCTTCATCGATCACCGGATCACGGTCAACGTCATCAAGGACAACGAGATCTGCGAAAAGCGCGCGCTGCATCTGCCGGCCCGGATCCGCAACGTCATCCGCTGCAAGAACCCGCGCTGCATCACGTCGATCGAACAGGGACTCGACCAGGTGTTTCTGCTGACGGATCCCGAGACCGAGACCTACCGGTGCATGTACTGCGAGGAGAAATATCACCGGAAGTGATTTCGGATTGCGAAAAATCCGGAAACCGTTTACAATGGACGGACACAGACGAAGCAGGGCACGTGATCGCTGCCGCAGGTGCCGAAAGGCCGCGGGAGAGGAAAGTCCGGGCTTCACAGGGCAGGATGCCGGATAACGTCCGGCGGAGGCGACTCCAGGGAAAGTGCAACAGAAAAGAACCGCCGGCGGCGCAGAGCGCCCGCCGGTAAGGGTGAAAAGGCAGCGTAAGAGACTACCGTTCTGATGGTGACATCAGAAGCCGTGCAAACCCCATCTGAAGCAAGACCGCACAGGGACGATGACGTGGCCCGCCAGTCCCGGGTAGGTCGCTTTAGCGTCCGGCAACGGAACGCACAGATAGATGATCACGGCCGCTTCGGCGGTACAGAACCCGGCTTACCGCCCTGCTTCGTTTGTGGATATCAGGATACCGCGCCCGCCACGTTCGTTTTACCAGAGCGTAGGGCGTTTTTTGCTTGAAGGACAGTAGTATGGTATATGCGGATGTGATCGTCGACCGATCCCTTCAAAAACTGGACCGGACGTTTCAGTACGCGGTTCCGGACGCCCTTGCGGACCGGATTCTTCCCGGCACCTGTGTCCGCGTGCCCTTCGGAAACGGCGGACGGCGCACCGCGGGCTACGTCGTGGATCTTTCGGATCAGCCGAAGGTCGATCCGGCGCGGATCAAGCCCATTGACGGGATCGTGCGCGGAAGCATCCCCGCCACCGAGCGGATGATCGCGCTGGCGTCCTGGATGCGCCGGCAGTACGGCTGCACCATGAACGCGGCCTTAAAGACCGTGCTGCCTGTGCGGCAGAAGGAATCGGAAAAAGAGGAGCGCACCGTACGGCTTCGCGTCTCCGCGGAAGAGGCGAAGGACGCGCTGGCGCAGATGCGTTCCCGCGCCCGGCACAGCGAAGCGAAGGCCGCGCTGCTGGAGCGGATGACACAGAAGACGGAAGCGTCCTGGGAAGAAATCACCCGCACGATGGGGTTTGAAAGCCGCCTGATCCGCGAACTGGAACAGGCCGGCCTGCTGTCCGTCGAGTCGCGCCGGACGTTCCGCAATCCCGTGGAGCTTCTGGACGCCTCCTGGCCGCCGGTGGATCTGAACGCGGATCAGAAGCGCGTTCTGGCGCGTTTTACACAGGACTGGGAGGCCGGAAAACGCGGGGTCTACCTGCTGCACGGCGTGACCGGCAGCGGAAAGACGGAAGTCTATATGGAAATGATGGACACGGTCATCCGTGCCGGGCGCCAGGTGATCGTGCTGATCCCGGAAATCGCCCTGACCCCGCAGACGGTCACGCGTTTCTGGGCGCGGTTCGGCGGCCGGATCTCCATCATCAACAGCCGGATGACGCCGGCGGAGCGCTGCGACCAGTTCGAGCGCGCGAAAACCGGTGCGATCGACGTGATGATCGGTCCGCGCAGCGCGCTGTTTACGCCCTTTCCCGATCCGGGGCTGATCGTCGTGGACGAAGAACACGAAACCTCCTACAAAAGCGAGATCACGCCGCGCTACCACGCGCGGGAGACGGCCGTCGAATACGCGCGGCTGGCCGGCGCTTCCGTGGTGCTCGGCTCCGCGACGCCTTCCCTGGAAAGCTACGCGAGGGCGCAAAGCGGCGAGTACACGCTGCTTTCGCTGCCGCATCGGGCGACGGACCGGCCCCTTCCGGACTGCACGGTCGTCGACCTGCGCAGGGAGCTCGCCCAGGGAAACCGTTCGGTGTTCAGCCGTGTTCTGCAGGAGAAAATCGCGGACCGTCTTAAACGGCAGGAGCAGGTGATGCTCTTCATCAACCGCCGGGGCCTCGCGGGCTTCGTCAATTGCAGGGCCTGCGGCCATGTGTTAAAATGTCCTCACTGTGACGTATCGCTGACGCTGCACAATGACGGGCGTCTGCACTGCCATTACTGCGGCTATACGGAGCCGTCGCCCGCGGTCTGTCCGAACTGCGGCTCCGGCTATATCGGCGCCATGCGCGCGGGCACCCAGCGCTTCCAGGAGGTGGCGCAGAAGATGTTCCCCGCGGCGCGCGTACTTCGGATGGACATGGACACCACGCGCGGCAAATCCGGCCACCAGCAGGTGCTCGAAGCCTTTGCGCGGCATGAAGCGGATATCCTGATCGGCACCCAGATGATCGTGAAAGGCCACGATTTCCCCGGGGTGACGCTGGTTGGCGTGCTCGCGGCGGACCTTTCCTTAAACAGCAGCGATTTCCGCTGCGCCGAGCGCACCTTTGACCTGCTTGTGCAGGCGGCCGGGCGCGCCGGGCGCGGAACCCGGGGCGGCGAGGTCGTCATCCAGACCTACCGGCCCGAGCATTACGCCGTTACCGCCGCCGCGGCACAGGATTACGAAGCCTTTTACCGTCAGGAGATCGCCTACCGCCGTCTTCTGAACTATCCGCCGGAATGGCACATGCTGTCGATCCTGGTGACGTCGTCCGACGAGGCGCACGCGCAGACGGCCGCACAGCAGGCCGCGGACTGCGCCCGTACCTTTGTCGGACAGGGCGGATCCTTCCGGACGCCGGGCGGAACCGTTCTCGGGCCGATGGACGCCTCCGTCGCAAAGGTCAAAGACCGGTATCAGAAGGCGGTTACGCTGCGAAGTCCTTCCTACGGGCTTTTGTGCGGCTGCAAGGAAGCCGTCGACGCCGCGGTTCTGCCGCAGCTGGCCCGGGACACACAGCTCTGGTTCGATTTTGACCCGGTTTCCATGTTCTGAAAAACCGCGGACGCGGTTTCAAAACCTGTACCAACCCGTTTTCAGCAAAGAAAGAGGAGAACAATGGCACTTCGCGAAATACGCATTCAGGGGGATCCGATTCTGGAGAAAGCCTGCCGGCCGGTCAAACTGGTCACGCCGCGGATCCGCACACTGGTGGAGGACATGATCGAGACCATGTATGCCGCGGACGGCGTCGGCCTCGCCGCGCCGCAGGTCGGTGTCCTTCGGCGGATCGTCGTCATCGACGTGGGCGAAGGCCCCATTGTCATGATCAACCCGCGCATCGTGGAGAGCGACGGGGAACAGACCGGGCAGGAGGGCTGCCTTTCCGTCCCGGGAAAAGCCGGAATCGTTACGCGTCCGAATCATGTGATCGCGGAGGCGTACGATCTTTCCATGGAGCCGTTTCAGATCGAAGGCACGGAGCTTCTTGCCCGCGCGGTCTGTCATGAACTCGATCATCTGGACGGGAAAATGTACACCGCGCTGGCGGAAGGGCCGCTGATGGATGTGACTGACGATTCGGAAGAGGACGCGGAGGAGACCGCGGAGGAAGAGAATTCATAAGAAAGGGGAACCGTGATGAAAAAAATGATGGCACTTCTACTGGCTGCGATGCTTCTTGCAGCGGGCTGCGGACAGGCCGCGGGCGGATCCGGCGCCGGCACGCCGGAACCTTCGCCGGCTGCGGACACCGCGCAGGAGGAGGCGGCTGCGCCCGGGACGGATGCGCCGGCGGCGGACGAAACCGAAGGGGAATCGGCCGGTCTTGCCAATCCGTGGACGGACGTGGAATCGGCAGAAGAAGCGGCGGCGGGCGCCGGCCTTGACGGTTTTACGCTGGTCGAAGGGCTTACCATCGCCGGCGACGAGCTGAACCGCACGTACCGCTATATGGACGGCGCTGCGGAGATGACCGTGGAATTTGCCGCGTCGGACATCGTTGTCCGCAAGGGCACGGCAGCGGAAGACGGGGATATTTCCGGCGACTACAATACCTATGCCCACACCTGGACCCAGAACATCAAGGGCCTGGAGGTGACCTGCTTCGGCAACCGTGAAGGCGAAGCGATGAAGACCATCTGGACGGTGGGAGATACCAGCTACAGCATCCTGGCCCACGGACTCGGCGGAGACGATGATTTCGGCATCAGCGCCGACGGCCTGAACTCGATCATCAACGGCCTGCAGTAAAGACCGGAAGAAAGAAACAGAGTACGACAGTTTATGAGAATCATTTTTATGGGAACGCCGGATTTTTCGGTGCCGACCCTGTCGGCGCTCGCGGAAGCCGGCCATGAGATCGCGCTGGTGGTCACACAGCCCGACCGGCCCGCGGGGCGCGGCGGTCATCTGAAAGCCTGTCCGGTGAAGGAGTGGGCGCTTGCCCACGGCCTTCCGGTTTTTCAGCCGGAACGCATCCGCGCCCAGGAGGCTCTGGAGCGGATCCGCGCGGAGCACGCCGACATCGGCGTCGTCGTCGCGTTCGGGCAGATCCTGCCGGAATCGCTGCTGGAGATGATGCCCTTCGGATGCGTCAACGTCCACGCGTCGCTGCTGCCGAAATACCGGGGCGCGGCGCCGATTCAGTTCGCGATTCTCGACGGGGAAGACGTCACCGGCGTCACGACCATGCAGATGGGCGCGGGCCTCGACGACGGCCCCATCCTGCTGCAGGAGGAGGCGCCGATTGCGGCGGACGAAACCGGCGGGAGCCTCTTCGACAAGCTTTCCGTAACCGGGGCGGCGCTGTGTGTCCGGACGCTGGCTTTGCTGGAAGAAGGAAGCATCACACCCCGGCCCCAGGACGAAAGCCGCGCAACGAAGGTCGGGCGGATTACAAAGGAGATGGGCGCGCTGGACTTTTCCCTTCCGGCCGCGGTGCTTGCGCGCCGCGTGCGCGGTCTCGATCCCTGGCCGGGCACCTATACGGCGCATCAGGGAAAGCGTCTGAAGGTGCTTGCCGCACAGGCGGTCCCCCAGGGCGGCCGTCCGGTGCTTGCCGCCGGGGAGGTGTTTGCCGGATGCAGGGATGCGATTGAAGTGCAGACCGCGGACGGTGTTCTGCGGATTCTGAGCGTTTTGCCGCAGAACGGGCGGCAGATGGCGGCAAAGGACTACCTGCTCGGTCACGCCTTTGCCGACGGCGACCGGCTGGAGTAATCGGTATATGACAGAACAGAACCAGAAACAGGGGATGAAAGAACGGGAGGCGGCACTTTCGGTGCTGCTTTCCGTTTTTGAAAAAGGAGAGTATCTCGACCGCGCGATGGAACGCGAACTGTCGCGGGCTTCCGCGGGCGAAACCGGGCAGACCGGTGCGCCGCGCGAAGCTTTTTCCGCCAGAGAGCGGGCGTTTCTGCTGCGGCTGTGCGAAGGCTGCGCGGAACGGCGCCTGACGCTCGATTTCGTCCTCGACGGCACGGCTTCCGTGCCGGTGAAAAAGCAGAAGCCCGTCATCCGCACCCTGCTTCGGATGGGGGCCTACCAGATCCTGTACATGGACCAGGTGTCGGACGCGGCCGCGGTCAGTTCGACGGTCGCGTTGGTGCGCGGGCCCTTTGCGTCCCTGAAGGGCGTCGTGAACGGCGTGCTCCGTTCGATTGCGCGGAACCGCCGCGAGTGGGAGGAAAAGATCGCGCACGCGCCGGCGGAGGTGCGGTTTTCCGTTCCGGCGTGGATCCTCGACCTGTGGACGCGGGAGCGGGGCGAAGCGGCGGCGGAACAGATGACGGCGGCCCTTGCGGGCGGCGCGCCGGTCTGTATCCGGGCAAACGAGGCCCGCATCTCGAAGGAGGCGCTGGCCGCACGGCTGGCCGAAGAGGGATTTGACTGCACGCCCGCGGAGGGACTTCCGGCTTTGTACCCGGCGCGCGCCGCGAAGCTGTTTTCCACCCAGGCGTACCGCAACGGCCTGTTTTACGCCCAGGACGCCGCGGCGATGCAGGTCATCCGGCAGGCGCTTCAGCTGGCGGATCCGCTGCCGAAGCGGGTGCTGGATCTGTGCGCGGCGCCCGGCGGAAAGGCGCTGCAGCTGGCGGAAGGCATTGCTGCCGCCGGCGGAACGGTGACGGCCCGGGACAAAACCGGGGAGAAGGTCCGACGGATCCGGGAAAACGCCGGGCGTCTGGGCATCACGAATCTGACGGCCGAGGTGCACGACGCGCTTACGCCGGATCCGGCGGCCGAAGGGGCCTTTGATCTGGTGCTCTGCGACCTGCCCTGTTCCGGGCTGGGCGTGCTTTCACGCAAGCCGGACATCCGCTGCCGCGTCGTGCCGTCGGATCTTTGCAGCCTCGCCGCGCTGCAGAAGGAAATGCTCGGGCAGGCGGCTTTCTATGTGGCCGACGGCGGAATGCTCGTCTACTCCACCTGCACGGTCAGCCGGGCGGAAAATGAAGAAAATGCCGCCTGGTTTGAAGAGACCCATCCGGCGTTCGAGAAACTGAAGGAAGAACAGATCCTGCCGCGGGCAGGACGAAACGACGGCGCCTATTACTGCATTTTCCGGCGCAGGCCCCAGGCATAAGGAAAGAGAGATCCATGACGGAAAACCAGACGCACGCGGATGAAGCGTCCGCGCCGAAGACCGATCTGAAATCCATGACGCTTCCGGAACTGGAGGCGTGGGTGACGGGACAGGGGGAGGCGAAATTCCGCGCGAAACAGCTCTATGAATGGATGCACGTCCACCACGCGGCGTCCTGGGACGAGATGACCAATCTGCCCAAAACGCTTCGGCAGAAACTGGAACGGGATGCGAAGCTGACCGTCCTTGTCCGGACCGACTGCCGCGTTTCCCGCTGTGACGGCACGCAGAAATACCTGTTCACGCTGCCCGACGGGGAGCTGGTGGAGAGCGTGCTGATGCGCTATCATCACGGCAATTCGGTCTGCATCTCTTCGCAGGTGGGCTGCGCGATGGGATGCACGTTCTGCGCGTCTACCCTCGGGGGCTGCCGGCGGAGCCTGACCGCGGCAGAGATGCTGGACCAGGTCTACCGGATCGCGGCGGACACGAAGGAACGGGTGTCCCACGTCGTGGTCATGGGCATGGGCGAACCCCTCGAAAACACGGACGCGCTGCTGCGGTTCCTTACCATCCTTTCGGGGCCGGACGGATACGGCATTTCCCAGCGGAACCTGACGGTGTCGACCTGCGGCATCGCGCCGCAGATCCTGCGGCTGGCAAAGGAGACGATCCGCGGAGAAAAGCCGCAGTTTACGCTGGCCCTTTCGCTGCACGCTTCCACCCAGGAAAAACGCGAAAAACTCATGCCCGTCGCCCGGCGCTATCCGCTGGCGGAAGTGCTTGCGGCCTGCCGCGTCTGGCAGGAGAGCACCGGCCGGCGGATGACCTTCGAATACGCCCTTTGCGCCGGGGAAAACGACAGCGACGCGGACGCGAAAGAACTGGCGGGGCTGATCCGGGATTTTCACGGGCACGTCAACCTCATCCCGGTCAATCCGGTGACGGAACGGAACTATCGGACCCCTGACCGCGCGGCGGTGGAGGCGTTCCGAAAAAAACTTGAAAATCTGGGAATCAATGTTACTATTAGAAGAGAATTGGGAAGGGATATCGACGGCGCCTGCGGTCAGCTGCGCCGGAAGTATTCCGGCTGATCTTTTTGCGTTCCGGAGGGTTCCCCTTCGGGATCTTTTGGTGCACATTACGGAGAGTATTCATGATCTTTGACGCATTATCGGACACCGGTCAGGTGCGCGAATCCAATCAGGACTTCGTCTTTGCGAGCGCCGCGCCGGTCGGCAATCTGGCCAATCTGTTCCTGGTGGCAGACGGGATGGGCGGGCATCTGGCCGGCGAATACGCTTCGGCGCATGCCGTTGAAATCGTTACGGAAACCATCCGCCGAAGCCGTCTGACCGAGCCCATCGCCCTTCTGGAAGAGGCGATCTGCACCGCAAACCGGGCCATCTACAGCGAATCCATGAAAGACCCGTCCAAACACGGGATGGGAACCACGTTCGTAGCCGCAACGATCGCGGGACAGCATCTTTACGTTGCCAACGTCGGGGACAGCCGTCTGTACCTTGCGGACGACACGGCGATCTGCCAGATCACACGGGACCATTCCTTTGTCAATGAGATGATCCGCCAGGGCGGCATGACGGTGGAAATGGCCCGTCATTCGGCCCGGAAGAACATCATTACCCGCGCCGTCGGCGCCGAAAGCGAGGTGCAGATCGATTTCTTCGACCTGTTCCTGCAGCCCGGCCAGCAGATTCTGATGTGCACCGACGGTCTGACAAACATGGTGCCCGATGAAGAGATCCTTGACATCATGCGGCAATGCCCGGATCCGTCGGCCGTGGTGAAACAGCTCGTCGACCTGGCAAACGAAAACGGCGGCAGGGACAACATCTCCGCTGTCGTCGTACGGCCGTTTGAAGACGGAAACGATAACGAAAACAGCGATCCGGTCTGACAGTCCTGCAGGATGGAATGCAGGACCGGCCCACAGGAGTAAAACATGATCGAACGTGGAACTTATTTTGCGGATCGCTACGAGATCCTTGAATTGATCGGACAGGGCGGCATGTCCCATGTCTACAAGGCCAAGGACCACGTCCTCGGAAGGGACGTGTCCTTAAAGGTGCTGAAATCGGAATTCGCCGAGGACATCACCTTTGTGACCAAATTCCGTGCGGAAGCCCAGGCGGCCGCGGGTCTCGAACATCCGAACATTGTCAATATCTACGATGTCGGCAGCCAGAACGGCATCTATTATATCGTCATGGAGCTCGTCGAGGGCGTGACGTTAAAAACCTACATCGAACGCAAGGGGCGTCTGAATTACAAAGAGATGCTCTCCATCGCGATTCAGGTGGGCCGCGGCATCGAGGCAGCGCACAACAAACAGATCATCCACCGCGACATCAAACCGCACAACATCATGATCTCCCGGGACGGCAAGGTAAAGGTAACGGACTTCGGTATTGCGAAGGCCGTCTCTTCCAATACGTTCCACGCGGACAACATGGGCAGCGTGCACTACATGTCGCCGGAGCAGGCGCGCAACGGTTATGTGACGTACCAGAGCGATATCTACTCGCTCGGCATCGTCATGTACGAGATGTCGACGGGACGCGTGCCCTACGACGGGGATTCGACGGTGACGATCGCGCTGAAGCATCTGAACGACACCATGGAACCGCCGAGCAAATACGCTCCGGATCTGCCGGTGGCGGTGGAACAGATCATCTTAAAGGCGACACAGAAGAGCGCCGACCGCCGCTATTCCGACATGGCGGAAATGCTCATGGATATGCGGAAGGCGCTGATGAATCCGGACGAGGAGATCGTCGCGGCCGCGCCGCCTGCCGCGGACGCGGAAGAAACCCGCGTGATTACCGCCGCGGAACTGGAGGAGATTCAGAAAAAAACCGCCGATTCCGCCCGGACGAAGGCGGAGGACGATGCGGACGGCCTGCCCGGCGAGGTGACGGACGACGACGAGGATGAAGGTGTTTCCTCGGCCCTGTTCAGCGGCCTGAACCGCACGAAGAGGCATCTGCAGAGCACGCAGACCTCCCGGACGGTCGAGCGCCTGATTACGATCGGCGGCGTAGCCGCGGCCGTGATCCTTGTGATCGTCCTGCTGTATATGGTGCTCCGGCTGTTCGGGCCCTTCGGACCGAACCTGCCCTCCGGCAATACCGACACGGATCCGGGAACGGAGACCGATGCGGATCCGTCCGCGGATGAGCCGGAGGATACGGTACCGCAGGCGGTCATGGTCGCGGTGCCGGACCTGTTCGGCAAAACACAGGACGAAGCGCTTCAGGAGCTCGCCGCCGCAGGCCTGAAATTCTCCGTGACGTCCGTCGTCATGGAGGACGTGGAAGAAGGCCGCGTCGCGGCTCAGAACGTTCCGGCCGGGACGGAAGTCGAGATGGGCTCGACGGTGGAAATCACGGTCAGCGCCGGCGTCGGAACGATCGGGGTCCCGGACGTGGTTTCCGGCGGCTGGACCGAAGAAAACGCGGCCCGGAAGCTGGAGGAATCCGGTTTCAAGGTTGCCCGCGAGTGGCAGTTCAATAACGACGTCCCGGAAAACAACGTCATCGCACAGATGCCGGCGGCCGGCTCCGCCGGACGCAAGGGCGACGTCGTCACGATCTATATCAGCCAGGGACGCCAGGCGGTCCAGGTGCCGACGGTGCGAGGCATGACCGAAGAAGAGGCCCGGAACGCCCTCGGTTCGGTGGGCCTGAATGTCGGAAACGTCACCCGTCCCTACAGCGATTCCGTCGAAGAAGGCCGGGTGATTTCCCAGGGAACGGCGGAAGGCTCCTTCGTGGAACCGGGCAGTTCCGTGGATCTTGTCATCAGCCGCGGCCAGGAAGTGTTCTACTATTTCTTTGACCGTTCCTTAAGCTCCATCAACGGGGCCGAAACGACGTACGTGCTCTTTGACGCGTCCGGCGCGCAGGTCGCGACGTGGGTCATCGCTGCCGGACAGACCCAGGTGGTGCACCAGAACCAGCTGACCACGCCTTCCGGCACCCTTGCGTGGGAATACGTTGAAACCCGGACAGAGACCGTGACCGACGAAAACGGCGAAAGCCAGACCGTCGAAACGGAAGAAACCGTTCACGACAGCGAAAGCGTAACCTTTATCAAGCAGTAGCGGAGGCATATGCAGGGACGGATTATCAAAGGAATCGCCGGATTCTACTATGTAAAGACCCAGGACCGCGCTGTCTATGCCTGCAAGGCCCGCGGACTGTTCCGTCTGCAGCATGTCAAACCGCTCGTCGGGGACGCGGTTTCGTTTGAAATTACGGACGAAAAGGACGCGGAAGGAAGCATTACGGAGATCCTCCCGCGGAAGAACGAACTGGTTCGCCCTGCCGTGGCCAACGTCGACCAGGTCATGCTTGTCGTGGCGGCCGCGTCGCCGGCGCCGTCCGCCGTTCTTGTGGACAGTTTCCTCGTGGAAAACGAGCGCATGGGCGTGCCGACGGTGCTGGTGTTCAATAAAAAAGATCTCGCCGACCCGGTCCTGCTCGCGAAATGGATGCGGGTATACCGCCGGGCCGGGTATGACGTGCTCGCCATCGCCGCAAAGACCGGAGAGGGCATCGATGAGCTTGCGCAGGTGCTGCGCGGAAAGACGACGGTGATCGCAGGCGCTTCCGGCGTGGGGAAATCGACGCTGATGAACAGCCTGCGGGGCAGCGAGGACATGGAAACCGGCGAAGTCAGCCGGCTGGAGCGGGGGCGCCACACGACCCGCCACAGCGAACTTCTGCCGCTGTTTCCGGAGGAAGAAGCTGCCACGTATCTGATCGATACGCCCGGGTTTTCGAGTTTTGATCTTTCGCCGGAGCTGTCACCGGAGCGCCTGGAGGACTGCTATCCGGAGTTTGCGCCGTTTCTGGCCGAGTGCCGGTTTACCGGATGCGCGCATCTCGCGGAGCCGGACTGCGGCGTGCGGACGGCGGTTTCGCAGAAAAAAATATCCCGTTCGCGGTATGCCACCTACTGCCGGTTTTACCGCGAACTGAAAGAGCGGAGGGTTTACTGAAGTCCGATGCTTCAGGTTCACAGATAGTCAGGAGGCTGTGATGAATTGTCTGTCCCCATCCATTCTGGCCTGCGATTACGGGAACATCGCGCGGGATGTCGCGATCGTCGACGAGGCCGGCGCCCAGTACATCCACATTGACGTGATGGACGGCACCTTCGTGCCGAACCTTTCCTTCGGTCCCGGCGTCGTTTCCGCGCTGCGGCCGGTGACGGACAAGATCCTCGACGTCCATCTGATGGTGCAGGATCCGGTCCGCTACATCGACGCGTTCGCGAATGCCGGCGCCGACCTGATCACGGTACACGCCGAGGCGACGGTGCATTTAGACCGCACGATCGAAGCCATCCGCGCCCGCGGCATCATGGCGGGGGTCGCCCTGAACCCCGCGACGCCGGTGCACGTGCTCGAGTACGTGCTTCCGCAGGTGGACATGGTGCTTTTGATGACCGTCAATCCCGGCTTCGGCGGACAGAAATTCATTCCGTATTCACTGGACAAGATCTATGACCTGCGCCGCCTGATGGAGCGCAAGGGTCTGCAGTTCGATATCGAAGTGGACGGCGGTATTACCGTCGAAAACCTGCCGCCGGTGCTGGAAGCCGGGGCCAATATCATCGTCGCCGGCAGTTCCGTGTTCAAGGGAGATCCGGCCGAAAACGTTCATCGGTTTCTGGAGCTGATGTAAAAAAAGAAAGGGGAAGAACACATGCCACACAACGTAAACGAGCAGAAACACGCAGACCTGCTGCGCGCACAGGCCGCGGAATGCACGGTTCTCCTGGCCTCGGACGGAAGTTTTCCGCTGGCGGCGCCCGGACAGATCGCGCTCTTCGGCAGCGGCGCCCGCAATACGATCAAAGGCGGGACCGGATCCGGCGAAGTCAATTCCCGGTACTTTGTTACCGTCGAGCAGGGACTGAAAAACGCCGGCTTTACCGTGACGACCACGGCCTGGATGGATGCCTACGACCGGGTGCGTGAAGCGGCATGGCAGGAGTTCATGAACGTCATCCGCGCCCGCGCGAAGGCCAATCACACCATGGCCGTCATCGAGGGCATGGGCGCCGTCATGCCCGAACCGGAGTACCAGATTTCGTTGGACGCGAAGGGCGAGGCGGCCATCTACGTGCTGTCCCGGATTTCCGGTGAAGGCAACGACCGGGCGGCCGAGAGCGGCGACATCCTGCTGTCCGAGACCGAAAAACGTGATATCCTCGCGCTGAACGAGCGCTTTGAGAAGTTCCTGCTGGTCTTAAACGTGGGCGGCCCCGTGGACCTGACGCCGGTGCTCGGCGTAAAGAACATCCTGGTGCTGTCGCAGCTGGGGGTTTCGACCGGCGACGTGCTGGCCGACATTGTGCTCGGCAAGGCGAATCCGTCCGGAAAACTGACCACGACCTGGAGCGCCTGGACAGACTATTTCGACGGCGATTTCGGCGACATCAACGACACCCGCTATCAGGAAGGTATCTATGTCGGGTACCGCTATTTCGACAGCGTCGGAAAGAAAGCGCTCTTCCCCTTCGGCTTCGGCAAATCCTTTACGACCTTTGACGTCGCCTACGGGAAAACGTCGGCAGTTCCGGCGGACGGCGGCGTCTGCGTGGAAGTGACCGCGAAGGTGACCAACACCGGCGCGAAGGCCGGCAAGGAGGTCGTACAGGTCTACGCCTCTGTGCCCGAAGGAAAGCTCGATCAGCCCTTTGCGATGCTGGCAGGATTTGCGAAGACGAAGGAACTGGCCCCCGGCGAGAGTGAAGAGGTGGCGGTCCGTTTCCCGATGGAGCTGCTTTCCGGATACGACGCCGAAACGGCGCAGTACATTCTTGAGGCGGGCGATTACATCCTTCGCCTCGGCACCAGCAGTGCGGATCATACCGCGGTCAGCGCCCTTTCTCTGGACAGAACCGTCGTAACCCGCCAGGTGCGCAATGCCCTCGGCAATCCCGGATTTACGGACTGGAAGCCGTCCGAGGAAGACAAAGCCGCGGCGAAGGCGCTGCGCGGCGAAGACGGCGCGGTGGAAACCGTTGCCGTGGACGCTTCCGCTTTTAAGACGCAGACGCCGGTCTATGACACCGAGCCCGAAATCGACCCGCTCGTACGCAGCCTGACGGATGCCGAGCTCGCGAACATGAGCTGCGGTTTCCACACGGCCAACCCGATAGGTTCCATCATCGGCGGCGCGGGCGACAGCGTGCCCGGCGCGGCCGGCGAAACGTCAAACATCTTAAAGGACCGCGGCGTGCTTCCCATGGTCATGGCCGACGGCCCGGCAGGCCTGCGCCTGACCCGCGAATACTTTGTCAATGCCAAGGGCAAAAAGGAAGGCCTCGGCGTGGGCATGCCGGAAAGCATCACGTCCCTGATGCCCGGTTTCCTCGTGAAGTTCATGACGATGCAGGCCGCCGCGAAGCGGAAGAAAGCGACGGACGTCCAGGAGCAGGACTGCACGGCCATCCCGATCGGCACGGCCATCGCCCAGTCCTTCAATCCGGCCTATGCCGAGCTCTGCGGCGATATCGTCGGCACGGAGATGGAGCTGTTCGGCATTCATCTGTGGCTTGCGCCAGCCTTAAATATCCACCGCAGCATCCGCTGCGGACGCAACTTCGAATACTTCTCCGAGGATCCGCTCGTCAGCGGCCTGTTCGCGGCGGCGATCACGAAGGGCGTCCAGAAGCATCCGGGCTGCGGAACCACCATCAAGCATTATGCGGCCAACAATCAGGAGACCAACCGCTACAACAACAACAGCCGTGTCAGCGAGCGCGCGATGCGTGAGATCTATCTGAAGGGCTTTGACATCTGCGTCCATGACAGCCAGCCCCACGCGCTGATGACCTCCTACAATCTCTTAAACGGCGAGCACACGTCCGAACGGTATGATCTGATTGAAGACATCCTTCGCGCCGAGTTCGGCTACGAGGGCATCGTGATGACCGACTGGGTGGTCAACGGCGGCACCATGAACAAGGCATCCATCCACCGCGCGCCGCAGGCCGCCCGCGTAACCGCCGCCGGAAACGATCTGATGATGCCCGGAAGCGCTGCGGACGAGAAAGACATCTTAAAGGGTCTGTCCGACGGCCGTACGACAAGAAAGCAGCTGGAGATCAACATCAGCCGCGTGCTTCGCATGGTGCGCAAACTTGTGAAATAAGCAAAGAGGAACGATATGGAAATGGAATTCGGATCCGGATCGCCCAAAAAGCCGGATGATTCGCTGAAAACACAAAAGGATGCGTTAAAGCGCGCCGAGGATGCCCTTCGGGAGGCATCCTCGCGCTTCGGCTCCTTCTATGAGACCAACTCCCGAAAGGTCCGGGACATCTTAGACGAGGTGGGACGGGACTTCGGGGTGAATCCGACGCAGATTCCGGTGGATCCGTCCCTGTCCGGCGGATATCCCCAGAACGGGTATCCGAATGCCGGCTATCCGCAGGGCGGGTATCCGAATGCGGGCAATCCGCAGGGGGCCGCGCCCCAGGCGCCCAACGCACAGGGAATCCTGCCCACCGCCGTGGCGGACAACGTGCCTCCGCCGCCGGAAAAACCCGCGGAGCCCGAGACCGATCCCATGGAGGACTTAGACGCGCTCATCGGCCTGGCCAAGATCAAGCACGACGTCAAGGAGCTGTTTGATTTCGTAAAGGTCCAGCAGCTGCGCAAGGAGCAGGGGATGAAGGCCGTGCCCGTGTCGCTGCATCTCGTGTTCTCCGGCAATCCCGGCACCGGCAAGACGACGGTCGCCCGCATTCTTGCCCGCCTGTACAAGCAGATCGGTGTGCTTTCCAAAGGACAGCTCGTGGAGGTGGACCGCTCCGGTCTGGTGGCCGGCTACGTCGGTCAGACCGCGATCAAGACCCAGGAAAAGATCCAGGAAGCCATGGGCGGCGTCCTGTTCATCGACGAAGCCTACACGCTCGCGAAGGAAGGAAACGATTTCGGCCAGGAAGCGATCGATACGATCCTGAAAGCCATGGAAGACCACCGCGACGACTTTATCGTGATCGTCGCCGGCTACACCAAACCCATGGAGACCTTCATCAACAGCAACCCCGGTCTGAAGTCCCGCTTCAACAAGTTCATCGAGTTCCCGGATTATACCATCGAAGAGCTGATGGGGATCTTTGATCTGAACTGCAAAAAGTACCAGTACACGGTGGACGAGGACGCCCGGAACCAGGTGAAGTCGCTGGTGATGCTCAAAAAGAGCGAGCAGTTCGAAAACTTCGCCAACGCGCGCGCGGTGCGCAACCTTTTCGAAGACATCGTCACGAACCAGGCGCGCCGGATCGCCGTGATGGAGAATCCGACGCTGGAGGAAATCGGACGGATTACGTTGGAGGACCTGCGGGATCTTGAAGAGGAAAAGATGAACCGCGGCGAAGCGGAAGCCGAATCTGCGGCGGCGGATGGGGCAGAAGCGCCGGACGGCGAAGCCGCCCCGGAAGAGACGCCGCAGGAAGACGCGGCGGCGCCGGAGGAAAAAACGAAAAAACGTTCCTGGAGGGAGCGGCTGTTCGGTTCGAAGGAACCGGATGCGGATGAGGCGGAGGAAGACTGAAAAAAGCGTTCGCGGAAAAAACGTCATTTCTCACTGATTTGACGGAATAATAACAAAAACATCCGATTTGGTATAAGACAAAAATAGATGTGTCGGATATGATGGAATCTGTAACCGGAAACCGTCATATCCTTTTTATTTGAGGGAAGAAAAGGAGGTTTCCGCAAACCGGCAATTGGAGGAGGGAATATGCAGAAACGAATGAAATGGCTGGCACTGGCACTCGCTGCGGCGATGACCGTGGCTGCACTGGCCGGCTGCGGCAGCAGCGGCAGCGGACAGGGCACGCCGGAGACCCCGGCGGAAACGAAGATCGAAGAAGAAGCGCCTGCAGCCGATCAGGCAGAGGAACCTGCAAAGACGGACGCGGCGGACGCGACGGAAGACGCTGCCGATGAGGATATCCCGACGGAAGAACTGTCCTACATCATCAGCAATGCCGTTTCCACAGAGTTTTATCCGGACGGCTACAATGACAGCCCGGCGTACAAGTACTGGGTATCAAAGCCCGCGACGGTCGATGGGAAAAAGCATTATCTGAGTCTGGATTTCTGGGAGGCTCCTGTTAACGGCGAAAACGATTACCTGAACAACCTGATGGCCACCGGGGAGTATCCGGACGTCATCAATATCGCGTATTCTTCCATGAAAGCACCGGAGCTTTACGACCAGGGCATCGCGATCGATCTGACGGAATACGTCGAAAAGTACATGCCGAACTATGTGGCCTGGGCCGAGGATCATGACTACGTTGATTACGTGACAAACATGGTCGACGGAGAGCGCCGGTACATCCAGCTGTATGATGTGTGCGACCAGCCCGGCGAGATGTGGGGCGGTTATGAGTACCGCCGTGACTGGATCGTCAAATACGGCAAAAATCCCAAAACCGGCGAAGCCTTCTCCGGCGAGTGGACAGAAGATGCCAACGGCAGACGCAGCTGGGAGGACGACGTGGTCTTCCCGTCCGGAAACAATGAGCCGATCTACATTTCAGACTGGGAGTGGATGCTTGACATCTTTGCCACGGCGCTTAAGGAGCAGGGGATTACGGACGGCTATGCGATGAGCATTCCTTATCAGGGCGCGGTGCTGACCGGCGATTTCTTCAGCGGATTCGGCGGCGGTCCCCTCTGGTACATGAATGAAGACGGCGAGTGTGTGTTCGGCATGACGCAGGATCACGCAAAAGCCTATATCGAGTGCATGCAGACCTGGTTCAAGAACGGCTGGATCGATCCGTATTTCGATGAGCACACCAACGATATCTTTTTCTCGATTGACACGCCCAGCGTGTACTCCGGCAAGGTCGGCGCGTTCTACGGCCTGACCTCCCAGCTGGAGGACCGGATGGACACCGGTGCCGGCGATGCCAGCGACGGCGCGGTTGTTTTCGGCGCCAAGCAGCCGATCAACGACGTCTATGGTACGGCGGATGACCAGAATAAAGAGCCGAACAACTACTACGGCGGTGATCTTGTCAATGTTTCCGTCGTGATTTCCAACAAGGCAGATCCGGAAGCGATTCCGACGTTCTGCACCAAGCTCGATGAACTCTATACCGCGGACGGCGGCATGCTTCGCAACTACGGCCTGTCCAAAGAGGAGCAGGAAGAGTTCCAGTCCGAACAGTATATCGAGTGGGGAATGGAAGACGGCGTCTATGAGAAGGTGACCAATGAGGACGGCAGTTATACGTATGTGCTGAATCCGAAGCGGGATTCCCAGGACGGTCTGGCTGCCGCGCTGAGCATGATGCGTGTCCTTGCGCAGACGACCAATGCGAATCTGGACAGGGGGTATTCCGAATCGGAAGCGGCGTCGGTCGCCAACTGGACCTATTATCCGGTCACCGGCAATATTCCGTCGGCGGTTTCCGCGCAGCTGAATCCGGAACAGGCGCAGGAGTACAGCGCCATGCAGAACAATATTCTGACGTACGTCTCGCAGGAGCTGCCCGGATTTATCCGCGGCGACAAGAGCTTAGACAGCGACTGGGATGCGTATGTGGACGGTCTGGAGGCCTTCAATCCGGAAATGTACTGCGATTGGATCAACGAGATCATCGGCAAATAAGACGAAAAACGATCATGAAAAAGGATGGGCTTTCGGCCCATCCTTTTTTATTGCTGAAACGGTGCGGCGAATCCGCCGTAGTTTTATTGCTGAAACGGTGCGGCGAATCCGCCATAATAGGAAACAAGTTCGCCGCCGGCGCGCAGGTGGGACGTATCGCCCATGACCTGGATGCGGAAATTGGCTTCGCCGGGCACCCGCTCTTCGGAAGAGAGCACGGTAACGGAGGACGGCGCGCAGAAGAACCCGTGGTGCAGAACGGCCGGCGACACATGGATCAGATGGGAGATCAGCACGTCCATGATGCCCAGGTGACAGAAAAACAGGAGAACCGGCTCGTCTTCACGGTGGGCCTCGATGTCCGCGACCGTCTGCGCGGCGTGTGTCATCCAGGCGTCCGAGGGTTCGGCGGCCGGCGGGTTCGTGCGGTAGATCATGCCGTCGCGCACATAGCCCCACTGGGCAAGCACCTCGTCGAGCCGTCCGGTCACCCAGCGGTACTCCTGAAGCACCTGCGGAACGTCCGTTTTCACTTCATAATGCGGGCCGTACAGTTTCTTGTACAGCTCCATGAATTCCGGATCCGCGGCAACGGAGCGCGGCATGCCGCGCGGGGAAAGGGGCTTGTTGAAAATCGAGGCTTCCGTCCAGTGCAGCCGGTCGTACAGTTCCGGATGCTCCTGCATCCAGCCGGGCGTGAAATCCCAGGCGATGAATTTCTTCGCCGGATGATCCTCGGGATTGACGCCGACAGCGAATTCGCGGAGCCAGGGACAGACCTGCGCGGTTTTCGGATCCGGCGCGCAGAGGACGTCGTCCGGGGCCTGGGGATAGGTGTGGGAAAGCGTGATGCCGTGGGCGGCCAGGGTCGGTCCGGCCGTTTTCTGGGCACGCCCCATCGGGGAACAGTAGACCTGGGAAATGGTCCAGTCCTTTGTCCGTTCACCGAGCAGAGCGGCCTCCCGGGCTCCTTTTTCCGTCAGACTGTCGGTCTGATAATCGGGTTCCGCGTGGCGGATAAAGATCAGTTTCATGGCATGTCCTTTCAACAGGGCCGCACCGGCGGCCGCACTCGTGGCCGTATTCTACCACAGGATGCGGATTTCCGCCACTGCCGTGCGAAAAACGGGGCGCGTCGGGCGGGATCTTCCTGAAGGAAAACCCTGCCGAAAGCAGGCTTTTCCCCTTGCGCAGGTCTGCTGGATCGTCTAAAATAAAAAGGTCAGAAACCGGGCTCCGGCCGAGGTCTTTTGCGTTTCCGAAGGGAACGGCGGATCTCATGGAAAGGAGCCTTATGATCAAACGAAACGGAACCTTCCTTTGGCCTGCGGCGGCCGTGGTTCTTGCGGCCGGTCTGCTGCTTTGTGCATGCGGCGGTGAATCCTACCTGCAGCGGGCAGGCGAAGCGCCGGATGCGGCAGCCGAAGCGGAGGAGGACGCCGCACCGGCAGAAACGCCCCAGGCGCCGCGGATCTGTGTGCAGATCACCGGAGCGGTGGCGAAGCCGGGGGTCTATTTTCTGGACCCGGACGCGCGTCTTTACATGCTCGTCGAGGCCGCCGGCGGCCTGACGGACGAGGCGGACGCCGATACCGTCAACCAGGCGAGAACCCTTGCGGACGGGGAACAAGTCCATATCCGGACCCGGGAACAGACCGCCGAAGCCCGGGCCGAAGGGGACGCGGCATCGGTGCCGGGCGCCGAAGCGGACGACGGACGCATCGATCTGAACACGGCGGACGCCGCCGCGCTGTCCGCGCTGCCGGGCATCGGCGAAAGCAAGGCCGAGGCGATCGTGGCCTTCCGAAGGGAACACGGCCCGTTCGCGTCGCCGGAGGACATCATGCTTGTGCCGGGCATCAAAAGCGGTACATATGAGAAACTGAAAGACCGGATCGCGGTGCGATAGCAGATAGAGCGCCGCATCCGTTTACATAGAGCTCTGCAGACGGACTTGCGTTTCAGGCATCAGACAGAGAAAAAGGAGAAGAATCCCATGGCAAAAAGGGTACTGGTAGTGGATGACGAGCGGGCGATTGTAAAGGGCATCCGTTTCTCGCTCGAACAGGATGACATGCAGGTGGACTGCGCCTATGACGGCGAAGAAGCCCTCGCGCTCATCCGGGAAAACACCTATGACATGGTGCTGCTGGATTTGATGCTTCCGAAGATGGACGGGCTGGAGGTCTGCCGTGCGGCCCGCGAGTTTTCGAATGTTCCGATCGTCATGCTCACCGCAAAGGGCGAGGATATGGACAAGATCTTAGGCCTCGAGTATGGCGCAGACGATTATATTACGAAACCTTTCAATATTCTTGAGGTGAAGGCCCGGATCAAGGCCATCATGCGCCGTTCTTCCTCCGCGTCCCGCCCCGCGCCGGCCGCGCAGCCGTCTTCACGGATCATCCGCGGCGACGTCACGGTGGATACGGACCGCCGTACGGTCGTCATCCGCGGCCGGGAGATTGCGCTGACGTCGAAGGAATACGACCTGCTCCTTCTGCTCATCCGCAACCCGGGCAAGGTATACAGCCGCGACCAGCTGCTGTCCGCGGTCTGGGGCAGTGATTATCCCGGGGACGCGCGCACGGTTGACGTCCACGTCCGACGCCTGCGTGAAAAAATCGAACCCAATCCCAGCGAGCCCCGTTACGTTCACACCCGCTGGGGCGTGGGCTATTATTTCCAGAACGCTTAAAAAATGAATCGCACCAACGGCTTCTTTTCGTTCTTTCATACGCTTCGATTCCGCCTGATCGTGACCATCGTCCTGATCGGGCTGATTCCGTTTGCCGTCGCGGGCGCCGTGTTTTCGGTTTATTATTCCCGCCATGTGCTGGAAAGCAGCACGCAGGATATCGTGTCCCAGGCGCGGCAGATGAACAGCCGGATCGTCTCGAGCAATTTCATGCGCCGGCCGTCGAACACGGCCGTCAACGCCGAACTGTCCACGCTGGCGCGGACGTACGGCGGCCGCATCATGGTCATCAACCGCTCCCTGCAGATCGTAACCGATACCTTTGACGTCGACGACGGAAAGGTCATCATCTGGGAAAACGCGCTGGTGTCGATGAGCGGTGAGCAGCGGTCCTATTACGATGCCGACATTAATTTCCTGACGGTTACCGTCCCTCTGATTCAGACCGCCAACGACAGCGAGGAAGTCATCGGCTGTCTTCTGATCATGAAATCCATGGATGAGATGGTGCGGACGGTGGCGTCCATCCGCGCGGCGGTCGCACTGTCCGGTTCCATTCTGCTGGTGCTGCTTCTGGCTGTATCTATCGCGATTTCCGGGGCGTCCGTACAGCCGCTGAAGAAGATGACGGCCGCGCTGGAGCGGCTGCGCACACAGCAGACCCGCGGTCTGCTGAACATCGACGATTACCGGGAGGCGGACGACCTGTCCCGGCAGTTCAACGCCTTCGTGCAGCGCATGCAGGCCATCGACGATTCCCGTCAGGAATTCGTTTCCAACGTTTCCCACGAACTGAAGACACCGCTGACGTCCATGAAGGTGCTCGCGGATTCGCTGAACAGCATGGGACAGGCCCCGGTCGAGCTGTATCAGGATTTCATGCAGGATATCACGCACGAAATCGAACGGGAAAACGACATCATCAACGACCTGCTTGAAATCGTGCGCATGGATAAATCCGGCGCGGTCATTCACCTCGCACCGAGCAAGATCAACGATCTGGTGGAGCTGATTTTAAAGCGTGTCCGGCCCATCGCCGAAAAACAGGAGGTGGAGCTGGTTTTCGAGAGCTTCCGTCCGGTGATCGCCGAGGTCGACCGCACCAAGCTGTCGCTGGCGATCTCGAATCTGGTGGAGAACGCCATCAAATACAACCGGCCCGGCGGCTGGGTGCACGTATCCCTGAACGCGGATCACCGGTATTTCTATCTTCGCGTCGAGGACAACGGCATCGGCATTCCGAAGGATTCGATCCCGCGGATTTTCGACCGTTTCTACCGGGTGGATAAATCCCATTCCCGCGAGATCGGCGGCAGCGGTCTGGGACTGGCCATCACGGAAAGCACCATTTCCATGCATCACGGACAGATCCGTGTTTCCAGCGACGAGGGGCTCGGGACGACGTTTGACGTGCGCATTCCGCTCAGCTACATCCCGCTGGAGGGAGAAAACGTGCAGGTGGAGCAGGAAACACCGGCTGAAACGGCGGCGATGATTCCGCTGGAGGGACTCGCGGAAGAAGAAACGGCAGAAAAGGAAACGCCGGAAGAACTGCCGGAGGAAGAGCAGCCGGAGGAAGAGCAGCCCAAAGTGGAACTGCCGGAGGAGGAACTGCCGGTCATCCCGCCGGATCCGGCGCTGATGGAAGAAGAACCCGCACCGGAAGAGGAGCAGCCGTAAATGAGCGCAATCAAACCAAAACTGCAGATCCGCGCGGCGGCATTTACGCTGGTGCTGCTTCTCGCGCTTTCTGTGTCTGCCGGCTGCGGTCTTTCGCAGAAAGAGCCGCCGGAGGGCAGCCTCGTCATCTATGCCATGAACCTGACCGGCACCGGCCTGGTGCAGGCCTGGTACGTGCCAGACGAAACGGAACCGCTCGCGCTGGCGGCCGAGCTGATCGGCAAGATGAAGACGATGGAGGATCATGACCGCTGCGCGCCGCTGCTTCCGGACAGCATCACGGTCGAGCCGTCCGCGCTGTCCGATTCCGGCGAACTGTCGGTGCAGCTTTCGGAATCCTATGCCGACATCACGGGTTATAATGAGATTCTAATTCGCGCCGGCATCGTCCGCACGCTGACGCAGATTCCGGAGGTGACGAGCGTCGTATTCTATGTCGGCGACGCGACGCTTGCCGATGCGGACGGAGCCGTCATCGGCGCCATGACCGCCGACACGTTCATCGATTATATCGGCAACGATACGGAAGCGATGCAGGAAATGACGCTGACCCTCTATTACGCCAGCACGGACGGGCAGCATCTCGTCCGGCAGACCCGGGAGATCTATTACAGTTCGGCCATCGCGCCGGAACGCCTGGTGATGGAGTACCTGAAGGAGAAGCCGGAATACGAAGACGCGCAGATCCCGATTCCGGCCAGCACCCGCGTGCTGAACATCGCGGTTTCCGACAAGACCTGTTACGTAAACCTGGACGCCTCCTTCCTGACCGCGATGGACAACGTCGCGCAGCGGGTGTCGGTCTACGCGATCGTCAATTCCCTCGCCGAGCTGCCGAGCATCCGCAAGGTGCAGATCACCGTCGAAGGCGCTTCCGAGGATCTGGTGTTCGGCGACCGTCAGCTGTCGGCGGTCTATGAGCCGGACCTGTCCCTGGTGGCGGACCCTGCCGCGGATCTGGCAAACAGCATGCTGATCCCGGTCCCGGGACAGGAGAACCTTGCCCGTCCGGAGGATACGCCCGCGGCGGACGGGGCCGGGGAGCCGCAGACAGAGTGGACGCAGACCCCCGCCGAAGAACCCGCCGAAGCGCCGGCGGAAGAACCATAATCTCTTTCTGATTTACGCTTTCTTTTTTCAAACACGGCAGAGACATCTGCACAGAGCCTCATCGCAAGGAGGAAACGGATGGTACGGTCACGTCCGGCGTTTCTGCCCGCGGCAGGGATTCTGTGCGGGTGTCTTTTTATGATGCTTTTTCGCCGTTCGCTTCCTGCAGCCGCGGCGGCCGGCATTTTTGCGGCGGCCGCGGTCTGGTTCGTGCCGGTTTCAATGCGCCGCCGGGCGGGTGCGGCCCTGTTCGCGGTCTGCTTTCTGCTTGGCGCACTGCGCACCGGACAGACGAACGCGTTTCTGGAACGCGTGCGCGGCGAATATCCGGCGGGGAGCACCTGCCGCCTTGCCGGGGAAATTCTCGCCGTTGAAGAAAAAGACGGTACGGCGGCCTTTGTCATCCGTGTGCGGCCGTTTCAAAACGGCCCGCCCTGCAGGGTGCGGGCATATGCCGCTTTTGCATCGGCGGCAGACGGGGTTCTTCGAATTGGGCAGAAGGTTGAAATCACGGGCACGGTTCTTGAGGACCGGATCGCCCGGAATGAGGGTTCATTCGATGCCCGGCGGTATGACGAAAGCTGCGGGATCGCGATGCGGATCCGGGCGGATGCAATCCGTCCCGGCCGGCGCGCCGCGGTGGAATGGGCCGAAGCGCTGTGCCGGCTGCACAGAAGAGTGACGCAGGTCTATGAGCGGTATCTGCCCGGGGAAGAGAGCGGCCTGCTTGCCGGCCTGGTGCTCGGGGACCGCGCCGCGATGGATCCGGAGGCAAAACAGCTGCTGACGGATGCCGGATTCGCGCACATTCTTGCGGTCAGCGGAACCCACGTCGGCATACTGGGACGGCGCACCTACCGCCGGCTGAAACGGATGCTTCTGTCCCGGGTTCTGGCGGGCCTGTTTTCCGGCGGCCTTCTGGTTTTCTATTGCCTGCTCTGCGGCAGCAGCGTGTCGGCCCTGCGCGCGACGGTCATGTTTCTGATCTATCTCGCCGCGGAGGCCTGCGGGGAATCCTATGACGCGGCCAGCGCGGCGGCCTGGTGCGCGGCGGCCTTTCTGCTGATCCGTCCGCAGGTGCTGTATGCGGCAGGCTTCCTTCTGTCCTTCGGCGCGGCTTTCTGCATCTGTCTGATCTGTGAGCCGCTGCAGAAGAGGCTGCGAAAAAAGAAATGGCCGAAGCTTCTTCAGGCCGCGGCCTTTGCGGGCATGATCCAGCTGTCGATGCTGCCGCTTGTGCTGCAGCTGTTTTTCGAGGTGCCGGTCTATGCCGGCATCCTGAACCTGCTGATCCTTCCGCTGGTGTCACCGCTGCTGGCGGCCGGTCTTTGGGGCGGCCTGATCGGTGCCGGCTGCCTGGCGGCCTTTCCGGTGATGCCTGCGGCCGCGGACGGGATGCTTCGCGGCCTGTTTTTCCTCTGCCACGACATCCTGTATCTCATGGAAGCGGCATCGGCTCGTTCGCTGGCATTGCCCTTTGCCCGGTATACGGCGGGCGCGCCGGGGTGGGGACTGGCGGCGGCGTTCTGGCTGCTGCTGTATCTGGCGGTGCAGCCGGCGCGCGCGGCCGGGGGCAGACGAGGGAGGGTAAGCCGGGGCGGCCGGCGGTCCGGCTGCGGACAGCTGGTCCGGGCAGGATGGGGCGTCCTTCTCGGACTGCTGCTGTTCGGCCGAAAAATCCGCGGGCCCGAGGCCGTGATGCTCGACGTGGGGCAGGGCACCGGGATCTTTCTTACGGACGGCCGGAACACGCAGATCATGATCGACGGCGGAAGCACGTCGGACGCGCAGGTCGGAACGCGGGTGATCCGGCCGTTTCTCGCATACTCGGGGGCGGCCGGCGTGGATTACTGGTTTGTCAGTCACACGGATGCGGATCACGTCAGCGGTCTGCTGGAGCTGCTTGGGCAGCGATTCCCGGTCGGAACGATCCTGCTTCCCGCGGCGGAGGCAGAGATGGACGAAACGGTGCTTGCCGAAATCCGAAGTCTTGCCGCGGAGAACGGGACGGAGGTCCTTTGGATGTATCCGCGGGATCAGGTGCGGGTGCGGCGCGGATCCCGGGTATTTACCGTCACCTGTTTCGGGCCGCAGAAACACAGTCCCTTTTCCGGCGCGAATGACAATTCCCTTGTCCTCTGGCTGGAGTGGGACGGAATGCGGATTTTCTGTGCCGGCGATATCGGCATGGAAGCGGAAGACGCGCTTGCGCCGGGCCTTCCGGACGCGGAGATCTATATCGCGGACCATCACGGCTCCAACACGTCCTCCGGCGAAGCGCTGCTTGCCGCAAGTCGGAGGCCAAGCGGTCTTAGGAAGA
>JAZQBE010000116.1:0-30272 GCA_045545575.1 Shuttleworthella sp.
CCTCCGAGGCCGTCCGCGTAGCGGTTGCAGATGCACCATTCCCCGACGATGACGGGCACGTCCTTCTGCACGCGCGCGATCAGGCGCCGGTTCCATTCGACAAAGATCCGGTACACCCACGGTGCCGCAATCGGCA
The DNA here is from genome assembly GCA_045545575.1 of Shuttleworthella sp. Taxonomy (GTDB): domain Bacteria; phylum Bacillota; class Clostridia; order Lachnospirales; family Lachnospiraceae; genus Shuttleworthia. Next base: position 137 of record JAZQBE010000116.1, read on the forward strand.
CGAAATTCTCCATGGCAAAGATGTAAATGTGCGTATCGAGCATCACGTTTTCAAATCCGGATTCCCGGAAAAACCGGTTCCAGCTGCTGGTGCGGAAACCGTCGTGAAACACGATGGTTTTCTCCGGGCCCATATGTGCGCGGATGCGCCGGTAGGCGTCGCGATAGAATTTACGCAGGAACGGAAGCGGCACATATCCGCTGCCCTTTGCCTCCTCAGGATCCGCGGCCTTCCCCGTACTCGGCGCCGTCATGTACACAATCCAGCTGATCGGCTCGTTTAAGGCCTCGATGCCGAACAGCCCGGGACGCGCACCGTACCGCTCCGCCAGACGCTCCAGCACCGTCAGCGCAAACTCCACCTCTTCGGGATGCTGGCACCATTTGCACACGCCGGTCAGGCCGCCGTTGTCATACCCGTTCTGGCTGTAAGGCACCGTGTGCAGATCCAGCAGGATTTTCAGGTCATAGGTTTCGGCCCAGTCAAAGGCTTTGTCGATCCAGGAAACACATTCCACAAAGGGAGGCCGGTCGCCAAAGGTAAAGTACGGAACCGGAAGACGCACCATGTTTAAGCCCGCCTGCGCAATCGCCCGGAAATCCTCTTCCGTCACGTAGGTGTCGCGGTGTTCCCGGATCAGCGCTTCGAATTCCGCCGGCGGCATGCTGCGCGACAGCCAGGTTTCGTCCTCCGTCTGCGTTGTGAAAAACAGATCCGGTTTCATCCATTTTTCAAGTACCAGCCAGTTGCCCAGATTTGTTCCCCTGATTTTTCCCATGATTTCCCCTCTTTCAAGCAAAAATGGACCGGAGATCCTCTCCGGTCCATTTTACGAAAACTGCGGTTTCTATTCAACCGGCTCTTCGGCGGATTCCTCTTCTGCCTGTGCGCCATCTTCAGATTCCGTCTCATCGTTGTCGTCATCGCGGTCTCCGTGATGATGTCTGCCCTCTTTTTCGTAGGTGACGATGTCGCTTCCGGACAGCGTCCACTCCGTCTTCGGCACGATGTCCAGCAGATCCGGCAGATCCGCGGAATCAAAGGTGCCGTTTTCCGTGATGCCCAGATCCTCCAGACCCATCAGCGGCTTCATCTGCTCGGAGTACGTATCCGTATCCAGCACGAACGAAACGTGGGAAGCCTGTTCGGTGACGATGTTCCCGTCTTCATCTTCCTCGTATGCGCCTTCCGATGTCGTCTCATAGATCAGGCCCAGGCCGGTGTCGTCGCCGATTTCGGCACGCTTGCCGGACTCAATGACATAGGCCTCGGAATGCAGCGAATAGGTTCCCTGACCGTCCAGCTCCAGCACAATGTCCACGTAGAATCGGCTGTCCGCCCGGCACAGGCCGCCCATACCGGCCGTCAGGAACTGGTACTCAGGCATATCGTCTTCGCCCACGTTTTCGAATTCCTGTGCATAGGTAATGGTAAACGTGCCGCTTTTTGCCGCCTGGGCATAGGTCCCGATCGCGCCGGCATCATCCAGCGTCCACATCGTTTCCGGCACGATTTTCAGAAGATCGGGCATGTCCGCGGAATCGAATTCGCCGTCGGCTTCGATGCCGTATTCGTCCAGCTTCATCAGCGGCTTCATCTGCTCAGAATAGGTGTCGGTCTCCAGCGCAAGGGATACGTGATCCGCTGCCGCCGTCGCCACGGAACCGCCGCCGAAATCGGTATACGTGCCTTCTGCCTTTGTCTGATAGATCAGACCCAGACCGGTGTCGTCGCCGATTTCCGCCTTCTTGCCGGATTCTATGACATAGGCTTCCGAAGAAAGCGTGTAGCCGCCCTGTCCGTCCAGATTCAGCTCTATATCCACATAGAACCGGCTGTCCGCCCGGCACAGGCCGTCCATGCCGGCCGTCAGGAACTGGAATGTCGGCATATCGCCTTCGCCGACGTTTTCAAATTCCTGGGCGAAGGTAATCTTATAGGTACCGCTGCGCATTTCGCCGGCCGCCACCGGAGCGGCCGTTTCGCCGCCGCTGCCCGCGTCTGCGCCTCCTGCCGCATTGCCCGCAGAGGAGGATCCTCCTGTCTGCGGGGATGAAAGCATCACCGCCGCGGCCGTAACCACGGCAAACAGGGCCGCGCCCGGAACGGACAGCCCCAGGGTTTTCGCCAGGCCTGCCGGAGCCTTCGCGTCCTTTGCGAAGGAACCGATGATGTTGTAGATCATGCCCAGAAGCAGGCTGACCGATCCGGCCAGCGAACGGTAAATGGCTTCTTCGCCTCCGTGGCCGGAGTCATAGTCCGTGATGATGCAGTTGCCGATGCCTTCGACACGGTCTCCGATGAGGATCATCGCGGCCGCGGCCAGGCAAGCCGTCACGCCAAAGGTCAGAAAACGCGCCCAGAGCGCTTTGGGAAGCACGCGCTCCAGCACCATGTTTGCGATCACGAGCACCGCTGCCGCGGCGATCAGGACCGCGATCCGCGTGGAATTCATCTCCCCGAAGGTGTAATATCCGGTCCGGTAGCTCAGCATGAAAAGGATTCCGCCAAGCAGGATAAACAACAGCGTGATGCAGCCGGTCACCAGACCGCTGCCGGGTCCTTTTTTCACTTTATCGGCCATTCTCTTCGCCCCTTTCCTTCCATGCACGGATGACAAACAGCGCCATCGTCAGCACAAACAGCACGGCCGATACGGCGATTGCCGCGATCAGCGCATTCTCCCACCACAGCCGTCCGCCGCCGGCGGTGGCCGCCGCGTCGATGCCGTTTAACAGGGAGCTGTTAACGTATGCATAGAGTTTTCTGTGATAGCTCTCGCGAAGATTCGCCTGCAGGACGATATCCTTTTTCACCTCGTCCTCGGACAGGTTCCACACCTTGCCGTTATTGGAGCCACCGAGCATCTGGTCGTTGCCGGCCGCCGCCGTCTCGCGGGGCAGGAAGTAGGCCGCCGACTTCACGGAGTCCGTCATCATAAACCCGTTCCATCCCCACTCGCCGCGCAGAATGCCGTTCATCAGGCCCTTGTCCGCCGCGACGTGCAGGCAGCCGATGCGGTTGAACGCCGACATCAGGCCCTTGACACCGCCGTCGCGGATCGCGATCTGGAACCCGCGCAGTTCATTTTCGCGCGCCGCCTGCTCGTTTAAGAACACGGCCAGACCGTCGCGGTTGGTTTCCTGATCGTTGAACGCGAAATGCTTGACGTTTGTCACCATGCCGTACGCATTCAGCATCTCGTGCACATAGGCGCCGGTTCTTCCGCAGAGGACGGAATCTTCGGAGTAGTAACCCACGTTACGTCCGTTGTAGGGCGTGCGGTGCAGGTTCATGCCCGGTCCGAACCAGGTGTTGTAGCCGGTCCACAGGCCGTCGTTGCCGATGACGCGGCCGTCTTCCTTCTGCATCAGCGGCGAGAAGGTCGCGGCAAGCACCGGGCCGCCCGGATAGATATCGGTAAACTGGCCCTTTGCCGGGCTGTCGTCGCTGACTTCAAACAGTGTGCCGGCGGTGCGCTGGCCGATGGTTCCGATGATGCCGAGGGGTGAATCCGCGCGGGATTCCACCGGCATGGCCAGCTCCTCGATTTCTTCCAGATACGCGATATACTGGTTGATCAGATCCTGCAGGGAAAGCTGGCTGATGGCCTCCTCAAACATCGGATCGTCGTATTCAAGTCCGCGCAGCTGGATCGCCTTGATGCCCTTGTCTTCGCCATAGGTAAAGCTGTCCGGGCCGGTATAGGCGGCGCGCTCCGCCTCCATGTCATAAACGGCATTGCGCAGCTCCGTGATCATCTCGTCCGTCGCCGTAAGCGAATCCAGGCTTTCCGGGAAAGTCCCCGTCCAGTCGCTGCGGGACAGGTAGGTGACGCTGGCCGCCCCGGTTTCATTCAGATCCGCTTTGGCAAGCCGGTTCTGAATCGTGGTGTCGCTGCTCTCGGTCAGCGCAATCTTCGTTCCGACGCTCTCGGCGCGCACCGCGCCGCCGGATTCCACGGATTCGCCCATTTCTTTCAGAACGGCGTTCACCGCATCGTGGGCGCCGTTGCCGGTGGCAAAGTAATAATCCCCGGCTTCGAGAACCCAGGCGCCGGCAACGCCGTCATGCTCGGCCGTACGGTCCCAGGTGTACAGATCCTGGGCATTAAACGTAATCTGCACGTCCTCGGACGTCCCCGGCGCGAGCAGCGCCACGTCTTCGAAGGACGCTTCCTGCGCCTCTCCGGTTCTGGCATAGCCGACCAGCTGGATGGCGCTCTTTTCCACGCCGTTCTCGCGGTCGTAGTCCGTATAGGGCAAGGAGACGTACAGCTGCACGGAATGCTTCGCCGCCGCGTCGCCGGTATTGGTGACCGAAACCGTCACGACAGAATCCGTCTCGCCGCTCCAGTCGATCTGCGCGTCCGTGATTTCCTCCGCGAAGGTGCTGCCCTCGAGGCCGAAGCCGAAGGGATAGCTGACCTCGCTGTCGTAATCCCAGGTGCTTCCGTTCACTGATTGCGCCGGTGTGGCGGATTCCGCGCTGCCCTGCTTTAACACGCTGTCAAAATAACGGGTTTCATAATATTTGTAGCCGGTGTAGATGCCTTCCAGCTCCGCCACGTACCAGCTGCTGCGCAGCCCGTTGTTTGTCGTGGTCTCGATCTCGTCCGCGTTTTCGAACACATAAATGCCCATGTTCTGCGCCGCCGGGCTTAAGGCCGTGTTCACGGCAAAGGTATCCGGCAGATGGCCGGACGGAAGCACGGTTCCCTTTAACAGATCCGCGATGCCGTACGTGCCATACGCGCCCGGCGTGCCGATCCAGAGGATGCTGTCCACCGCGTCATCTTTTTTCAGTTCGTCGATCTCCATGCCGCTTGCGGCATTGAGCAGCACGACGATCTTTCCGAAGCCCTGGCTCTTGACCCAGTTCACCAGATCGCGTTCGTCGTTGCTTAAGGAGAAAATGTTTCCGGTCGGGCTTTCCGTAAACTCGTCCGGCTCGGCGATGCCGTTCGCTCCGGGATAGAAGCAGGCGGATTCGCCGCAGTCCCGGCCCAGAACGATGATGGCCGCGTCGGTGTAGCCGCCGATCAGGGACGCGTCGTATTCGCTGACCGGCACCTCGCCGATGACTGCGCCCTGGGACTGGTCCTTCCCCTCGTCATAGTAGCTGAAGATGATATTGCCGCCCGGCGTCTTCTGCGGGCTGTAGTCCGCTTCCATGTTTTTGTAGAACTGCTGCATCTGCGGATTGACCTCAAAGCCGCGGTCCGCAAGCGCATCCCCGAGCGCCACCGTGCGTCCGGCGTCAATCAGTTCGCCCATTGAACCGCCGAACTGCATCTTCGCGCCGCTGCGCATGCCGAAAAGCGTTACCTTCGTACCTTCGATGGCCGGCGTCCCCTTTAGTGACACCGATCCCTCTGCCTGCATTCTGGCTGAGTAAGCGATTTCCGCCGCGAACAGATCGTCCGCTGTGGCATAGTCCGATTTGAACGGATAATCCGCCTCATTCAGACTGCGCTTGATGGTCGCGGTGTCCAGGCCAAGAAGCTCATTCACCTTCCCGGACCAGGCTTCCGCCACACTGTACACCGTGCCGAACATTACAAGCAATGCAAGGAAAATCCCTGCAAGCCCGCGAAACACAGCGCTTTGCGGTTTCTTTTTCATGCTGCCTCCTTTTTACTCTTTCTATGCTCAACCGTCCCGCCATCTATACAGAGTTGTACATATTATATTCATATTACTTTTACACGAATAAAACATGCGCACCCTTGATGTTTTGTGTTCATATTCGCGAAAAACCGGAACGGGGGTCAGGCACCCGTTCCGGTTTTCAATCACAGAATTCCAGAGAAATCCACGAGGCCCGTCAATGTCGCAAAATAATCCGCAGGCGTTTCCGCGCGCCGGATCAGCTGATAGCTTCCGTCCTCTTTTAAGAGCACTTCCGCGGACCGCAGCCGGCCGTTGTAATTGTATCCCATGGAATACCCGTGGGCGCCGGTGTCATGGATAAACAGCAGATCTCCCATGTCGATTTGCGGCAGCGCACGGTCGATGGCAAATTTATCGTTGTTTTCGCAGAGCGACCCGGTGATGTCATACACATGATCCGCCGGGGCATCTTCTTTTCCGAGCACCGTGATGTGATGGTAGGCGCCGTACATCGCCGGGCGCATCAGGTTGGCCGCACAGGCATCGACGCCGACATATTCCTTATAGGTATGCTTCTCGTGAATCGCGCGGGTCACCAGACCGCCATAGGGTCCCAGCATGAACCGGCCCATCTCGGTGTAAATCGCCACGTCTCCCATCCCCGCCGGCACCAGAATTTCTTCATAGGCCTTGCGAACGCCTTCGCCGATGACGCGGATGTCGTTTTTCGTCTGCTCCGGACGGTACGGAATACCTACGCCGCCCGACAGATTCACAAAGTCAAAATGACAGCCCGTCTCTTCCGCGATCTCGCGCACCAGGGTAAACAGCGTTTTCGCCAGCATCGGATAGTAGTCGTTCGTCACGGTGTTGCTGACCAAAAACGCGTGGATACCGAAGCGCTTCGCTCCTTTTTCTTTCAGAATCCGGTAGGCCTCTTTGATCTGCTCCGTCGTCATGCCGTATTTTGCATCGCCCGGGTTGTCCATAATGTCGTTGCTGACCGCGTAGACGCCGCCCGGATTGTACCGGCAGCTGACCAGCTCCGGAATGTGCCCGATGGTCTGCTCCAGAAAGTCGATGTGCGTAATGTCATCCAGATTGATGATGGCGCCCAGACGGTCGGCATAGGCAAACTCCTCCGCCGGCGTATCATTCGAGGAAAACATGATCTCCTCCCCCGACAGGCCGATGGCCTCCGACAGCATCAGCTCGGTCAGCGACGAGCAGTCCACGCCGCAGCCGTATTCCCGGAGGATATTGATCAGGAACGGATTCGGCGTCGCCTTGACCGCGAAATACTCGCGGAATCCCGGGTTCCAAGCAAAAGCGTCTTTAACCGCCTGCGCGTTCTCGCGGATGCCCTTTTCATCGTACAGATGAAACGGCGTGGGGATGGCCGACGCGATTTCTTCGGCCTTTTCTCTGGTTACGAACGGTTTTTTTTCAAACATTGATTTCACCTCTTGACATCCATTGGGAAGTTTAGTATATTCTTTAGGTCGGCTTACGACACGCTGGCATGGCACAGAAGGTAGCGCACCTCATTGGTAGTGAGGAGGTCACCGGTTCGATTCCGGTTGCCAGCTTTGAAAGGAGTCTCTTTGGAGGCTCCTTTCTTTTTTCGCGATCCACAAGCCGCGCGGCGCCATAGACCATCACGAGCCGCACGATGCTGCACACCGGTTTTGAAAAGAAAGAACCTTCCGATCTTCGGAAGGCTCTTTTTTACACACTCTGATGCGCGCCCTTCCGGCGCTCTTTTCAAAAAGCAGGCTTATACGCGGGACAGATACTCGCCGGTACGGGTGTCGATCTTGATCTTGTCGCCGGTGCTGACGAACAGCGGCACGTTCACCTGCGCGCCGGTTTCGACGGTGGCGGGCTTGTTCGCGCCGGTGGCGGTATCGCCCTTGAAGCCCGGCTCGGTGTCGATGACGTCAAGCTCGACGAACAGCGGCGGCTCCACCGCGAAAACGCTGCCCTTGTGGGAAACGATCTTCACGGTGTCGTTCTCTTTGACGAACTTCAGCGCATCGCCGATGGCATCCTGCGCAAGCGCGATCTGGTCGTAGGTTTCATTGTCCATGAAGTAGTACAGATCGCCGTCGTTGTACAGATACTGCATATCCTTGCGGTCGATATGAGCGGTCTCAAATTTTTCCGTCGGACGGAAGCTGGTTTCCACGACGCCGCCGTTCTTGATGTTCTTCATTTTGGTCCGGACAAACGCAGCGCCCTTGCCGGGCTTCACGTGCTGGAACTCGATGATCTGGACGACGTTTCCGTCATACTCAATGGTCACGCCATTGCGGAAATCTCCTGCCGTAATTGTTGCCATACTGATTCCTCCTTGGTTTGTCCGCGTTTTCCCGGGACAGTGTACGCATAATTCACCGCTGAATTATAACAGACAGCGGCGAGCGCCGCAAGAACAAATTAACCGAGCATCTTCTTTAATTCATTCATGAACGTGTCCACATCCTTGAACTCGCGGTACACGGACGCGAAACGAACGTAAGCGACGGCATCGAGATCGCGCATTTTCTCCATGACCTTCTCGCCGATCAGGGCGCTGGGCACCTCGCGGCCGTCGTTGGTGAACAGCTCCGTTTCCACTTCGTCCACCAGATGGTTGATCTGCTCGACGGACACCGGACGCTTATGGCAGGCGCGGATAATGCCGCCCACGAGTTTGCTGCGGTCGTAGATTTCGCGGGTGTCGTCCTTTTTGACAACCACCATCGGAACCATCTCGATCTTTTCATAGGTGGTAAACCGCTTGCCGCAGTCGTCGCAGACCCGGCGGCGGCGGATGGACGCGTTTTCGTCAGCCGGACGCGAATCCACGACGCGGGTGTTGTCATTTCCGCAATACGGACACTTCATGATTGTTTCCTCCCCGTTATTTCTAACCCCTGTGTCAGACGTTGAACCGGAACGTGATGACGTCCCCGTCCTTTACAATATACTCTTTCCCCTGCAGTCCGACAAGTCCGGCGTCTTTTGCGGCCGTCATGCTTCCGCAGCGGACCAGGTCTTCATAGCGCACCACCTCTGCGCAGATAAAACCGCGCTCAAAGTCGGTGTGGATCTTGCCGGCGGCCTGGGGCGCTTTCGTTCCGTCCTTGATCGTCCAGGCGCGGGTTTCGTCCTCTCCCGTCGTCAGGAAGGAAATCAGTCCGAGCAGACGGTAGCTGGCGCGGATCAGACGGTCGAGACCGGATTCCTTGATGCCCAGATCCTCCAGGAACATCTGGCGCTCCTCGTCTTCCAGTTCGCTGATCTCCGCTTCGATCTGCGCACAGACCGTAAAGACTTCGGCGCCGTCCTTTGCGGCGTAATCACGCACGGCCTGCACCTGCGCGTTGTTCGCGCCGTCATCCGCCACGTCGTCCTCCGAAACGTTGGCCGCGTAAATCACAGGCTTCGCGGTCAGCAGGTTGTAGGAAGCAACGATGGCCGCTTCGTCTTCGTCTGCCGGCTCAAACCGCTTCGCCGGATTGCCGTCCTCAAGGAAGGCCCTCAGGCGCTCGAGCACTGCGGATTCCTTTGCCAGCGACTTGTCCATCTTTGCCTGCCGGCCAACCTTGCCCCAGCGGCGCTCCAGAATTTCCATATCGGAGAACAGCAGCTCAAGGTCGATGGTTTCGATGTCGCGGATCGCGTCCACATTGCCGTCGACATGGATGACGTTTTCATCCTCGAAGCAGCGGACTACGTGGACAATTGCGTCCACCTCGCGGATGTTGGCCAGGAACTGGTTGCCTAAGCCCTCGCCCTTGCTCGCGCCTTTGACAAGGCCCGCGATATCCACGAACTCGATCACGGCCGGGATTGTCTTTTTGGAGTGATACATATCCGTCAGAACGCGGATGCGCTCATCCGGCACGGAGACAACGCCGACGTTCGGGTCGATCGTGCAGAACGGGTAGTTCGCGGATTCCGCGCCTGCTTTGGTCAGGGAGTTGAATAATGTGCTTTTTCCCACGTTGGGAAGGCCGACGATGCCTAATTTCATTTATTTCTACCTTTCCTCAATATTTTCTATTTTCAGGGGTTTTCAGAGTTTTTACTGACGGAGCGAGTGTTGTCTGTCCGTCCTTCTGTCTCTTATTCTTTTCTGTTTTGAACTCCCTACTGCATAAAAAAGAGCCCAATACAACGCTAAAAGTATAGCATTCAAGCTCTCATCTCTCAATAGTTTCAATCTATTAAATGTGTGATAGCCAAAGAGGTTCGAAAATGAGCAAATCAAACCGCGTAAGTTATAGCGATACCGGTGGTGCTGAGTTATCAAGGAATACCTTTTTCTGTGATTAAGGCAAGCACGTGCATAATGCCGCCTTTCGGCGTGCATTCATGCACGCGGAAACGCTTCAGGAGCACAGACTCGAAAAACGCTGCGCGTTATTCTCGTTATAGTTTTCGCAGTTTCGCTTTTCCAAATCTGTGATATAATACATAGTAATTCAGTCGGTTTTCCGTATTATCCTTTTGAAAAGAGGCAGTCATGAGAATCTCCACCAAAGGCCGCTACGCGCTCCGTACCCTGATCGACCTGGCCGAGCATCCGGCGGACGGTTTCGTTTCCTTAAAGGAGATCTCCGCGCGTCAGGACATCTCGAAAAAATACCTTGAACAGATCATCCCCGTGCTTCACAGTGCCGGGATCGTCAGCGCCAACCGCGGCCCCCAGGGCGGATACAAACTGGCAAAGGATCCGGCGGAATACACCGTCGGCGACATTCTGCGCCTGACGGAAGGCGCGCTGACCCCGCTCGACTGCGCCGTCCAGAACCCCGTCGACTGTCCGCGCAGTGCCGAATGCGCGACGCTTCCCATGTGGCAGGGACTCGCGAAGGTCATCAACGAATACCTTGACAGTTTTACACTGCAGGATCTCGTAGACAGTCATCTCAGCCGCATCGACAATTACGTCATCTGATTCTCCCGCTCCTTTTTTCGTCATTTCCCGCCTTACTCATCGTTCACAGAAAGTTCACCGTTTTTATTAGCACTCACTATTGACGAGTGCTAATAATGGTGCTATCATGTCTTCAGACATTGAAAAAGCGATGTCGATCCGGCAAATGGGTACACCCGCAGGAAGGAGACGGATGTGTTCTGCCGGGATAAAACAGCAATCAACGATTGGGCATCTGTTTCGCCCGAAGGAAAAAGGAGGATATTATGGTACCGAGCATTTTTGGTGAAAATTTCATGGATGATTTCTTTGAGGACTGGAAGCGCCCGATGCGCAGCATGGTCGAGATGGCCGTTCCGAGAGCCAACATCATGCGGACCGACGTGAAGGAAACCGACACCGCTTACGAGCTGAAGGTGGATCTCCCCGGTTATAAGAAAGAAGACATTCAGGCCGAAATCAAAGACGGCAGTCTGACCATCACCGCTTCGAAGAAAACCGAGACGGAAGAAAAAGACGACGAAGGCCGCTACATCCGCCGCGAGCGTTTCGTGGGCAACTGCTCCCGCAGCTTCTTCGTCGGCGACGACATCGAGCAGGACGACATCAAAGCTTCCTTTGAAGACGGCATCCTGACCGTCGTCGTTCCGAAGCACATTCCGGAACCGGTGGTTGAGGAAAAGAAATACATCACCATCGAATAAGCTTTGCCGAAACGGGCGCAATACAAAACATCGTCTCATATGAACGGGAACACCGCCATCCGGCGGTGCTCCCGTCTTTTGTCAGATGCATCTGAATCCGATGACAAAAGTGCCTGTCCCTTTTGTCATCCCAAGGAAAAGAATTGAGGTTCCCTATGCTTGTGATTCCCGTCTACAATATGGTTTTAGCGACGGACGCCACGCTTTATCTTCCGCTCGACCAGGTACGCAGAAGTGCCGGCGGGCGGGGCATTACGTCGAACGAGAAAGTGATCCTGATCGTCGCGAAGGAGAGCAAAACGTTTCAGGAACTGACCGAAGAAGATTTCTACCCCATCGGCGTTGCAGGCGCCGTATCGGAGCTGAATGCGCAGGGCTATGCGGTGATTTCCACGCAATACCGCGTCAATCTTGAATCCGTGGAGATTCTGCCGGACAAAACGATCCAGCTGTCCATCTCCCGCCGGGCCGATCTCGAGGATCTTGACGCGGCCGTCGCGGCAGAAAAGCTGAAAAACCTGCTGGCCGAGATGCGCAAATTCGCCGAAGGCCTGCCCGGCGCGGAAATGGCGGAGGCCTACATCTCGCAGGTGCATTCCGTCGGCGCCGCCGCTGCCGCTCTCTCGCCGTGGCTGACGCTTACCAACGAGGAGCGATACGCACTTCTCGAGGAAGACAGCGTCACCGCACGCACGGAAAAAATCGAAGCCGTGCTCTACGATTTTCTGGAAGTGGGCCGCATTACCAACGAAGCCGTCAGCTCCCAGCAGAAGGAATACCAGCAGCACTTCCGGGAATCCGCCATCAAACGGCAGATGGAGCATCTGCAGAAAGAGCTTGACGAGATGCACCCGGAGAACATCACGGACGTGCAGCGGTTTGAGCAGAAAATCAAGGATTCCGGGATGAATGAAACCGCCCGGAAGGAAGCGGAAAAGGTCCTGAACCGTCTGAAACAGGAAGGCCGCGAGAGCGTCGAAAGCGGCATGCTGTATGACTATCTGGACTTCGTGACGGGGCTGTCCTGGAAAGCGGAGGATCCGGAGCGCATCGATCTGGATGCCGCGCGCCGCATCCTCGACGAGGACCATTACGGTCTGACGAAGGTCAAGGACCGCATCATCCAGCAGATCGCCGTGATGAATTTAAAGCGGGAACAGTCCGGATCGATCCTGCTCTTCGTCGGCGCTCCCGGCACCGGCAAGACCAGCATCGGAAAAAGCATCGCCCGCGCGCTGGGACGCCGGTACGTGCGCGTGGCTTTAGGCGGCGTGCACGACGAATCCGACATTCGCGGCCACCGGCGCACCTACATCGGCGCCATGCCCGGGCGGATCATGGACGGCATTCACAAAAGCGGCGTCTCCAACCCCGTCATGGTCTTAGACGAGGTGGACAAGCTCTCCGCTTCCTATAACGGAAGCCCGGCAAGCGCACTTTTGGAGGTGCTGGATCCGGAACAGAACAACACGTTTACGGATCATTACATGAACGTGCCTTATGATCTTTCAAACGTGCTGTTCATCTGCACGGCCAATACCACGGACACGATCCCCGAGCCCCTGCTGAACCGGATGGAGGTAATTCAGTTTACGGGCTACACACCCATCGAAAAGCAGAAAATCGCGGAGCGTCACCTGGTTCCCCAGTCGATGGAACGCATGGGCATCACCGGCGAACAACTGTCCTTTGCACCGGAAGCCATTGAAACGCTGATCTCGGATTACACCATGGAAGCCGGCGTCCGGGGCCTGCGCAAACACATCGACACGATCTGCCGCAGCATCGCCGTGGAGATTTCGTCCCATCCCGAAGAACACGTGACCGTCGATGCGGAAAAGGTGCGCAAAACCCTGGATGCCCGCCCCATCCAGCACGCGTCCGTACTGCCGGAACCGAAGGCCGGCGTGGTGACCGGCCTGGCCTGGACACCGGTCGGAGGCGAGATTCTGTACATCGAAACACTTCTGACCCCCGGCAAGGGCGAGCTGGTCATCACCGGACAGCTCGGCGACGTGATGAAGGAATCCGCCCGGATTGCCATCAGTCTGGTGAAGGATTTATTCCCGGAAGAGGCACATCTGCTGTCAGACCACGACCTGCACATCCACGTGCCGGCCGGCGCCGTTCCGAAGGACGGCCCCTCCGCGGGCATCGCACTGACAACGGCGCTTGCTTCTCTTCTGACCGGCCGCGTCGTGGATCCCCGCATCGCCATGACCGGCGAAGTCGCGCTGCGCGGCGCCGTCACGCCGATCGGCGGACTGCCGGAAAAACTGATGGCCGCCCAGCGGGCCGGCATCACGAAGGTGTTCATTCCGGAAGACAACCTGTTTGACTTAAAAGATGTTGCCGCGGAAGTGAAGGAACACATCGAAGTGATTCCGGTCAAAAAGGTGACCGATGTCCTCTCCGCGACCGGGATTCTTCCGGTGTAATTACGCTTCCTGCTCTCCGATCACCCTGCGCAGCCGGCAGATCGGAAGCCCCACCACATTGTAATAGTCGCCGCGGATTTCACGGATATACATGCCGCCGCGGCCCTGAATCCCGTACGCGCCTGCCTTGTCCATCGGCTCTCTGGTGGCAATGTAGGCGCGTATTTCGTCTTCCGTCATCGCGTCAAACGAAACGTCCGTGCATTCATAAAAAACCTGTTCGCTTTCCTTTGGCAGCCGGATGACGGCAACACCGGTGTAGACCTGGTGCGTCCGCCCCTGCAGCATGGACAGCATGGCAAAGGCCTCGGCTTCATCGGCCGGTTTTCCGAGGATGCGGCCGTCGGAAACCACGATGGTATCGGCGGCGATGATGCCCGCCGCCTCTTCTTCCGGCCTGCGCCGCGCAAGAACCTCCCTTGCCTTTGCACGGGCCAGTTCAATCACCGCTTTTTTCGGGGCAGTTTCACACACATTCTCTTCCCCCTGTGCGGGCACGACCTCAAAATCCAGTCCCATCTGCGAAAGCAGCTCGCGCCGCCGCGGCGACGCGCTTGCAAGAATCCACTTCATATTCAATACGCTCCTGTTTCCGCTGTAACAGTTTCCTTTTTCATTAAAATTTGTTAAGATATCCACGTTGATCCAAAATACGTCAGGGAATGGATTTCCCTTAATTTCAGGAGGCAAGTCTTGTCCCAGCAAAAAAGCGGCCATATCAGCGGCCTTGACGGCCTGCGGGCCATAGCCATCCTTGGCATTGTATTGTATCACATGTTTCCGGAAACTGTCCCGGGTGGATTTTTAGGCGTTACGCTGTTTTTCTCCATCATGGGCTATCTTCTGGTCTACAGCACCCGGGCCGATCTTGACCGGCACCGGTTCTCCGTGGGCACCTATTATCTCAAAAAGATCCGCCGGCTCTATCCCGCGCTGATCCTGGTCATGTTTGTTTCCGTGCTGTTTCTGATTCCGCTCTGGCCGGTTCTGTCGAAAGGCACGTTCCATGAAAACGCAAGCGTCCTGCTCGGCTACAACAACTGGTGGCAGATTTCGCAGAACAGCTCCTACTTCACGCGCATTCTGAACGCCTCGCCGCTGACCCATCTGTGGTACCTGGGCCTGACCGTCCAGTACTACCTGATCTGGCCGCTGCTGCTTCTGATCGGCCTGTTTCTGCGCCGCTGGTTTTCGCGCACGCAGATCGGCGCCCTTTTAATCGTCCTCGCCGTCGTTTCCGCCGTGGAAATGATCGTGCTCTACTCGCCAGATGTCGATCCGTCCCGCATTTACTACGGTACGGACACCCGCGCGTTTTCCCTGCTGTTCGGCATGGCGCTGGCGCTTCTGCCGGTGGACCGCTGGGCACGCAGCCTGCGGAGCATCCCCTTCCTGGCCCTGGGACTGCTTGCCGGCTCCCTGATCATCACTGTCGTCCTCTATCTGACCGTGCAGGGCGAAGCCGGCGCGACGTACCGCGGCCTGATGCTGTTTTCCAATCTGATCTTCCTGCTCTGGATGTTTTTGGTGCTCGGCTGGCAGAAAAGCATCGGGCAGTGGATGGACTGCCTCCCCCTGCGGTGGATCGGCAGCCGCAGCTACATGATTTATCTGGTCATGTATCCGGTCATCTACTTTTTCCAGCAGTACTATCCGAACGCGCAGGATCTGTCCATGCGTCTTCTTGGGCTTCTGGTGATCTTCGCCGCGGCGGAAGCGCTCTGGCGAATCGACGGACTGCTTTCGCGGCTGGATTTCTATCCCTTCCTGCCGCTGACATCCCGCTCCGATCATCCTCTGGCCATCCTCTTCGAGCGCGTCTCGCTGCAGACGCTTCTGTCCGTCGTCCTCGCCGTCGCCGTCCTCTGCGTCTCCTTTGCGCAGACCCGGCAGTTTGACGCGACGCACGATGCTGAAGATATGACCCAGCTGGAGGAAGAACTGACAGCCAACGCGGAATTGCTTGAACACCAGACGGTCGAAATGCTTCCGACCGAAAGCGGTGAAGCCGCGACTGCCCCGGGCGCTACCGGCGGGGAAACCGATCCCTACCCCTTCGACATTCCCTGTGACGCGTCGAAGCCGGAAGGCGTGATCTCCCAGACCGTAACGATGACCGCCATCGGCGATTCCGTCATGCTCGGCGCCGTGGCCGACATGCAGGCGCGCATCCCCTCCATGTACGTGGACGCCGCCCAGTCCCGGCAGGTCGTGCAGGCGTCGCAGATCGCCTCGCTGCTGTATCAGAACGGCTTCCTCGGAAAGACCGTCATCATCCATCTGGGCACCAATGCCAATTTCAAGGAAGAAGTCGGACAGGCCCTGATCGATTACCTCGGACCGGACCGCTACATTTACTGGCTGACCTGCTACGGCCCGAGCCTGAATTACATCGACAGCGTCAATGCCACCATCCGCACGCTGGGTGAGAAAAATGCCAACGTCACGGTGCTGGAATGGGCCCAGGTGGCGCCCTACCATCCCGACTGGTTCTACTCCGACGGCATCCACTTAAACGGCGACGGCCGTGCAGGCTACACCCGCTTCCTGGCGGATGAGCTGCAAATCCCGGAAGTGACGGAACCGCCCGCCGCGCCACCGGTCGAGACACCGGCAGAGACGCCGGCAGAGACGCCGGCGGAAACGCCCGCTGAAGGAAGCGCGGAAACCACGCCTACAGAAACACCGGCTGAGACACCAGCGGAAACACCGGCTGCACAGTGAATATGGAAGACGCCCCGTCCGAAAGGAAGGGGCGTCTTTTTTGATGCGGAGGTGAGGGCGTGCAAAAGCCGGCTTTCCGGCGTGCATTCATGCACGCGGAAACTGCCAAAAATGCACATCGCCGGAAATGAAAGCGAGTGCGTGCAAAAGCCGGCCTTCCGGCTTGCATTCATGCACGCGGAAACTGCCAAAATTGCACATCGCCGGAAATGAAATCAAAAGAGCCCCTTCCGAAAGGAAGAGGCTCTTTCCATATGTTTTGAAACCAGCTGCTGTTGCGGTCTGCGAAGCCAATGCAGCGCACGACTGCAGACTCGAAAAACGCTGTGCGTTTTTCTCGTTATAGCTTTCGCAGCTTCGCTGCGTGCGTTTTTCGCTTCGCGAAAACCGCGGAAACGCTGCGCGTTTCTAAATCTATACATTTCTCATCGCCGCGGAATTCATCACGAAGTTCATCAGGTGCGCCGCGGCCCGTTTCATTTCCTCGAGTGTGACGCGTCCTTCTTCGTATCCTTTGCGGATCTGCTCCATTACCGGCGGGCCTCCGGGCATCACGACGTCGTTTCCGGCCGCCACCGCGTCCGCGCCGTCGACGACGACGTCCATATCACCCCAGTCGGTAACGACCACGCCGTCATATCCCCATTCGCCGCGCAGGATGTCCGTGCAGAGGGCGCGGTGTCCGCCGGCGAAGGTGCCGTTGATCCGGTTGAAGGATGTCATGACCGTCGTCGGCTCTGCCTGCGTCACAACCATCTCAAAGGGCTTCAGGTAGATTTCGCGGGCGGCGCGGGCCGATACGATGGAATCCGCCGCATCGATGTTTTTCTTGCCGGAACCGCGGCGGTACGTCTCCTGCTCGTTTAACGCGAAGTGCTTCGGGCAGGTCGTGACCGGGTTGGTTTCCATGGCGCCCTTGGTGATTTCCACGGCGCAGACGCCGGTGACGTAGGGATCCTCCGAGAAATACTCGAAGTTCCGGCCACAGATCGGGTTGCGCATGATGTCCATGCCGGGGGCAAGCCAGCTGTCCACGCCCTGGGAAGCCGCTTCCCAGCCGCAGGCGCTTCCGAAGCGGTACATCAGGTCGGTATTCCAGGTCTGCGCGATGACCATGTCTGTCGGCCACGCGGTCATACCGACACTCGCCGGGCCGTCCTTGTACACGGCGGACGGAATTCCGTATTTCGTCAGCGCCGGGCTGGTGTAGCCCTGCATGGCGCCTTCGCGGTCACAGGTGCCGATGTCCGTCCCGTCCGGATACTGCAGCGATACCGGCGCGTTTCCGGCCGCAGCGCCGCCGAAGGGCAGGCCGCTTCCCCATCCGGTGCAAAGCACCAGCAGCTCGTCAAAGCTCATCTGGTTGATGAAGGCTTCCATGGAGACCCGGCCTTCGTATACGTCGCGAAGCACGGACGGCTCCGCCGGCACAGAGAAGTCGTAGATCGGCTCGCTCTCCCAGCACAGGCGCAGGTCGTCCTGCGTGACCGCAAGCACCGGAAGCGCCTCACCGTCCCAGAAGGCCGAGGCATCGTCATCTTCCTCGTCCTCTTCCGCCGTGTCCTCCTCCGGCTCGTCCGCATCGTCCTCCTCGTCCCAGAGGTCCTCCGGCAGATCCTCCGCATCCGGGCCGGTCAGCCAGTCGATCTTGCCGGCATTGCAGGCCAGCGGTCCGATGTCCGCCGAAACACGACGCGTAACGATATCATCCTCAAACAGAAGCGAGGCCGCCGCGATGCCGTCGCGGGAACCGGTACCGAGGAATACGATGTACATGCCCTGCTCGATCAGGTAGCACATGTTTTCTTCGTCAAAGCTGGCCAGATCCTGCAGCGGCACGGAAAGCACAAGGGTTTCCGATTCGCGGGGCGCAAGCAGGTCGGTCTTCGCAAACGCCTTCAGTTCCTGCAGCGGCTTGTCGAGCACGCCGTCCAGGGCCGAAACATACAGCTGCACGGTTTCCTTGCCGCTGAACGCATCGGAGGTGTTTTCCACCGAAACCGTTACGCACAGGCTGCCTTCGTACAGATCCGCCGAAACACATTTCAGATCGAAGGACGCATAGGAAAGGCCGTGTCCGAAGGGGAACATGACGTCCTTTAAATAGGTATCGAAATAGCGGTAGCCGACGTAAATGCCTTCCTGATACAGCGTCACCGGCGACAGATCCCGGCCGGTGCTGCCGTTGTCTTCCGCGGAAAGGCCGTAATCGGCGTAGGTGCGGATGGTCGAAACGTCGTCCTTGTTATAGCAGAAATTCTCGGCCGTCGGATAATCCTCGTAGGTCAGGGCCAGCGTCTGCGTCAGTTTGCCGGAGGGCGATACCTTGCCGGTCAGGATATCCGCGAGGGCGCCCGCGCCCTGCTCGCCCGCCGTGCCCATGAAGAGCGAGGCCTTGATCTGCGGATAGCGCAGCATCCAGCCCGTATCGACGGCTCCGTTGACGTTAAAGACGACGATCAGGTTCGCGAAATGCGCGGCGGCGGCTTCGATCAGCTCCTCTTCCGAGGGGATCAGATAATAGTCGTTTTCCACGCGGCGGTCGCACTCCTCGCCGCCGGAATCGCGGCCGATCAGAATGATGGCGGTATCGGTGCGGCCGGCCGCCTCTTTGAAGATGTCCTCAGACGGAATCGGCTCGACCTTCGGCGCATTGTATTTGCCGAAGAGTTCATAAATCATGCCGCTCGCAACCAGCCCCTCCAGACCGCCGGAGAACATTTCGGCCATCTGCTTTTTCCGCTCTTCGTCCGCCGAAAGCTCGGATTTGGCCGCCTCGCCGTAAAATGCATCCAGGGCGGGCTCGAGCGTCACGCCGGACGCCTTCAGCTCCGCGCGGACCTGCAGCGGATTGTCGCACTGTGAAAAGCCGCTGCCGCCGCCGCCGATGTTCGTGTTGTTCTGCACGCGGCCGAGAAGCGCAACCGTCTTTCCGGCAGCCAGCGGCAGAACATGATCCTCGTTGGTCAGCAGCACGATCCCTTCCGCCGCGAGCTCACGCGCCAGATTCAGCCGCTCCCCATTGTCCTGATACCTGTTTTCCATGTGTTCTCCTCTCCTCTTTGTTTTTTGTCACTTCAGCGTCTTTCCGTCGAGAAGGACGTGAACCAGACGGTTGTCCGGGTCATAGACCAGCTTCAGCAGGAAAAACGGATGATCCTCTGCCAGCAGCCGCAGGAAGATGTGGTCCCCTTCCCAGATCGGCAGCTCGTGCACCTGATCACAGGGCACCCATTCCAGCACGCCTTCGGCGCAGTCATCGGCTCCGATCGGTTCGCCGTCCCACGCATCCGCCGTAAACAGATGCATGTATTCGACGGTATCCCCGTAGACAAACGTGACGATTCCGCGGGCGCGCCAGGATGTCAGTGTGACGCCGGTTTCCTCGCGCACCTCCCGCAGCAGGCATTCCTCGGGACTTTCGTCGTCCTCAAAATGACCGCCGACGCCGATCCACATGTCTTTGTTGATGTCCCGCTCCTTTTTGACGCGGTGCATCATCAGAAACTGCCCGTCCCGCTCCATATAACAGAGGGTGGACAGAGATTTTTGGAATGGCATTCGAATTTCTCCTTCCCGGCGCGGCCGGTTACGCGAGACCGGCAATCCGCTCCATCACGGCGCGGTCCACCGCGTAAGGGCAGGCCGAAATCTTTGCCGGGCTGGCAAGCGTCGCATCCGCGGCAGCCTGCAGGAGCTCTCTCGGAACCTCCGGCGGACGGCAGACCGCGTCATAGTACTGCTGCAGATCCTGGGCGTCCGCGAAGCCGCTGGCTTCATAAATCCGCTGCTGATCCGCTTCTGACGCCTCCGCGACATACCGGGAAAGGAAGTACCCGCAGGCCATGCCGTGGGGCATGCCCATTTCCACGGTGAGCGTGTAGCTTAATCCATGGGGAATGGTCGTCCCGCTCTGGGCGATGGCCATGCCGGCCAGGGTAGACGCACACATCAGATCGGCGCGGACCGCATCTGTCAGTACCTCCTCCATGATCTGTTCCCGGGCTCTGCCCTGGCTGTCCATTTCCACCGCCAGAAGCAGCGGCGTACGGCTGCGTCTCCAGAGGGCAAGACCGCCCATCGCGCACATGCGGCTGTATTCCGTCGCCTTGCTGTGGATGTCGCTTTCGACAAGATGCGCGAGCGCGTCCACCGCGGTGTTCGCGATCATCGAAACCGGCGCGTACTTTAAATACTTTCCGTCCACCAGGGACAGCGCCGGAAAAATCCGGTGGGCGATGCTGCCCTTCGTGCGCTTTTCGCGCCGCGTCAGCACGGAGACGCCGGTCACCTCGGACCCCGTTCCGCAGGTTGTCGGCACGGCTGCCACGGGAAGCGCGCCGCCGCTGCGGGACGTGTCATACATAAACGTCCAGTCCTCGTCGGGATGCGCCATCAGAAGGGCGATCGCCTTCGCGGCATCCATGGGCGAACCGCCGCCGATGCCGATGACGAAATCCGCTTCCGCGGCCAGTCCGGCATCGCGGCCGGCAACGATCGTTTCGACGGACGGATTCTCTTCCACCTGGTCGAACAATGCGTATGAAACGCCATATTCCTTCAGGGCAGCGACGACATCGTCGTACGCGCCGCAGGCCTTCGCCGAATGACGGCCGGTCACAAGAAGCGCCTTCGTTCCAAGCGCGGCCAGCTCCTTCGCGTGGGCGCGGACGCATTCCGGTTCCTGATATACACGGGCAGGCATGTAAAACTGCATGATGGTATCCTCGTCTGTTCTTTGCTTATTCCATCGTAAAGGACGCGATGTCCACGGCGCCGGTCCCGAGGAAGCACAGGTACAGCGCCTGCTCTTCCGGCACCGGATGGAAATCCGCCGAAACCGTTGTCCAGTCCGCGGAAGGTTTGATATCCAGGCTGGCCTGGCACACCATCGGCTGGAAGGATTTCATGCGCATCTCGTCCGCGCCTTCCGCCGTCGCGCCGGCGGCAAAACGCTTCGGAATCGTGGAGACGATCACCTTGCCCTCGCCGGTTCCGCGGAAGCGCAGCGTGAACTTCGATTCCTGATCAAACGCGAAATACTTGAACCCGGCCCAGGAGCCGTCCTGCATGTTGGCGATGTACTGGTCGCCGTCCGATTCGCGGTCCCCGCCGGATTGGGTGAAATAGGGATGGGCCTCGGGATGGACGCCCTTGACCTTCCGAGCGTAGAAATACGTGCCCTCTGCCGAGGACAGGTTGCAGGCGATCCGGGCTTCATAGGTGCCGGTTCCGGGCAGCGGGCCGTCGTTTAAGCCGCAGCTGGTGCTCTCCACCTGCGGGATGCTTCCGTCTTCGGCGATGGTCACCTTTTCCGCCAGTCCCTGCCGCGAAAACGCATGCTGATTCGTCTGGCGGTGGTGGAACACATACCACTGCCCGTTCACCTCCACCAGCGATCCGTGGGTGTTGCCCATGTAGTTGAGGGCTTTCGCCTGGGTGCGTCCCTGATAGCCGACGTCGCCGTTGCTGACGATCGTACCGCCGTACGCAAAGGGCCCCATGGGGCTGTCCGAGGTGGCATAGCAAAGCTCGTGGCTTAGGATCGAGGAGTAAATGAAATAATACTTCCCGTTGATCTTGCGCATCGAGGAGGCCTCGAAGAATGCATGGCCGTCAAAGGGCGTGCCCTTCGCGCGGTCCGCGTTTGTGACCGTGGACACCACCTCCGAGCAGATCGTCAGCATATCGGAGGAAAGCTCCACCGCATACCCGCCGTTCACCTTCGCGCGCATGCCCATCAGCTTGCCGATGAAACCGTTTAAACCGAAGCCGGTATACAGGTAGATGCGGTCGTCGTCATCGCGGAACACGCCCGGGTCAAAGGTCATGTTGTCGCCCTTTTTCTTCCCGTATTCCGTGCCGTCGGCGTAGTGTACCCGGCCGTAATACTCGTACTGCCCCGCCGGCGTATCACACACGGCCACGCCGACGGTGCTGTCGCGGTTCATGCAGTAATAGAGATAATAACGGCCGTCCGGTCCCTGGCACACATCCGGCGCGTAAAGATACATCTTGTCGCCGACTCTGTCCTGACTGCGGCGGTAGATGGTGCCTTCGAACTTCCAGTCGGAAAGATCGTCCACCGGCGCCGACCAGCAGACATAGTCGTTCAGGCAGAAATCCTCGCCGCCGAAGCGGTCGTGGCTGCCGTAGACATAGAGACGATCCCCGAAAACATGCGGTTCGCCGTCCGGGACATATTCCCAGCTGGGAAGATAGGGGTTGAATGCCGGCTGTTTCATCGCTTTCTTCCTTTCCTTTTTATGCTTATTTGCGGATCAGCCTTTTCCTTCCAGCACCTTCTGATCGATCATCTGCCGGCCGCTGCCGTCCTTCATAATCAGCTCCTGATTCTTGATGGCAACCCTGGTATTGGCCGGGATGGAGCTGGTGATGAACGCGTTGCCTCCAATCACGGAATGGTGGCCGATGACGGTTTCACCCCCTAAAATCGACGCGCCGGAATAAATCGTGACGTAGTCCTCGATCGTGGGGTGGCGCTTCTTTCCGCGCAGCCTCTGTCCGCCGCTGGTCGAAAGCGCGCCTAAGGTCACGCCCTGATAGACCTTGACGTGCTCGCCGATGATGGTGGTGGAACCAATCACGACGCCGGTGCCGTGGTCCATGAAGAAATACTTGCGGATGGTGGCGCCCGGGTGCATGTCGATGCCGGTGATGCTGTGGGCGTACTCCGTCATCATGCGCGGCAGCAGCGGCACGTCAAGCAGAAACAGCTCGTGCGCCATGCGCTGGATCGTCGTCGCCAAGAGGCCCGGATAGCACAGGACGATTTCGTCCTTGTTTAAGGCGGCCGGGTCGCCGTCCAGCGACGCTTCCAGGTCGGTGTCGAGATACTCGCGCAGCTTCGGAATGCGGCTGCAGAACTCGATGGCGATGTTCTGGGCGCGCGCCTCATAAATCGTTTCGCGCATCGCGTCCCGCTGGGGATCGCAGCCGGCGTCCGGGACGATGCCGGAGGCGCCGCCTTCGGACTGCTGGTAGCGCAGCACCAGGGCGATCTGGCGGCTCAGATTAAAAATGACGTCCTCGATCCAGACGGTCAGGTTGCTGTCGACGTTGTAGACCTTAAACACGTTGTCTCGGTAGTAGCCGGGATAGATGATCCGAAGCATCTTTCGCACAATGGCGATCACCGTCTCCTGATCCGGCTGCTCGTACACCGCGGTTTTATCGATGTCCCGGCCCTTTTTGTAGTCGGAAACAATGGAGGCAATCATGTCCTTGACTTTATCTTCATAAGTACGCACAGGCGGCCCTCTCTTTCTTTATGGCTTGCGTGTCATTCTAAAACCAATACCGCGTTCCCTTAAACCATCCTCGACAGTCCCGCGAACGCACGCGGTCAGCTAGGCCGCCGCTGCCGTCTTCTTTTCATCGCGGTTCCAGAAGCGATCCATCTTCGCGAAAAGCAGCGGATACAGGCCGATGACGCTGAAAGTGACAATCAGGTAGCGCAGGGTGCGCACCAGGAAAGCCGCCATGGTGCCGGAGGCCAGAAACTCTGAGGAAAAAGGCACCTTCAGCAGTGTGTTAATGCCAAAATACAGAACGAATCCAACCGCCACGCGCAAAACACCCCGCACCGGGTTTTTCGTGTTTTCAAACCGCACCACCTTCTCTTCAAAGGGCAGGGCCAGGAAGAATCCGCCCATAATGCCTAAAGAGGTGAAATAGTCCGAGGTGCGGCAGTAGAACATGCCGATCAGCGAGATCGCAAACAGCACCAGATGATACAGATGCTGATTCTTTACCCGCCGGCTGATGGTTTCGTTCAGCAGCAGAACCAGTCCGCCGAAGGCCCATCCGCACAGCACATCCGTGGGGTAATGCACGCCCACCGCCACGCGGGAAATGCCCACCAGAAACGGCAGCAGAAACGCCAGCACCCGAAGCCATAAAAGCTGCGGACGGTGAATGGACAGGGCGCCGTAAACAATGGCGGAATTGGTGGAATGGCCGCTGGGGAAGGAATATCCCTGGGCCGCGATATCGTATATATCGGCCTCCGCTTCCACCGGGCGCAGACATTGGATCTGGGAATGATCCATATAGGGGCGGCGGCGAAGCACCACGTTTTTCAGCAGAGGATTCCAGGTGATACCGATGACGATGTTGGTGCCGACGGCTTTTGCATAGGACTTATCCAGCCACCAGTACAGAATGCCTAAGATCGCCACCAGAATGGTCTCCTCACCCAAAGCCGAGAAGAGAGAAATCACCGACGCACCGGCGCCTAAGGTCTGCTGAAGCCACTGCATCAGGATGGGTTCAAATGCAAACCAGAAACTGTTTCCTTCCATATGTTCCTTCCCTGACATATAATGATAACATGATTCAAACGCCAAAAGTCCGGCTTCATGCCACGCTGGCGTGACGATGAATGAGAGACTAATTGGCGTTTGTATCAGAAACCTGATGTCATCATTATACTGAATCTTTTGCTTCGTTGAAAGTGTTTTATCTTCACCCCCTGCCCGATCTGCCTATACGGCACTGCTCTATCCTATTTTCCAAGTATTTCGTTGATATATCCGCAATATGTATCGGTGCCGTAAATTTTCATGCCTTCGACAAAATCTTCCCAGTCCTTTTCAATCGTCTTTTCGCCTCGGATGAACTGGGGAAGTTCCTGTGCCACATATGATGTCAGATTTGCCGTCATGGTGCTGGCAAAAGCAGTCTGATCCGCATCCAGCTGAGCTGTTACCAGGGTCGGAATATTTCCCGTCGTGGGATACTTGATCCAGTTCTGCAGCGAATGGGCTTCCGTTTCCGTATAACCGTGATCCACATTTCCGTTTGTGGTCATGGCAAGTACACGCATCATTGAACAGGCACCGGAGAGCCCATCTTCCGCGTCCCGTTTGGGATTCAGTACGTAGGTGTATGAGCCGTCAGTGTTTTCCACCTTTTCATATGCTCCATCCTCCAGCCCCCATTCCAGATAGAAATCGCTCTGAAACTCTGCCTGCTGCTCCTTTGACAGGCCGATATTGCGAAGCATGCCGCCGTCCGGGGTGTACAGTTCGTCCAGTGCCGTGAAAAATGTTGCCAGGTTCTTTCCCTCGGTTTTGTTTGTAACCACCACGGATGTGGCAACCAGACTTCCTCCGTAGTAATTTGTCGGCTCTTTTCCCTGATCGTCCGCCGTGCCGTACACATCATTGATCGGCTGGGGCGCGCCAAAAATCACGGCTCCGTCCGTGGCATCTCCGCTGCCGGTGTCCATGCGTCCTTCCAGCTGGGATGTCAGGCCATAAAAAGCACCCACTTTTCCGGAATAGAGCTTGGTCTGGTCAATAGAAAAGAACATGTCGTTGGTGTGTTCGTCAAATGCCGGATCCAGCCAGCCGTTATTCCACCAGGTGTTCATACACTCAATATATGCTTTTGTGTGATCCTCGGCCATCCCGAACACACACTCGCCGTCCGCATTGATATAGTTCATTGCGCCGCCGCCAAATCCGGTAATAAAATCTCCCGTCAAAACAGCGCCGTAATAGGGAATGCTGAAGGCATATCCGTCATCAATTCCCTGTTCTTCAAGCGCAGTCTGAAAAATATCCAGCATCCATTCCCAGTCAGAAATGTAAATCGGATCTGTATTTCCGGAGGGGAAAACAACATCATCCACCCAGATCTTCTTTTCATCATCCTGCCAGCTGCCGGTAAAGGCTTCCTGTGTTTTGGGATTCTTTCCGTACTTTACAATCCAGTCCCGGCGGTACATGTATCCGCCCCACATCTCGCCCGGTTCGTCGCACACATCGTAGAGCTGAATGAAACGCCGCTCTCCGTCAACCAGATTCGTCACATAATCATAATAATCGTGCTCTTCCACCCAGGCCATATAGTTGGGCATATACTTCTCAACATACTCGGTGATGTCGATGGCGATTCCCTCTTCATACAGCTCAATGGGCTTCATGGATGAGTAAGCCGTCGTAAAGACATCCGCATATTCTCCCGTTGCAATCAGGTTATTCAGATAATCGCTTTCTGAGCCGGAGGGTGCTGCCCAGAAATCAAGGTTCAGATAGCGCTTCTGACCATCTACCTCGAAAGGTTTGGACACCCAGTACTGATATGCGGGACTCTCTGCATAGTCTGTATAAAACTGAGAATCAATATTGACGCTGATGATATAGGAAAACGTGTCCGTCGGTATATCCTGATCTGCTTCTTCCGCAGAAGGAGTCGTATCCGCATCTTCCGTTTCCGATGTTTCTGCTGTTTTGGTGTCCTCTGTTTTCGCGGTTTCTGTGCTTTCCTGTACGGCAGACTCATCCCCGGCCGCACCGCATCCCGCCAGCGCCGTGGCAAGCAGAACGCCCAGCAGCAATGCCGATACTCTCTTAAACCAATGCTTCATTTCCATTCTCCTTTCCTGCTGCATACATCACAGCTTCTTTTGCCTGTTCCGGGGACAGTTTGAAATTATGGGGTTCCCCATCAGCTAATGTAAACTTTACCGCCGCAAGCTGCCCGGCCAGCCGCTCACTCCAGGATACCGGCACCATTTCATCTGCCGTTCCATGAATCAGATATACCGGAACGGTGATATCGCTAAAATCCTCCAGATTTGCCGCTGCAAGGGATTCAAAAAACCCTTTCCCCAGGTTCAGTCCGGGTACTCCGATAAAGTTTTCGACAACATCTCCAACTGCATCCAGATCCGCCAGCTGTGCAGCACAGCTTTCTTTCATATTCAGAGCGGGACACATCAGAATCATGCCGCGGATACGGCTTTGACATTTGCGGGCCGCAAGAAGGCTGACCACGGCCCCCATGCTCTGACCGGCCAGATAAATCTGCCCCGGCTTCACGTCTTCCAGACCTTCCGCCCAGTGCAGAACCTCCTGCAGGTCTGAAACCTCCGTATCCAGCGTTGCCTTTGTCCGGTCCCCGCCGCTGATGGCCGTATAACTCAATCCCCGGAAATCAAAGCAAAAGGTGATGTACCCGCAGGCTGCCAGGTTTTCTGCCGTTTCCAGCATCATGCTGTAACTGGAAAAAAAGCCATGGCTAACAATAATCATCGGGTACTGTCCCTGTCCATCCGGGACAAAGCGAATTCCCCGGATCGGACTGATCGCATCTGGAATAACGATCTCCTCCTGCCTCATAAATATCCTCTCTTTCTCTTCTTGCTGCTCTCATATGATCAGATTACGGTTCCGCCGCCAGAAGTGCTGATTGGTATGGCGTCAACCCTCCGGCGTTGGAATCATGCTATCATCTTCCGGCGCCTGGTTATTGCATATAATTAATGTATTTGGTATAAATTTATTATCATGATCCATGAAAGGAGCAAAATCATGCACGAGAATCTGGCCCCGGTCTTAGAAAACCTTTTCTTTTTCGGTCTTATTCCTATAGCCTTATTTGAACAGGATGAAGCCATCCTGTATCTGCCGGAAAATATCTGCTCCTGTCTGCCCTCCGGCGCCCCGCGATCGGATATGCTGGACATCTCTGAACCCATCCGGATTTATGAAACCAGCTGCCATGCCTTCTTCGGTGTGGTCGGCACTTCCTCCGAACGCTGCCAGCTTCTGGTCGGTCCGGTTTTCAGTCAGACCTGTACCCGGCAGCAGATCATAAAATATATGCACATCTTTCAGATCCCCGTGTCTGAGAAGGACCGATGCATCTCGTCTCTTTCGTCCATTCCCGTGTATTCGCAGCAGTCTTTTCTGGCTTTGCTTCTTCATCTTCGATGGATTACAGCCCATGAAAGGCTCTCATATCAGGATGCCGCTGCCATTCTTTATCAGCTTCCGGAAAACACAGATGTGCCTCTATTGGGCTTCGAGGAGGAATACATCGAAAAAATGGAGTATTCCTACTATAATTCTGCCTATGACGCCCTCACTGAAACCCTTCCTCTGATCGAAGCAGGCAACATTGAAGCACTGCAGGCCAAGGGTGGTGCACACGCTCTTTCCCGGTACGGCAGTTTCAGTCAGAATCCAAGAGAGCAGACACTGACCCTGTTTATCTCCATGATGACAAATCTGTGGCAGACCGGAATCCGCGGCGGGCTGGAGCGCCAGCAGGCACTCCTTCTGGCAGAGGAATACATTTCGTCCGCCTGGAAAATACACCAATCCAAAGATATATACGCCTTAATGGCCGTGGCCGCGGCGGATTTTACTCTGCGCATCCGCGATGCCCGTATGGTTCTCCCGAACAGCATTCGTCATCCCACGATCTATGAATGCATCGAGTATATCCGGCGCAATATCAGCTCCAGCGTCACCGTTGCTGATGCCGCTGCCTTCAGCGGATACAGTGTTCCGTATTTTTCCGCCCTGTTTCTGAAAGAAACCGGTTTTCACGCCAGTGAGTTCATTATGGAATGCAGGCTCCGCGAAAGTGAACATCTGCTGACGCATACCACCATGAAGCTGGCGGATATCAGCGATTCTCTTGGATTCAGCAATCAGAGCCACTTCACCCGCTGTTTTCGCAGCAAATACGGAAAACCTCCGCTTCAATACCGCAGGGAGGCGGTAAAAAAAGCAACATAACTGTCAAAAGCACTGATCCCGAGTCTTCTTGCTTCAAACCGCCTGTATCAGAAACCCGAAGCCATCGTTATTCTCAATCTTTTGTATTGTTGAAAGTGATTTGACATGCGTATTTCGATCTGTGATGACGATCCCATTCTCTGCCAGGACCTTTTTGGTCTTTTAAAAACCTATTTCAGCGACCGCGGCTTTCCCCTTCCGGAAATTCAGGTTTTTGAATCCTCCGACGCCCTTCTGGCCGATCCCGGTTCCTGGGACCTTCTGTTTCTGGACATGGAAATGCCCGGCACCAGCGGTGTGGATGCCGGACCCCTCATAAAGGAACGAAATCCTTCCTGCATTATTTTTGTGGTCACCTCTTACCCGGACTATCTGGACGACGCACTGCGTTTTCACGCCTTTCGCTATCTTTCCAAACCCGTGGATCCCAAGCGGCTATTCCGGAATCTGGACGACGCCATGATTTTATTTGCGTCCCAGCATCAGGATCTGGCGGTGGAGACGGCAGAAGGGATTTTCCGCATCCGTCTGCAGGAGCTAATCAGATTATTGCCAATAAGGAACTGATTGCGTTAAATCAGGATGCTCTTGGTATTCAGGCAAAGCGTGTCTATACGACTATAGAAACAGATGCTCCGGATACAGACTATATTACGAACCATGACCGCTGTGACATTCTGGCAAAGCCTTTGGCAGACGGCAGTTTGGCAATCAGCTTTATCAATGTAAATGACAAGGCGTGGGAGAAGGAACTTCAAATTACCGTAGAACAGATTGTAAAACTGTTAGGTCATAAAATGGTAAATACAAAGGCTTTTAAAGAGGCAGGGTCTTACGAGGTAACTAACCTTTGGACCGGGGAGCAGACAGAAAATACGTCCGGCTGCTTTGAAGTGAAGAAGTTGGATGCTTGTGAAAATGTAACCATTCGTGTGAGGGTACAATAATTGATGATAAATGATGAAGCAGGAATTACAATAGAGCAATTTATAGAAAAATTAACAGCCGGTGGCGGGATACTTCCGTCACCGGCTGATTGCGTGGAATATGGGTATGCTTCCGGTTGGCTGGAAGCACAGGATGTACTGGAAAGAAAAGGAGTGTTGTTGCGAAAAACGGCAGCCCGGATTCTGCATGAATTTTTGCGCAGGGAGAGAACGGAACCGGATGAAAT
>JAZQBE010000117.1:0-22242 GCA_045545575.1 Shuttleworthella sp.
AGGAGCTTTTGTCTTCCTAAGACCGCTTGGCCTCCGACTTCCCCGTTCCGCTTTTCGTTCAGTGAAGTTTTTCCGCGAAGTCCGCGAGCACTTCCGAGATCCGGATCTGCTGGGGGCAGACCTGTTCGCAGCTTCGGCAGCCGAGGCAGGCCTGGGGCTGTTTTTCCGCGGGCAGCGCGCCTAAGGCCATCGGCGCGATAAAGCCGCCGCCGGTGTAGACGTGCTCGTTATACAGCGAAATCAGATGCGGAATATCCAGCTCCATCGGACAGTGGCTGACGCAGTAGTGGCAGGCCGTGCAGGGGACGGTGCCGACGGACAGCATCCGGTCGGCGACGGAAAGCAGGGCTTTCATTTCGTTGTCGGACAGCTTTTTCTCTTCCGCAAAGGTTTCCAGGTTCTTTTCAAGCTGTTCCTGGTTCGACATGCCGGAGAGGATCATCGTCACGGACGGCAGGCTCTGCAGGAAACGGAAGGCCCAGGCCGGGATTCCCTCGTCCGGGCGCAGGGCGGCAAGCTCCGCCTCGTAGGCCGGATCGAGCTTTGCGAGACGTCCGCCGCGCAGGGGCTCCATGACCCACACCGGGATCTTCTTCTGATCGAGAATCTCCACCTTTTCCTTGTCCTTCTGGAACGTCCAGTCCAGATAGTTCAGCTGCAGCTGGCAGAATTCCATGTCGTCCCCGTAGGCGTCGAGGAACCGGTTCAGCACCTCGATGCTGCCGTGGCAGGAAAAGCCCAGATGGCGGATCCGGCCGTTTTTCTTCTGCTCCATCAGGTAGCTGTAGATGCCGTATTTCGCGTCGTCCAGATAGGCGTCGACGTTCATCTCGCAGACGTTGTGGAACAGATAGAAATCAAAGTACTCCACGCCCAGCTTCTCCAGCTGCCGGTTGAAGATTTCCTCGACCTTGCCCCAGTTGGACGGATCGTAGCCCGGGAACTTCGTCGCGACGTAAAAGCTGTCCCGCGGATATTTCGCCAGCGCCTTTCCCATGACCAGCTCGGAATTCTCACCGTGATAACCCCAGGCCGTATCGTAGTAATTGATCCCGCCGGCCATGGCCGTGTCCACCATGCGAAGCGCCGCCGCCTCGTCGATGCGCGCGTCGTCCCCGTCGAGAACCGGCAGCCGCATGGCGCCGAATCCGAGGGCAGAAAGCTTCATCCCCTGAAAATCTCTGTAAATCATGCTGTTCCTCCCTTTTCCCAGTCCTATTTTTTCTTGTCGAATTCGAAAACGTCGATGGGTGAATCGTTTATGTAAAAGGTGTGCTGCAGGTGAATGCTGCCGTCGTCGTTTCGGGTGAAGACCATGCTCTGTTTTGACGAATTTAATCCGTCCATGGATTCCATCTGCACATGTGCGGTGCCTGTTGCGGCATCGAAGATCATCGGCCAGGAATAGCCGGAGTACAGGTTGTGGAAGGTCAGGTTCACGCCGTCTGGTGAGGAGATCGCAAACGTGGCTTCTGCATCGCCGGCGTAGTAGTAATTGCCGACCAGCTCCTCTGGGGAAATAGGGCCGTCCGGAAGCGGCGCCGTGTCTTCCTCCGCGTCCACGTCCTCCTCTGCGTCGGCGTCCTCTCCCGCGTCAGCATCTTCCTCTACGTCCGCGTCCTCCTCCGCGTCAGCGTCTTCCTCCGCGCCAGCGTCCTCCTCTGCGTCAGCGTCCTCTTCTGCGTCAGCGTCCTCTTCCGCGTCCGCATCTTCCTCCGCGTCGGTATCTTCTTCCGCATCGGCGTCAGCAGTGGTGCTGTCTGTATCGGCGTCCTCTTCCGCGTCAGCGTCCTCTTCCGCGTCCGCATCTTCCTCCGCGCCGGTATCTTCCTCCGTGTCGATGTCCTCCAGGCTTTTACCGACGGCTTCGAGTTCTTCCTCTGCGGCTTTGTTGAACAGCTCGTCGATGTATTCCATAAAGCCATCGAGATCGAAGGGATTTTCCGGATCGGTGAAGGCATCCCACGTGTCGATGTAGACGTCTGCCAGATCGGTGATGCCTTCGCCCGCTGAGGGCATTTCGGCTTCGCCGTTGACAATCTTCAATACCTCTTCCGTGATTTCCCCGGTCAGCGTAAGGCCGGAGGCGTCTTTCAGAATCTGAAGCGCTTCTTCCGGCGTCATGTTGTCGCCAAGCATCGTTTCGACCATCGTAAAGCTGACCGTCCCGTCGTCGTTCATCTTCATGGTTCCGCCGAGAACCGATCCATCGCCCGTAAGAAAGCTTGTCAGTTCCTGTGAAGCCCAGATCACCCCCTGTACCACATCATCCGTATTATCGGCCATCGTATCGAGGCTTTTGTAGATGTTGTGGATGTTTACGCCAACGTTTGCCAGCGCGAAAATGCCTGCGACCGGCGCGAACTGACTGGAGGTTTTGTCAAAGGCTTCCGTATATTCGTTGCCTTCGCCGTTGGTGGTGTGGATCGTGTACGCCGTACCGACGTCAATCACTGCCTGTGCCGTCGTGCATACCGTTCCGCCGACCGCGAGGGCGTGGGCGACGGCGCCGGCCGTACCGCCGGTGGCGACGATCGCGACACCGGCTCCTGCCACGGTCGCTGCCGCCTTTGTCTCGACCGCTGTTTTGTACGCCGCATTGGCGTATTCCGCCTCCCCTTCGAACGAGCCGCTTAAGATCGCCTGTGCCTGCCGGTGCATCACGGCCGCATGCGCCGCGTCGGTCTTCATCGCATGAGCAAGGCCCCGAATGCCTTTGCCCGGCGGATAGGCATCGAACAGCCGTTGGACTTCCTGGGCCCACTCCTCCTGGGTCATATCATCGAGATCCGCCGCATGAACGGTCAGGGTCCAGTTTCCCGGGCCTGCGGTCTGTGCCGTTTCGGCAGACGAATCCGAACGGTTTATCGCATACTGCCGGATGCTCACCTCTCCGGTCAGGCCGCGGATTCCCGCATCCTCCAGCCTGACCAGCTGCTCGCCGATGTCCTCCAGCTGGCCGCACAGCGCATCCGCGACCGTGTAGGCCGCAACCGTCCGGTCGAGAAGCTCGCTGTACGCCTCCGCGTCAAAATCCTCCGGTTCGACGTTTTCCGTGTCAAAACTTAGCAGCTTTTCTTCATACGCCCGCGCCACAAGATAGGCCTCCACCGCGAGCGCCGTGTTCTGCTCCGCAACCGCCCGCGCGCCGCAGGATTTCGGAAGCGTCACCTCGTACACGCGGAAGACCTCTTCCCCGGCCTGCGCGGTGTTGTCCTGCGGGACGGAAGGTTTCTTAAGAATGCCCATCCGGCCGAGAATCACCGGTGCGGCAAGAACCGCGACCAGGATGAGCGCGACGATCAGGCAGCCGGGTCCTCTTTTCTTCTTTTTCCCGGGTACATTGGCGTTCATCCCGCCGGAAGGCGTGCCCCTGACCGGCGCCTGCTGCGTTTTCGGTGTGGAATACCGCACGTTTGGCACGCTGTGCTGCACATTTTGCTGAGGAGCGGCAGATGCGTTCTGCGAAGCAC
This sequence comes from Shuttleworthella sp., assembly GCA_045545575.1. Classification (GTDB taxonomy): domain Bacteria; phylum Bacillota; class Clostridia; order Lachnospirales; family Lachnospiraceae; genus Shuttleworthia. The sequence goes on from JAZQBE010000117.1 coordinate 3,474, forward strand.
CCTGTGTATGATGTGCCGGACGAGTGCCGTCCTGCGCATCTGACGCAGCGGGTGTACCGGGGATCCCGGACGCAGCCGAAGCAACCGGCTGTCCGCAGTTCGGACAGAATGAAACACCCTCCGGAAGAGCCTGACCGCAGTTTATACAAAACATATGGGAACCTCCTTTTAAACATTTCAAAACCGGACCACACCCAGCAAGGGATGTCATTTTCATTCTACCTGTTTTTCGAGCGGAACGCAGTACTTTCACATATTATTTCAATGAATTTTTATGAATTGCTTGCTCTAAGTTCTTCACCCCGGTGACGGGATCGTTTTGTCGCCGGCCTGTTCGCGGAACTCTTTCGGCACGACATAGTTCTCGATCTTTTTCTGAATCAGCTCCGCCGCTTCGCGGTCCAGCGGCTTGTGCCTGTAGCTGATAAATGCGATGTAGGAACGCTCTTCCATTTCTGCTCCTTAATCCCACCAGCAGCTTCCGTAATATCTTGTGATCCGGTTTCCGTCGAGTCCGACTTCGAAGACGCCGTTTAAGGCGGGTCCCTCTGCCTGGTACCGGTCCGGATCGTCCTTCAGAAGGCGGAGGTTTCGCTCCATCCATTCGTAGGGGGTATCGCCGTCTTCAACGTTTCCGAAAAACTGCATATCCGCGGACGGGTCAAAAACCGTGTCTTTCGTTACGAGCAGGTCTGCCATGACCGTTTCGCCGGCCGCGGGATAGGGGATCGACACGTAAACGCCGCGAATCCGTGCGGCGTCGGGGCCCGCGTCGATCTGTCCGCCGCTGTACATCGTATACCAGTACCGGTCCCCGATGAAGGATCCGGCCTGTTTCACGTAGGCCTCCGTAAAGCCCGCCGCCTTTACCTCGGAGAGGACCGCCGCCGCATCGTCCTTCGACGCAAACAGGCCTGCCGTCACACAGTAGTACGGCTCGGGGTTCAGGCCTGAAAAGTCGGGGGTGAAGACCATAAAGCACTGGGGAAATCCCGCCTTTTCGAGATCGCCAAGCATCTGCCGGCATCCCTCGGGCGTCCTGGAGGCCAGCACAAACACGCCGTAGTATTCCTGCCCCCGAAGCTGTTCCAGGTCGATTTCAGAAAAGGGATCCGACTCCTTCCCGGTTGGATCGGCGGAATCCGCCCCTTGATCCACATGGATGCCGGAATACTCCCCGTTCGGGCCGACGGCGCCTGTGGCCGCCGCCGCTTCCTCAAGGCTTGTGACGTGGACGTTTCCATCCGCTGCTCTTTTGTATACCGCGTATTCCGGAATGATCTCCGGCAGATCTTCACTGTGCATCGTTATAATCAGATCTCCGCCGCTGACCGTGTAGGTGCCGTGCAGCTCCAAGGGCATTCCGCCGTATCCCAGGCGGCTTGCCAGGCAGCTGTACTCCACATCTTCACAGGTGTACGAGCCGCCGGCCAGAAAGACCTCCGTGCCCGGATCCTTGCCGTACACATACATGTCCGGCCCGTCAAAGGCCAGCCAGACGTTCGTATCCTCGCGGTCAAAAACCCACAGGCCGTCGAGGTTCCCGTCGAAGGCCGCGTCCCCGTTTTTTGCGCTGCGCAGGTACGGGAAGGTATCCTCCACGCGGTCATCTTTCAGAAAGAGCCGGCTGCCGCCGTCCTCCGGAACAAGGAAACCGTCGTGATCGAAGCCTTCAAACACAAGACCGTTCTCCTCGAGGGTGATGGTCCCTATGTGGCCGCCGTCCCAGTACCGGCCCGCATTCGACATCACCGAGAAGCGCAGCAGACAGACCGTCGCCGTACTCCCCTTCGGGTCCGCCAGCTCCGACGCATCAAAGGGAAGAAACTCCGCGGCCCAGAAGGAGTAGGCCTGCAGGCGTTCGGAATCCTCCGCCGCAGCCTGTCCGCAGAACGCGTACAGGTTGTCGCCAAAGGGAAGAACCTCCAGGATCAGATATTCATCGCGCCCGTCCTCGCTGCCACAGTGAAAGCTGTACTTGCCGGCGATGCGCTGCGCCAGCGTCGCGTCCGCTGTGACCGGGGCCTCCGGGGCTTTTGCGTCTTCCGCGCCGGACGCCGCCTCGCTTGCGCTTTCCGCGTCAGACTCCATCTCGCTTGCGCTTTCCGCCGCACCGTCAAGGGCCCGCTGGGCATCTTCCGAATGCCCGCCGGCCTTGTCTGCGGGACGCCCGCCGCATCCCGCCGGCAGCATGACCGCCATCAGAATGATCAGGAATACAGAAATTGCTTTTCTCATCCTTTTGCGCCTTTCCTTCCTCGACAGATCAAAACAGATCCTGCTCCCATCATCTTGTTCCCTGATGTAACCATCTTACAATATGAAAAAAAACGGCGTCAATCGAGAATATGGTGACATTTTCCTGTTTCTGCTTTACATTAGAAGAAGCAGGGGCCCTGACGGGATCCGGCTTCCTGAAGCACCATCGTTTGTCACGAGGAGGCGAATGAAATGTTGAAAAGAAAAACCCCCGTAATCTCTCTTTTTCTGGCGGTTCTGACCGCCGTATGCGGGTGCCGGAATACACCAGAGCAGCCGGAACCGTCCGGCGGGGAGCCAAATCCGCAGGTGCAGTCTGAGGAAGGCGATGTAACCGATCTGACGTTTCAGGACTTTGACGGAGAGCCCTATGTGGTCCGGACGGCGCTGAAGGAGTATACCGCCTTTGACCCGGACACGGCCATCGGCGCCTGCGGGCGTTATACCGAGCTTACGGTGGAGGGGAAAGCGCCGGATACCTTTCGCGAGGCTGTCGCGGCAGCCAACCGGCATGCCGAGGAAACCCTCAAAGCACAGGTCGACGAGTCGGTCCGCACGCGCGCGGCAAAGAGAACAGAAACGCCTTCCGACCCCGAAGAAGCGGCAGACGTCAAAGAGGAGTACGTGATCATCGGCTGCATCGTCAACGTAACCCGGGCCGACCATGTGGCCTTCAGTTTCCTGGAAACCGAATATGTACAGGGCCCGGGAAAGTCGACGTCCGACATCACCTATCGCTTTGCCGGGTCGACCTTTGACACACAGACCGGGGAAAAGATCACCCTGTCCGATCTGGGATGGGATGATGAAACGTGCGCCCGAAAGCTGCGGGACGCCGTCACGTCGAAATACGGGCTTGCGGATCTGCCGGAAACAGATCAGCCTTCGAATTATGCCTGGACGGCGGACGCGGTTGGAATCCGATTCTATTTTCACCAGGATACGGTCCCGTGGCAGGCCAGGTGGGACATCGGCGAACACACTGCCCGTCCCCTTACCGTCGGCTTCCCCTATTCCGACGTCGGCGGCGAAAAAGCATCTGCGCTTTCCGAAGTGCCGGATTCCTTCATCGCCATGATCGAACGGGAAACCTGGTATGATCTGCCCCACGGGGACGTTTCCATCTGTATTGCAAAAGCAGAGGACGATTCCACGGCGATCAGCATCCGGCAGAAAAACGGGGAAACCGAGCGCCTGACCATCGAGTACGCGGATGCGCTCTCGGACTACTATATCATCCGGGCGGCCGGCGGGTTCTACCTTTTCCGGGAGCGTGCCGGCTACGAAGAGGGTTTCTTCTACGATTTCTCGCGTCCGGACGGCGGCTTCGGACGGTTCCGCTATGAGACCTGTCAGTTCTTCGACAGCTTTCTGGGGGATCTGGACTTCGCTGTCCCCTACAGCCCCTGCTGTGTGCATATGGCTGAGAAACGGCGCACCTTCGGCGAAAGCCGGTACGACAGCGCCTCCTTTGTGCCCCACGGGCATTACTCCTTCCCGAGCGGGACTGACGACCGGTACAAAACCTTTGTCCTGATCGGCGGCCGCCTGCAGATCGACGCCGGGAATATGGCGTGCCGTCTTCTCGAAGACTTCCCTGCGACGCAGATCGACGAAAAAGGGAATGAACTGGGCGAGATCACGGTGCCGGCGGGAACGTACCTGTTTTTCGAGTCCGTCTCGGGAGAGGCGTCCCTCTACAAGGCGCCGCCCCAGCGCAGCCAGAAAGGCCCCTTTTTCTACGACTGCCGCGTGTCGGACGAAACCCGCATCCGCTTTGAGTCGACCGTCGAAATGGGCGTGGCAACCGAAAAAGGCTTCCTGAACCGCTTCGCCGAGCCCGTTGCCCTCGCAAAGGCGCTCTCGGAAGACGCCTCCGGGGCGAAACCGTCGGTGGAGACCTTCTATGTGACGATCGGCGGAAAAGAATATCCTCTGATTTCAGATTACTTCCAGCCGAACCACTCGGGGGAGGAAATCGATTTTGGCGATGATCTCTGGTGGCAGGCGGAAGGATATGTCGGAACCTACGAACTGACAGAGGAAGACCGAAATGAAATGAAAAACGCCTGGTTTCCCCCGGCGCCGATTTCAGACCCCGACAGCCATGCCGGCCTCGTGATTTCCGAAGACGGCGAAGCCGTCCTGGATTACTTCGGGGAAATCTTTACGGGAACGCTTCCGGAAAAACGGTACTACAACACTTATGTGGCGATCGACATGACCTCCGATTCCCAGACACGAACGTTTGAGATCAGCCTTCGGGAAGGGAAGATCCATTCCGCCCCCGTAAAAATCCAGTGCTACTCCGAGGGCCTGCCTGCGACGAACGTACCCTCCACCGTAGAACCGCTGCAGCTGTATCTGACAAAACAGTGACGCGTCAGGGGCGTCAGGGGGCGTCGCGGAACCTGTCCCCCTGACGCTAAACAGGAATTGCGCTTGCCTTTGCACAAAGGTAGAATAAGAATGAGTTCCCGAAGAAAAGGAGGCACGCGATCGTTCTGTCTCCCTGTTTCCCTGTCTTTTTCAGAGGTGCCTATGTCTTTTGTCGTCATTCTGACCAGCGGGTTTCTTTTCCTGCTGCTGATCATTTCGCTGGGCTTTCAGCCGAAGCTTCTGACCCGCATCAACGGAGCGCTTTTTCTGTTTGTGGGGCTTTCCGCGGTGTCGTTCTACGGCACGGGCTATTTTGCGATCTGTGACAGCATCCCCCAGGCGGTGATGCGGACGCTGTTTGCAACGTTCTGCACGTTTCTCGGGCGCAATGAGATCAGCGCCGTCAGTTCCGTGCCGGCGCTGTCGAATCCGCTCATGCAGTTTTTCATGTATCTCGTCCATCTGGTCGGTCTGTATGTTACGGCGAGCGCGGTCATTACGTCGATGGGCACGCGTCTGGTGCGGCAGCTGAATCTGCTGCTGGTGCGCCGGGGGACGCTGTCCCTGATCTACGGGGCCAATGAGGAATCCCTCGCTTTTGCGCAGCAGCTTGCCGATGGCGGCAAGCATACCGGCGTGATTGTTTTTGTGGATCCGAAGGCCGGCGGAGATCTTGACAGCCGCATCCTGCGCATGGGCAGCATCCTGTTTTCGGACGATTCGGCGAAAAGCCCCTCTGCAAAGTTCCTTCGCACCATCGGGATGGCGCCCGGAAAGCGGACGCTGAATGTCTACTGCCTCGACGCGGCGGCCGCCGACAACCTGCAGTTCGCAAACACGCTGGAAAAAGCCCTGGAGGAAGCCGGCATCGCTCCGGCGCAGACCCGTCTTACGGCGCTTCTGGAGGACGCCTCCCTCGGCGCCGGCCTGCAGGCCTCCCAACCGGGTTCGGAAAACGGACACTACGGCTACGGTTCCGTGCTGGCGCTTGACCGTGCGGACCTTGCGGCCCGCATGATGATCCGCACCTGGCCTCCGTACGAAACGATGCGGTTCGACGGCCGCGGAAAAGCGGAGGAAAACTTTGAGGCCGTGATCATCGGCTTCGGACAGATCGGCCAGGCCGTGCTTCGAAGTCTTGTCATGAACGGGCAGTTCGACGGAAGCCGCTTCCACGCGATCGTCATCGCAAAGGACAGCAGCAGCCAGAACGGCAGCTTCGCCTATTCCTCCCCGGAGCTGTGCAGCCGCTACCATATCGAATTCCGCGACGAGGACGCCCGCAGCAAGGCCATCTTTGACGAACTGAGCGAAAAGCGCAGCGAGCTGAATTACGTGGCGGTCTGCACCGGCGACGAGAAATACAACGCCGAAATCGCGGCGGAATATACCGCTTTCCTTCACGCCGCCGGCTCCCGGGCGACGGTTGTCACCTGCGCGAAAAGCGGTGTCGGCCGCCTCGACCCCGCCACCGGGCTTACCGAGACCGTCTCTCTTTACGCGCCGGAACTGCTCTGCAGCAGCAAAATCGACGAGATGGCCATGTTGCTGAACCATCAGTACCATCTGTCCGAAGGAAAGACCGCGCAGGAGGACTGGGCGGACTGTGACTACTTCAGCCGCCTGAGCTGCCGGGCCAGCGCGGATTTCATCGACGCCTTCCTGGCCTCCACCGGCAGCGTGCGCGAGGACGTCCCAAAAGGGACCTGGCCCGCGGACGCAAAGGTCCTGGAAACCCTTGCGCGCACAGAGCACCTGCGCTGGATCGCGTTCCACAGCTGCATGGGATACCGGCCCATGCCCGGGGATGTCTTTGAAGAACGCGTGCGGACCCTGCGCGAACAGCAGGCCGCCGGGGTCACCCCGCAGATCCGGCTGAACAAGGACACCCAGCGGAAATATCACATCTGCATGATCCCCTGGGAAGAGCTCGACGCGTTATCGGAAAAACTGACCGCGATCACCGGAAAGCCTGTGGATTACAAGGAAATGGACCGGGACAACGTCCGTCTGATCCCGGAATTGCTGAAAAGCGTGGAAAATACCGAAGGATCATCGAAATGAAAAAGAAAACCGGCAAACTGACTCTCGCCGTTCTCCTGGCGGCCGCCTATTTTCTGCTGCTGTTTCTTCTGGTCGCGGCGGAGTCCGGCGCCGAGGGCGCGACGATCCGCTCGCTGCCGACGGCGGTCTGGTATACGCTGACGACGCTGACGACCGTAGGCTACGGCGATACCTACCCCGTCACGGCGGCCGGCCGCGTCATCGGTGTGCTGTTCCAGCTGCTGAGCATGGGCCTGCTCGCCCTTTTGATCAGCCTCGCTGTCACAACCCTTCGCACCCTGCTCGGCCCGATGATCCGCCTCGGCCTTGCCCGCAGAACAGAGTGGTTTCTCTTCCCCGAATACAGTCCGGCGTCCTGTGCGCTGGCCGGCGCGCTTCGCCGGCAGGATCCGGACAGCACCGTGATCTTCTGCGGGGAGACGATTCCCGAAGGCGCCCGCGTCCCGGGCATTGCCACGTCGCTTTCTGCCCCGGCCCTTCTTCAGATGAAAAAAGGCGCCGCCCCCGCCCACATCTTCTGCATGGGCAGCGGAAGCGCCGAAAACGAACGCCGGGCGGCGTCCTTTGACGGCGAGAACGTCCGGATCTACTGTATGACGGAACACGCGCCGGATCATCTGGCGGAAAACATCACGCTTTTCAACCCTTATGAATGCTGCGCGCGCCTCTACTGGAGCCGCTATCCCGTGCTTTCGGCCGGCGAGCGGATCGTTCTGATCGGCGAGGGCCCCTATGCGGAGGAACTGCTTGAGCAGGCGCTGCAGTATAACGTGATCGACCCGGCGCAGCACATCCGCTACGACGTGATCGGCGATCTGGAAAACTTCCGGCGCAATCATCCCGGTCTCGATGAAATCTGCAGTGTCAACGCGTCTTCCGCGGAGCGCGACAGTCTCGTTTTCGCCAACGTCCCCTGGAACGCGGACCTTTCGCTGCTGCAGAAGGCGGACCGCATCATCCTCTGCCTGCCGGACGAGGAGCGCACGGTGTCGATCCTGACCCAGCTTTTCCGCTACTGCCCGGTGGAAGGGACCGTATACGCCCGGATGTCGACCCCGTTTGAAGGCGCCGTCGTTTTCGGATCGCCGGACGAGATCTTCTCCCCGGAGCTGGTCATGAAGACGGCGCTGAACGCGACGGCGATCCGGCTGCATGAGATCTACCGCGAACAAAGCGGCGGCAAAGCGCCGGCCTGGGCCGATCTGAACAGCTTTACGCGCCGGTCGAATCTCGCCTCCGCGGATCATCTGTCCGTAAAACTGCGCATTCTTCTGGGAAACGACGCCGGCGCGGATCCTGCGCCGGACACCGGCCGCAGGGACGGGATGCTGCTTGCGCCCGACCTTTGCCGGCGCGCATATGAAGCCTTCGCCGCCACCACCGGCAAGGAGCGCGACCGCCTGCGGGCCATCGAGCATCTGCGGTGGATGCGGTTTCATGTTTTAAACGGCTGGCAGTACGCACCTGAACGCGACAACGCAAGGCGGCGCCATCCGCTGCTGCAGGACTACGGGAAGCTCCCGCCGGAGGAACAGGCAAAGGACGACTTCTCCTGGGAACTTTTCCGGGACCTCTCCCGCGACGTTTTGTGATAAACTGGGCATAAGCACCACCCCGCCTCGGCGGCCGGGAAAAACAATTTCAACAGCGATCTATTTCAACAGCAATCTATTTCAACGGCGATCTATATCAACAGTCAACAGAAGGAGGAATCATTATGAATGGAATCGAAAAAGTCTGTCAGTTTCTGCTCGACGCCGAAACCTATTATCTGGCCACCGTCGAAGGCGACCAGCCCCGCGTCCGCCCCTTCGGCACGGCGCTGCTGTATGACGGGAAACTTTACATCGAGACCGGCAAGGTCAAAAACGTCTCGAAGCAGCTCGCCGCGAACCCGAAAGCCGAAATCTGCGCGTTCAAGGACGGCAAATGGCTGCGCGTCGCCGGCGAACTTGTCAACGACGACAGCCGCGACGTAAAGGTCGCGATGCTCGAGGCCATGCCCAGCCTCGCCGCCATGTACAGCCCCGACGACGGCAACATGCAGATGCTGTACTTCAAAAACGCCACGGCGACCTTCAGCTCGTTCACCGAAGCGCCGGAAACGGTTGAATTCTAAAAAAACGGAACAGGGGTCTGACCCCTGTTCCGCTTTTTCGGAACGGGGGTCAGGCACCCGTTCCACTTTTTCAAAGGAGAAACCATGCCGATTTATGTCGATCACCAGCTCCGGGAACAGTTAGAACACATGTCCCCGGAGTTTCCGATCGTCTATTTTCACGATGAAATGGCGGATCTGCCCGCCCGGGAGGGTCCGGTGCACTGGCATCCGGATTTTGAAATCGTTACGGCCGCCACCGGCGTCCTCGACTATCAGGTCGGTGACGTCCACCTGCGCCTGGAGGCCGGCGACACGATTTTTGTCTGCCCGAACGTGCTCCACCGCATCCGGCAGATCGAGGGCGATATCCCGGATCCGATGCCCGGCATCGTTTTTCCGGGCACGCTGCTTGCGCCGGAGAGCAGCCGGGTTTACCGTACCTGCATCCAGCCGTTTCTGACAGGGGACGATCTTCCGTTCATCCTGTTTCGCCAGGGAACGCATGCACCGGTGCGCGAAGCCGCGCAGCGCATGTATTCCCTTCTCGCCGACGCCGCGCCGTTCTTTGAAATCGGCGTCCTGCGCGAACTGCTTACGATCTTTCAGTATCTGAACGAACACGCAGACGAATGGCCGCGGACGCCGGCCTCGCACGTACAGGCAAAAGCGCATGTCCGTGTCCAGCAGATGCTTTCTTTTATCTACGCGAACTACGCAAAGAAGATCTCTCTTGCGGACATCTCCGCTTCTGCCCACGTCAGCCGCAGCGAAGCCGCCCGGTGCTTTTCCCTTTATCTGCACTGCACGCCGGTCGAAGCCCTGATTCAGTACCGCCTGCAGCAGGCGCGCCGGCAGCTCGCCGAAACGACGCTGTCCGTTCAGGAAATCAGTCTCGCGTGCGGGTTCCATTCCGCGGGCTATTTTTCCCGCCAGTTTAAGCGGTATTACGACATCACGCCCGGGCAGATACGCAGTCTGGGTAAATAGTGCAGTAATTTGGGCGGATTATCCCTGTTCATCTCCTGTCAAATACGATATATTTCTATCGGAAGCATCTGCGCACCGGTTCACGCGCGCGCAAGTCACACGACCGCACAGGGAGGTATCACATGGAATTTCAGTGGATGAACGAATCCAAAATCAAAAACGACGGCAGCCGGATCGAGATCCTCGCGACGCCGCTGAGCGACTTCTTCTGCAACGGCGGCGGCGAAAGCGAAGAAGGCATCACGCCGGAATCGCTGGCCAACGCACCGTATTACTATACGGAAATCGAAGGGGATTTTGTCCTGCAGACAAAGGTGTCCCATGACTTTAAGGACATCTACGATTCCGCGTCCGTCATGGTGATGGTGGACCTGAAGAATTGGGCCAAAGCCTGCTATGAGAAGACCGACTTCGGGACCCACGCCGCGGTCAGCGTCGTCACGAAGGGCGGCGAATCCGACGACGCCAACGGCTGCAATCTGGAAGGGAACACGGCCTGGCTGCGCGTCTGCCGCGTGGACAACACCTTCTCCTTCCACTATTCCACGGACGGAGAGCACTTCTACATGATGCGCTTCTTCAGCCTGCCCGCGGGAAAGACCGTGAAGGTCGGCCTGCTCGCCCAGGCGCCCACCGGAAACGGCGGTGCGCGCGTTTACGAACATCTGACCATCGAAAGCCGGACGGTGAAAAACATCCGGTTCGGAGCATAAAAAACGGAACAGGGGTCTGACCCCTGTTCCGCCGAAAAAGTGGAACGGGGGTCAGGCCCCCGTTCCATTTTTTTACCTGAAAAACACCTGCATCGAGTTGTATACCGCAAGGATGAAGTACTTCGCGGTGTGGGTTCCGTTTTCCGGCGTATAGTAATAGAAGTTTTCGCCGTAGCGCAGCGCGTTTCCGCCATCCTTGTCCACAAGGCGGTTGACGGTGTCGGTTTCGTATTCGAAGCAGTGGTCCTTGCGTCCGCAGTGGGCGAACAGATACCCGACGGGATACTTCCCGCCGTCCATTTCTTCCGTCAGCCGGGCATACTGGCTGTCGATCATCTCCTGCGGATCGTTTCCGCCGTCGCTGCCGTTCGACATCGGGCAGTAATACGCCATCACGTCGATGTTTTCCGGCAGGCACACCCAGGTCTGGAACGCGCCGCCGGACAGTCCGCCGAACGCGCGGTGCGTGCGGCTTTCGCGCTCCGCCTCCAGCCCCTCGCCCGACAGCCAGGACGCGTATCGGCCTTCCACCGCCGGGATCAGGTCGCGCTCGAGCTCCGTCGGAAGACTGTTAATCTCATGGCCGGCCGTATAGGTGTATTTCATCTTCAGCGGCTTTTCGCTGACGTCCGTGTTGGACGTGACCGCGACGAAGATGGTCGGTTCGATCCGGCCGGACGCGATCAGGTTGTCGATCAGGATGACGAAGTCGCCGGCGCCGTTTTCGGCGGACGTGCCGTCGCAGTTCATGGAGAACCAGTTGGTCTCGTTTCCGGTGGCGCCGTGCATCAGATAGTAGACGTTGTATTTTTCGTCCGGATCATAGCTGGCCGGAAGATACACGTAGCAGTCCTTTTCGACGGGCTCCCATTCGCTTTCCGGAATGCCCTGCTCCTCGTACCAGGAATAGCCGTACGTCTCGTAGGTCACGCGCTCGACGGTTCCGCGCGCGTCTTCCGGCGCGGGCGCGAACCATTCCTTCGGCAGCGTCTGCATAAACAGGGCGTCCGGCTCCTTCGTGCCGTAATCGCGCAGCATCTCCTGGCCGGGCGCGATTTCATAGCCGTCCTCCCGCCAGAGGGTCTCCCAGTCCTCGTCGCTCATGGCGGAATAGCGGTCCGTCTGCGCTGGCTGGACGTAGGGCGCCTTCGGCTCCTTTACGACCACGGACGCCTCCGGGTCCGGATCCGCGTGCAGCGTGCTGATCGGCTTCTCCTGATCCAGAACCGCGGTCAGGACGCAGTCTTCCCCATGCATGTCTTTGACGGCGAAGGAAAAGGTGTCGTCCTCGCCGCGCGCCACGGTAAAATGAAGATCGTTGTCCTCGTCGTCAAGCAGGAAGACGCCGTTTTCCGCGTCATAGTCCCAGGTGCCCCAGGACATGCCGGACGAATAGGTCCACACGCCGGCCACCACGTCGTAGGTGCCGTCATAATAGAGGTTTCCGGTGACGGTGGCGTTGCCGATGATGCCGGTGTCAAAGGTCCCCAGGAACTGGTACTCCACGCCCGCCGGAAGCTCCTCCGACGGCGCCGGAACCATGATGTCGTCCGCGTCCAGCGCAAAGGGCTCGTCGTCCGGATCTGCCTCGGAAGAAGCATCCGTCTCCGCCGGCGTCCCGGCATCTGCGCCTTCCTGCGTGCCCTCTTCCGGCGCGCCGCCTTCCGTCACGCCCTCCGCGGACGCGCCGTCCGTCCCGGCGGACGGACCCGCCGAACCGCAGGCGCCCAGCAGCGTGCCCGCCGCCAGCAGAAGCACCAGACAAAGTGAAACCCCGACTGTATTTCGTTTCATGTTCCCCCCCTTTTTCAAAAAACGCAACCCACGGTTCCTTCTTTATATTATAAAGGAATGATTTCCTTTAAGGGAACATGTTTTTTTCATGATCTCGTTATGTTTTTCGCGAAAAATCAAACGGAACGGGGGTCTGACCCCCGTTCCGTTTTCCGGTTTTCCGCCTCTGCGCCCGGATCAGAACCGGTGTGTTCCCGGCCCGGCTTCGCGGCAGCTTCCGTCCGGCAGAAGGATCCTTGCGGTAACATTGGCCGGAATCACCACGGTGTATGCCACCTTTCCGTCCGCCGCTTTTTCCCATCCGCTTTCCACCGGTCCGAAGGGCGTACGCGTTTTCGCCTTCGCGAAGGTGAGGCTCCCGCCGGGCTGCGGCGCGATCGTGACGCGGTTTTCGCCGTCCACACGGATGCCGCAGACGGTGTCAAACAGGAAGCTGCACACCGCGCCGGGGGAATAGTGATTGAAGGAGTGCGCCATCGGGTGTCCGTCGGCATCGTAGCATTCGTAATCCTCCCAGACCGTCGTGGCGCCCTGGTTGACCATGGCCAGCCAGCCGGGGGCTTCTTCGTTTTCGAGCATCCGGTATGCGCTGTCGATGTACCCGTTTTCGGCCAGGACCGGCAGCAGGTAGGGCGTCGACAGGAAGCCCGTTCCCACCTTGTAATTCCGGGCGATGACCATCTCGTTTAACGCCGCTGCCACGTTCTTCTTTTCTTCCTCATCCAGCAGTCCCAGCGCCAGCGGACGCACGAGCTCCGCCATGTGGTTCGTCTCAATCGTGCCGTTTTTCACCCAGTGCACATGAAACGCCCTGCGGCTGCCTTCGGCGTGGGCCCGGCAGAAAGCCGCTTCTTCACGCAGCGCGGCTGCATGATGCGCATCCGCCTCTTTATGATCGTCCTCCGCTCCCTCTGCTCCCAGCGCTCCCGACGCTTCCGCCTCTTCCGACGCTCCCAGCGCTTCCAGCATTTCCGCCAGCAATCCCATCGAATAGCACGCATAGGCGCAGGTCAGCGCCTGCTTCGGCGCGATCAGCGCCGTCACATCGTCCACCTCCGGGGGCTCCTGGGACTTCGGCACCAGCCACTCGCCCCAGTGCATGCCGGCCTCCGGGATGTACTGATTCCACTCGGAATCCGGCAGCTTGTATGCCTGATAGAGCGGCGCGATCTGCGCAAAGGGCTCGGGCAGATCCGGGGCAAACATCGACTTGTCCCGGCAGACTGCCACGAGGCGGTCTTTCCAGCCGCGCATCAGGTCCAGGTTGTCTTTGACAAAGGAAACATCCCCGGTCCGCTTCCACAGAAGATACGGGAGGATGACCGCGGCGTCCGCCCAGCCGGTGGAGCCGTCGAGCATATCCATGTTGCCGCCCGGCCGGTGGCAGGTTGGGCAGACGTTTCGCACCGTCCCGTCTTCCCGCTGATTGTCACGGACATCCTTCAGCCACTTCCGGTAAAATGCCTCCGTTTCGGCCATGAACACCGCCGTCGCGCCGAACACCTGGGCATCGCCCGTCCACCCGCTCTTTTCCCGCTGGGGACAGTCCGTCGGCACGTCGATAAAGTTGCTCTTCATGCTCCAGACCGTGTTGCTGAAAAACTGCGTGACCTTCGGATTGGAGCATGCGAAGGCGCCTTCGTAATTCAGATCGCTGTAGACCGCGATCGCCGTAAAGTCCGCCGGATCGACGGGCCCCCAGGCCTCGTCCGCCTCCACCAGCGCGTAGCGGAAACCGGCGTAGAAGAACGCGGGGCGGAACCTTTCGCCCGGCACGCCGGAAGCGGTATAGCGGATCTCCTGTTTTACCGTCGGAACGTTGTTTCCCTCCGGAAAGCTTAAGGACGTGTCCGAAAACTCCCCGTGGTCAAGCGCCTCAAACAGCTTCAGGCAAATGGCTGCGCCGGCCGGTGCGTGCACGGAAAACGCCACGTAGCCGGCCATGTTCTGGCCGAAATCCAGAATCGTCTGTCCCGAAGGGCTTTTCAGGAGCTTTGCCGCAAAGTGCTCATGCTCTGTAATGGGCGCCGCATTGGAGGCCGCGGGCACGATGCCTCTCGCAGCCTCCGGCGCCGGAATGGCCTTCTGCCCGAAGGAGGGTACGTTTCGGGCGTCAAAGACCTCGCCGTCTTTTAAATCGGAAAACCGCACCGGACCGTCATTGCACCAGTCAAAGGTTTCGTCGGTGCCGACCACCTTGCGCGTTCCGTCGGTATAGGTAATTTCCAGCTGCGCCAGAAGGGCCGTCTGCGTTCCGAAGAAGTATTCCCGCTGGTCCGCGCCCAGCTTGCCCTTGTACCAGCCGTCCGCCACGGCAAAGGTCATCTCGTTTGCGGTGTTTTTTGCGGTGTTTTCGCCGTCTTTTCCGTCACAAAGACACGACGTGACATCATAGGTCTGATAATACAGCCGTCTGATATAATCCGTCGTGCCCGGTGCGAGCACCTGCGAAACTCTGTGCCCGTTGACGTGGGCTTCGTACGTGCCCAGCGCCGTCGCGTACAGACGGGCTTTTTGAACCGGCTTCTCTACCGAAAATGTCTTCCGGAACACATCGGCAGCAAGATGCTCGGCCAGGTCGGTATCCACACCGGCAATCCACGTCGCCTGCCAGTCGCGAGCCTCCAGAAGACCCGTCTCAAACCAGGCCGGCTCCGACGTCTCTTCGGCGCCGTTTTCGTCCCACAGCGTAACCTGCCAGGCCACGCGCTGCCGGCTTTCAAGCGGTTCGCCGTCATATACGCAATGCATCGCGTCCGTTTCCACGCGGCCGCTGTCAAACAGCATGCCGTTTGCTTCGTCCGCGGCGGTCACCCGGTATGCCGTCTGTCTGACGCCGCCTTCGGCGTTCCAGGACAGTCGCGGCCGGGCAATGTCGATGCCGAGCGGATTGTTTAAATAAGCCGTCTTAAGATGTACCGCCTTCATGCGAAGCTCCTCTCCACTTTTCGCGCGTCCCTGCGGACGACTTTCCATGTCCTGCGACCCTGTGGATTCTTCTTAAAAACGGGCGGGAAAAGTTTCCTTCCCGCCCGTTTCTGTCAAATATGCTTTTCGGGCTGCTCTGTGTGCTGCGTTTCCCGAATGTGTCAACGGGACTGTCCCTTCTGACTCATCAGTTCCCGAGAGCCTCGTTGATGTAGTCGCAGTACGTCTGCGGATCGTAGCTGTTCAGCTCGCTTACATAGGAATCCCAGTCTTTGTCGCTTGTAATGTCTCTGCGTCCGGCGACAAAGTCCGCGACGGCCTGGGAGGTGAATGTGTTGATCGCGCTCTGGATGCCGGCGGTTTCCTGTGCCTGGTCCGCGGACAGCTGTCCGGTCACCGTACCGGAAATCTGGCCGTAATCCGAGTAGAGCACCCACAGGTCAACGCTTCTCTGCTTGAAGGACGGGTAGCCGGTCTCGATGTTCTTCGCGATCTTTAAGCCAACCACGCGCTCCATCATGGCAGACTGCGCGAGATCGTCCTCGTTGTCGCGCTCGTTGTGGATGAAGTACAGGTCCTCGCCGTCTTCATTCTGCTCGATGTGATAGACGCCGTTGTCAAGGTGATGTTCCGCGTAGAATTCATTCTGAAGCTCTGCCTGCTGCTCGTCGGAGAAACCGATGGAGCGCAGAAGGCCGCCTTCCTGGCTGTACAGATAATCCACGGCGGTTAAAAGCGTCGCGATATCCTTGTCCTTCGCCTTTTCGGTCACGATGACGCTGCCGGAAACAAGGCTGTTGCCGAAGAAGCAGAAGGGATCCATGCCCTGCTGATCCTTTGTGCCGTAAACGTCGTTGACGGGCTGGGGCGCGCCGAAGACGACGATCCCGTTGGTCGGATTGCTTTCGTCGCCGTCGCTGACGTCCATGACGCTGCCCATCTGGCTGCTCATGCCGTACCACATGCCGACTTTTCCGCCGTAGACGCTGGTCGTATCGATCTGGAAGAACATATCCGATGCTCTCTCGTCGAACGCCGGGTCGATCCAGCCGTTTTCATACCATGTACGCACGCATTCGATATAGGTGCGGAACGCGTCGCTGTCGCCGCCGAACCGGGCCGTACCCTTCTCGTCCATATACCAGAGCGGACCTTCGCCGAAACCGGACACCAGGTCGGACACCTGATAGTAGCCGCTGTAGGGAAGCGTCATCGGATAGCCGTCGGTGATGCCCTGCTCCTCCAGTGCCGTTGCGAAAATATCCAGCATCCACTCCCAGTCGGAGATGGTCATCGGATCCTCGCTGCCGCTCGGGAACACAACGTCGTCCACCCAGTCGTCGCCGTTTTCGGTCTCGACCCATTCACCGGTGAATGCTTCGCCGGTCTTCGGGTTCTTTCCGTACTTGACGATCCAGTCGCGGCGGTAAACAAAACCGCCCCACATTTCCGGCGCCTGGTCGCTGACTCCGTAGATCTGGATGTAGCGGTCCTCGCCGTCGACCTTGTTGGTCATCAGCTTCGCTTCCGCCGGATGCTCCTCCATCCACGCCCGGTAGTTGGGCATGTACTTTTCCACGTATTCCGTCAGGTCGATCGCGATGCCCTGGTCGTACAGCTCGTTCGCATTTGCGCTGGAGTAGGAGGTCGACATGACGTCCGGATACTCCTGCGTGGCAATCAGCGTGTTGACGTTGTCCTGCTCGCTGCCGCTGGGCGGAGCAGAAAAGTCGATGGCGATTTTGTTCGGCACGCCGTCCACGTCCCAGACCATGTCAGACCAGTATTTGTAAATCGGGTTGTCTTCATATTCCTCGTACATCGAGGCGATGGGCTGCATGTCGATCAGCCAGGTGAACTCTTCGATTTCGGCTTCGACGGTTTCATCCGCGGGCTCTTCCTGCCCATCCGCGTCCGCCGTGCTGTCCGCCTTGTCTTCCGCGGCCGGCGCTGCGCTTTCGCCGCCGTCCGCGCTGCCGCCGCAGCCGGAAAGCATGGATACGCCCATCATTCCGGCCAGAAGCAGTGCCAAAAGTCTTGCTTTCTGATTCTTCATTCTGATTCCCTCCTAAGAAAACTGCTTGTCCGCGCAGCAGCGATGTGCCCTGCGCGAAAAAAGAAACCCTGCCGCGCACCGGGCGATTCCGTTCGCCGGTTTGCGTTTGTTGCATAAAGCATAGCAGGATTTCTTTCGGGTGTCGTTAAAGAATGAAGTTGTAAAAATTTAGATATTTGATATGCTTGCGTGCTCCTTTCGCCATTGCAGCGGCGTTTTTCCGTGCTCTTTTCGAAAGCATGTCACAAAATAAGATACCGCCTCGTATCCCAGCTGCTCCGCGACGCGCGCGACGGGCCAGGCGGTGTGCTCCAGCAGATCACAGGCTTTTTTCATCCGGGTTTTCAGAATATAGCTCTGCACGGTCGTGCCGGTCTCGCGCCGGAACACGCGGTTCAGCCAGGCGGGCGAATAATGATAGTGCTCGCAAAGCTGCGCCAGGGACACCGTTTCGCAGTGCGCATCGATGTACATCAGCATCGACAGCACGGTGGCGTTCGATGCCTCCCGGGTCAGCATCTTCGGCGCTTCCGTCTCCGTCTGCAGCCGCAGAAGGAATAAAAGCCAGATGCCCAGCAGACGGTCGCACACCCCGTCGGCATAGGGATCCTGCTGTTCCTGTTCGTCCAGCAGCGCAAACAGCACCCGGTCCAGGGGCTCCTGCTCCACGGTGTGGATCAGCAGATATCCGCCGCCGTGCTTCTCAGAGAGCATGCGGGAGAAGAAGTCATGGATCAGGTTCTGGTCCGGCAGACGGGACAGAAAGCTGTCCCGGAAGGTATCCGCGTGTACGAGAATGTTGTACATCACGCTTTCGTCAAAGATTTCCACGTTGTGCACCTGTCCCGGCGGGATGATCAGGACGCTGCCGGTGTGCATGTGCACCTCCTCCACCTCGTCCCCGAACCGGATCTGCTGCGTCACGTTTCCGTCCATCACGTAGGCCAGCTCGATGCAGCGGTGATCGTGAAACACGTTCGGCGTGTAGCGCACGTGATAGCTGACGGACACGTGATGCTGATCCGTCAGGCCGTAATCCTCCTGGCGGATGTGCGTCCGGCCGCCGCTGACCGCCGTCTGGGTTTCCGGGTCCTCGTTCTGCAGCGCCTTCTGTATCTCGCGCCGCATCCCTTCCGGAATCCTCGCATCCGGATCCGCAAGAAGCTGCTTCATCTCCTCGCGCACACCGGCCATCTGCCGCTTCCGCTCCGCGGCTGTCCGCGCCGGCAGCCGCAGCTGTTCCCAGTTCGTTTTCATCAGCTGCTCGATGGGACTTAAAGCGATCGTCTGCTGTTTTCTTTGCTCCAGAGCATCCATTCCGGCATCCTTTCTGTTCCGCGGATCTTTCTTTCAGAATAAAAGAAAGCCGCCGGGAAAGCAACCGAAACCAAAACGGGGGGTCAAAAGCGGAACGGGGGGCAGGCACCCGTTCCACTTTTTGTCAGAAAACGGAACGGGGGCCTGACCCCCCCTCCAACCCCCGTTCCC
>JAZQBE010000118.1:0-17303 GCA_045545575.1 Shuttleworthella sp.
GGCCTTTCTGGAAAGCGTGCTCGACGTCCGCCTGATGCTCGCCGGCGGGGAAGTGCCCTTGCAGAAGACGCCGGCCGAATGGACCAGCGACATCACACAGATCGCCGCGTGCATGCCCGTGCAGGTGCGCGCGCGGCCCGCGACCGGCACCGGCCTCAGTTACCGGGGGGCGCTTCTGATCCTGCTCGGGCTCGGGAGCCGGGAAACGCTGGTCCGAAGGACCCTCGAAACAATGGAGTACCAGATCCGCGGCTGCGAAGGCTATGAGCACATCCGGATCGACGGGCTGATCTGCGGCTTCACCGCGGACGCGGTGTTTCGCGCCGAAGCGGTGTTTCCGGCCGCGCTGCCCGCCGACGGCTCGGCGGACGGGCTGTATCTGTGGGAGGCAAAACGGGCGGCGGCGTATCAGAGGACAAAGTAGAACAGCGAAATCACAAGGCGCGCCCGGACCGGCAAAACGGTCCGCCGCGCCGCCGCAGGGGAGGTGCAGCGGGGTGTTTCTGATTGGCAGGCCGAAGGCCGGGGCTCCTTCTGAACTCATGTCAAATCATCTATCAAGCTCTCTTCTTACGGGCAGATCAAGGGGACTTGCGCCGTTTTCCCCATCGGACCGGAGCAGATCAGAAATACCCCGGTGCGCCTTTTCCTGCGGGTCGCTGACCGTCGAGGCCTCTGTGGCCGCGCCGCTTCTTCTCGCGTTTCTCGCACTTGCGGCGGTGATCCTTCAGATGCTCGCGGCTTCCTGGTCGCTGCAGCAGTCTGTTCAGAAAGCCGCCCGCCAGATGGCGGTTCTGCCGGCGGACGCGGGTACCGAAGCATCCGCGGCGCTTTGGTGCGACGCCGAGGTTCTCGCCTCCGGCATGCCGCTGTCCCTGGCGGACGGCGGCATACTGGGCATCCGCACCGGCAAAAGCGAGGTGACCGACCGCGAAATCCGCCTGGAAGCCGCCTGCCGCCTGCGCGTGCCCTTCGGCCTTCTCGGACGCCGTGCGCTTCTGGTGACGGCCCGCGCCGAAGCCGTCCGCTGGACGGGATTTGCGCCCTCGTCCGATGCGGAAGAGGAAGCGGCCGTCCTGATCACGCCCTACGGCGAGGCCTGGCACACAAGCGCATCCTGCATCTATCTGGCGCCTTCCGTCCGCGCGGCGGCGGGGGAACAGGTGTCTTCTTTGCGGAACGCCGACCGGAAGAAATACGCGGCCTGTCCGCTGTGCCGTCCGTCGAAACACGGGACGGTATACCTGACCGAGTACGGCACGGCGTATCACGCGTCCGAAACCTGCAGGGGGCTTAAACGCACGCTTCTGGCGGTGTCAAGAAGCGAAGCTGAACGCCGCGGCTATCACCCCTGCCCGCGCTGCGGTCATTGAAAAAGGAGGAGGGAAACATGGATCCGCAAGCTCTTTGCCTGGCCGGGTGGCTGGTCCTCTGCAGTCTGGAGGACCTGCGTTTTTGCCGGATGCATACGGCGCTGCTTCTTGCGGGGTCGATTCTGGGCATTCTCTGCCACCTGCTGTTTCAGCGGGTGACCCTTTGGGAAATGCTCGGCGGGTTCGCCATCGGCCTGGGTGTGCTGGCCACAAGCCGCTGTGCGAAGGACGTCATCGGCGATGGCGACGCGCTGCTTCTGATGGCGACAGGATCCTTTCTGGGGCTGAAAAACAACCTGCTCCTGCTGTGGGGGTCCCTGCTTTTAGTCAGCGCCGCCGGCGCGGTGTACCTGCTTTTAAAACGCCGGCACAGGGCAAAGATCCCGTTCGCACCGTTCGTCGCGTCCGCCTATCTGGCGGGTCTGCTGGCAGGAGGCTTTCAATGAACAGGGATTGCTGTCTGATGAAACTGGAAGGATCGTTTTCCGTGGAAGCGTCCGTGGTGATGGGGCTGATCCTCATCCTTCTCGCGGGCGGCATTCTGCTGTTTCTGGACGTATTTGCGGAAAGCATCGCCGGGGTGTCCGCCGCGGACCTGCCGGACATCGCGGAGGCGGCGGAACGCTTCCGTTTCCTGCGGCTGTTTGCCCGCTGAACCGGGAAAGAAAAGGAGGGAGAGGATGGAAGAGGGGTTCGCATATCCGAAGACCGGCAGCCGGCATATCCGGTACCGCCGCGATCTTCAGCACAGCTACATGATCGTGGAAAGCCGCTTTGACGACACGGGTTTTGAAAAACAGATGCTTCAGGAAAACCGCCTCGCGTCCCTGCTGCCGTTTTCCGCCGTGTCCATCGAAGACCGCACGCAGTTCTGGTACGACATCACCGGCCGGCGCTCGCTGCGGGACCTGATCCGCTCCGAGGGCGTTTCGGCGAAGACCCTGGTGTGGCTGTTCGGCTGCGTGCTCCGCGCGCAGGAAGAGCTGTCCCTGTGCATGATCCTGCCCGGCCACGTGCCGATCGATCCGGACCTGGTCTTCACCGACGGCAGCGGCGCGTCCGGCGACCTGCTGTTCTGCTACTGCCCCGACGGGGAATCCGTCGCTGACGCGCGGTTTCTGCCGCTGATGGACCTGATCATTACTTATGCCGACGAAAAAGAGCAGGACCTGTATGATTTCTGCTATGAACTGCACGCGGCCGCGGCAAGTCAGGAGCCGTCGGCGGCGGAGCTCCTTGCGCGCACGGAAGAACGCTTTCCGGAGGCCACCCGCGCCCTGTCGGACGACGATGCCCCGGGCAGGCGTCTGCTGATGCTGACGTCGGACACCTGGCTTGCAGAAAACGACGGCCGGACGGAAGCAGATCCGATAAAGGTCCGGCCTTCGGTGAAGGAACGGCAGCCGAAAAGCGCGCCGCCGGCCGGGGACATTCTGCCTTCGGCCGGGGACGCGCCCGCGGAAGACGCGTTTTTGCAAAAATGGAAAAAACGGTTTCGGAAATGGGGAGACGGTCTTCGAAAAGACCTGCAGAAAGAGCCGGCGGCGGAAGATCTCCTGGTGCCCGCCGCGCCGGGCACAGCGGATGCGGCCACCACGTTTCTGGCGGAAAAACCGAGCGTCTGCCGCGGATTTCTGTGCTACGAAGGGACGCACGACGAGCCGGATTTCGTGATCACCCGGGAGGAGTTTTGCATCGGGTCGAGCCTGCAGGGAAACGACGCCGTCCTCGCGTCCCGCACGGTCAGCCGCCACCACGCCCGGATCCTGCACCGGAACGGGCGCTATTATCTGGAGGACCTGAATTCCAGGAACGGCACCCGGGTCAACGGGCAGCTGCTCGAATACCACCAGAGCATTGCCCTCTGCGCCGGCGACCGGATCCAGTTCGCGGGCGAACGCTACCGCATGGAATAAACCGCACGTCAGCGGCGAAGCCGCACTTCCTCGATCAGGGAGACGATCGTGCCGATCGCGTCGGGCTGACCGCTGTGCGCCATCGCGTCGCGGTATTCCCCGGCATGGGCCGAAACGTGCGCAACGGCCTCCAAAAGCGATTCGGCCGTGACCGATTCCTCCTCGCAGACATAAGAGAAGCCCTGCTTTTCAAAGGACCGGGCATTCAGGATCTGGTCGCCCCGGCTCGAAGCGGCGGACAGCGGGATCAGGATGTTCGGCTTCTGCATGGCCAGCAGCTCGCAGATGGCGTTCGCGCCCGCGCGGGAGATCACCAGATCCGCCGCGGCAAACAGATCCGCCAGCCCGTCCGAGATGTACTCAAACTGCCGGTAGCCCGCGGTTCCTTCACAGGCCGCGTCCAGATGCCCCTTGCCGCACAGGTGGATCACCTGCCACTGCTCCAGAAGTTTCGGAAGCGCGGCCCGGACGGCATTGTTGATGAACACGGACCCCAGCGAGCCGCCGATGACCAGAAGCACCGGTTTTTCATCCGTAAATCCGCAGAACGCACGGCCGCGCGCCGCGTCGCCCGAAAGCAGCTCGCTGCGGATCGGCGACCCGGTCAGCACGGCCTTTTCGGCGGGAAGATAAGGGACCGTCTCCGGGAAATTGCAGCAGACCTTCACGGCGCTGCGCATCGCGATCCGGTTCGCCAGCCCCGGCGTCAGATCCGACTCGTGGATGATGGCCGGGATGCCCAGCGTTCCGGCGGCGAGCACCACCGGGACCGACACAAACCCGCCCTTCGAAAAAATCACGTCCGCCGACAGCTTCTTCAGCAGCTGCCGCGCCTGAAAGAACCCGTGCACCACACGGAACGGATCCGACAGATTCTTCAGATCCAGGTACCGCCGCAGCTTGCCGGAGTCGATGCCGTAATACGGAAGATTCTGGGCCTCGATCAGTTCTTTTTCAATTCCCTTCAACGAACCGATATACGAAATTTCATATCCCGCCTCCTTTAAAGCCGGGACAAGGGCGATGTTCGGAGTCACGTGGCCGGCCGTTCCGCCGCCGGTGAGGATGATTTTCTTCATGATGAGACATCTCCTGTCGGATCCTTCTTTCGGAGCGGGAGCGCGCCCGTTCGAAAAATCCATGTAAAAAGTGTGGAAAAAAGCGCATTCTCATTGTACAATGGATTGTGTTGGAGGACAAGATCATGAAAAAGGACGATTGCATTTTCTGCAAACTTGCCAACGGCGACATTCCGACGAACACGATCTGGGAGGACGACACCTTCCGGGTCATCATGGATGCGAACCCGGTCAGCCGGGGCCATGCGCTGATTCTGCCGAAGGATCACGCGGCCGACATCTATGAGCTTCCGGAGGAGACGGCCGCAAAACTGTACCCGCTGGCACAGAAGCTTGCCGCACGGATGAAGGAGCGCCTCGGCTGCGACGGTCTCAACGTTCTTCAGAACAACGGGGAAACCGCCGGGCAGAGCGTCTTCCATTTCCATCTGCACCTGATTCCCCGCTACCGCGGCGCGGCCAACAACGAAGGCCTGCTGGAGTTCCGCAGCGCCGGCCTGTCGGGGGACGAGATCGCCGAAATCTGCGGGCAGCTTCAGCCGTAACGGCACCCGCACACAGCAGATCCCCGTCGGGGATCCGAGAGGTTTCATTTCAGAAAGGGAGGAAACACCTATGGGATGGGCAATACTGATCATTCTGGTTCTTGCGATTCTGGTCGCGATTTCCTGCATCCGGATCGTGCCGCAGGCACACGCGATGGTAGTGGAGCGCCTCGGCGCCTACCTGACCACATGGCCGGTCGGACTGCATTTTAAGATGCCGTTCATCGACCGCGTCGCCAAGAACGTCAACTTAAAGGAGCAGGTGGCGGACTTCCCGCCGCAGCCCGTGATCACGAAGGATAACGTCACGATGCAGATCGACACCGTGGTCTACTATCAGATCACCGATCCGCGGCTGTACTGCTACGGCGTGGAGAATCCGATCATGGCCATCGAAAACCTCGCCGCCACGACGCTTCGTAACGTCATCGGCGACCTGGAACTCGACGAAACCTTAACCAGCCGTGAAACCATCAACACCAAGATGCGCGCGTCTTTGGATATCGCCACCGACCCCTGGGGCATCAAGGTCAACCGCGTCGAATTAAAGAACATCATCCCGCCCACCGCGATCCGTGACGCCATGGAGAAGCAGATGAAGGCGGAACGTGAACGCCGTGAGGCGATCCTTCGCGCAGAAGGTGAGAAGAAGTCCACCATCCTGATCGCCGAAGGTAAGAAAGAATCCGCGATCCTTGACGCCGAAGCCGAAAAGCAGGCGGCGATCCTTCGCGCGGAAGCCCGCCGCGAAGCGACCATCAAGGAAGCCGAAGGCCAGGCGGAAGCCATCCTGCGCATCCAGCAGGCGAACGCCGACGGTATCAAATTCCTGCGCGAGGCCCAGGCGGACGACAGCGTCCTGACGTTAAAGAGCCTCGAAGCCTTCGCGAAGGCCGCGGACGGCAAAGCGACCAAGATCATCATCCCCTCCGAAATCGCGGGGCTGGCGGGTCTTGCGAAAGCCGTAACGGAGACCGCGAAAGAGAACTGACACCGGTAAAAACAGCCGGAACGACAAAGGAACATGATGGGGATAGGGGGCAGCCAACAGCCCTCTATCTCTCTTTTGTTTTTATCCGCCTGTTTGCCGGGACGCGTTTTTACAGGATTTAAATGGAGTTTTACATGAACCTGCAGGGAAGACACTTTTTAAAAATGCTCGATTTCACGCCGGAGGAGATCCGGGGACTGATCGATCTGTCGCTGGAACTGAAGGCGCAGAAGAAAGCCGGAAAGGACCAGAGCAAAGAGCTCGCCGGCCGGCAGATCGCGCTGATCTTTGAAAAGACCTCGACGCGCACGCGCACGTCCTTCGAAGTCGCCGCGCGCGACCTGGGCATGCACGTGACCTATCTCGATCCGGCCAGCTCGCAGATCGGCCGCAAGGAATCCATCGCCGACACCGCCCGGGTGCTCGGCCGCCTTTTCGACGGCATCGAGTACCGCGGCTTCGGTCAGGAGATCGTCGAAGAGCTGGCGCGGTATGCCGGCGTCCCGGTGTGGAACGGCCTGACGAACGAGGCGCATCCCACCCAGATGATCGCCGACATGATGACCGTGCAGGAAAAACTCGGCCGCCTTGCCGGCGTGCGCTTCGTCTACATGGGCGACGCCCGCTACAACATGGGCAATTCGCTGATGGTCACCTGCGCGAAGCTGGGCATGGACTACGTGGTCTGCAGCCATCCGGACTATTATCCGGATGCCGCCCTCGTGGAAACCTGCCGCGCCATCGCCGCCGAAACCGGCGGAAGCATCACCTTAACCGGTGACGTCGAAACGGCCTGCACCGGCGCGGACGTCATCTACACGGACGTCTGGGTGTCCATGGGCGAGCCCGAGGAAGCCTGGAGCGAGCGCATCGCCGCCCTGTCCCCCTACCAGGTGAACGCCGCCTGCTTCGCATATGCCAAACCCGAAGCCGTCTTCATGCACTGCCTGCCCGCGTTCCACGATCTGGGCACCGAAGTGGGGCGGCAGGTCTACGAAAAATTCGGTCTGTCCGAGCTGGAAGTGACCAACGACGTCTTCGAGGGCCCGCATTCGGTCGTGTTCGACGAAGCCGAGAACCGCATGCACTCGATCAAAGCCGTGATGTACGCAACCCTGCCGCGCTGAGCGCAGACGGAGGATTTCATGGAAAACACAGCACAGCAGCAGGTGCTCGCGGCGGCCTCCGCCAAAGAGCAGAAGTATTATCTGAACCCGGCCTACGCCGCCGTTCCCGCCGCCGTACAGGAGGAACTGAAACAGATCTGCATCCCCCTCGCCGAGGAATTCCGGCAGAACGTCATCCTGACGTTCGACGCGGACGGCACGCTTCTGATCACCACCGAGCCGGATCCGGAGGATTTCCTCTACGACGACATCGGCTCCGGCCTGCGCGTCGCGCAGCTGCAGCGGACATACCGGGAGACCTTTGAACAATTGGAAACATATTATAAATACATCAACGGCGGCGCCGACGCCCTTCGGTAACGTCCGCAGGCCGCCGGAGAACACCAGAAGACGGAAGGAAAAGAACCCATGTTGCTTGCAATTGATGCCGGAAACACCAACATTACGCTCGGCGTATTTGACAGCGGCGGCAGCGACCGCCTCCACGGACCGTACCGCATGACCACGAAAATCGACCGGACGTCCGACGAATACGGCGTGCACATCCGCGAGATCCTGCGCGAACGGGACATCGACCCGGCGCAGATTCATCACGTCATCATTTCGAGCGTGGTGCCGAAAATCATGCACTCCCTGACGAGCGGCATCGTGAAATACTTTGACACGACGCCCATCGTCGTCAATTCCGAAATCGAAACCGGCATCCGGATCGCCACGGAGCACCCGGAGCAGATCGGCGCGGACCGCATCGTCGACGCCGCCGGCGCCTACGCTTTGCACGGCGGACCCGTGATCGTCGTCGACTTCGGAACCGCCACGACCTACGACCTCGTTTCCGCGGACGGCGCGTTTGTCGCCGGCGTCACGGCCCCCGGCATCCGGATTTCCGCCCAGGCCCTGTGGGAAAAAACCGCAAAGCTGCCGGAAATCGAGCTGAAACGCCCCGCCAGCATCCTCGCCCGCGAGACCGTCAGCTCCATGCAGGCCGGTCTGATTTACGGACAGATCGGCCAGGCCGAGTACATCGTCCGCCGGATGATCGAGGAGAGCGGATATGAAAACGTGCACGTGATCGCTACCGGCGGTCTCGGCCGGATCATCGCCAACGAAACCGACTGCATCGACATCTACGACCCGAACCTGACCCTCGTCGGCATGAAGCGGATCTTCGATCTGCAGAAGGACCGCGGATGACCGCGCAGCCGCAGACAGCCGTACACCCGCTGGCCATTGGCGGCGTGCGGCTCGAAAACAACCTGGTCTTAGGACCGATGGCCGGCGTCTGCGAGCCGCCGTTCCGTCTGCTCTGCCGTGAAGCCGGCGCCGGCCTCGTGTGCATGGAAATGGTCAGCGCGAAAGCCATCTGCTACCGGAACCGGAACACCGAAAAGCTGCTGGAGGTCCTCCCTGAGGAACGGCCCGTATCCCTGCAGCTGTTCGGCTCCGACCCGGCGTCCATGGCTGAAGCCGCCCGCGCCGTCGAAGACCGGCCCTGGGACATCCTGGACATCAACATGGGCTGCCCCGTGCCGAAGGTCTTTAAAAACGGAGACGGATCCGCCCTCATGGCCGATCCGCTGCTGGCCGGCCGCGTGATCGAAGCCGTCGTCAAAGCCGTGCAGAAGCCCGTCACGGTCAAAATCCGAAAAGGCATCGACGAAGCCCATGCAAACGCCTGCGAAATCGCGCATATCGCCGAAGAAAGCGGCGCAAAGGCCGTCGCCGTCCACGGACGCACCCGCGAGCAGTACTACTCCGGGAGAGCCGACTGGGACATCATCCGCCGGGTGAAGGAAACCGTCGGGATCCCCGTGATCGGAAACGGCGATCTGAACACCCCGGAAGACATCCTGCGCATGCACGCCGAAACCGGTTGCGACGGATTTATGATCGCCCGCGGCGCCCGGGGAAATCCGTGGATCTTCTCCCGCCTGCTCGCGTATTTCGAAACCGGAGAGCTGCCCCCGCCGCCCGCCCCGCGCGAGATCGCGGACCGCATCCTCGCCCACGCCCGCATGCAGGTCGCATGCGACGGCGAGACGGCCGCCATCCGGAAAATGCGCAAGCACACCGCCTGGTACGTCAGCGGCATGCGCAACGCCTCCCGCCTGCGCGGGCAGATCAACGAAATCGACACCTACGCCCGGCTTGAGGAGCTGCTCTCGCAGATCGTCGCGGCCGCGGAAGCGTCCGGCAGCCGGTAAGACCGTGAAACCACAAACCGCAGTTCATAAGGAGGAAAGCTGATGACAAACCTGCTCATTCTTGTCCCCGTGCTGGCCGCCGCCGCGCTCCTGTTCGCGGTGGTCACCTCCCATTTCGTCATGAAAGAGGACGCCGGTCCGGAAAACATGCGCGTCATCGCCCGGGCCATCCGCGAAGGCGCCCAGGCCTTTCTCGCGGCGGAATACCGCATCCTGGTCATCTTCGTCGCCGTCCTGTTCCTGATCCTGGGCTTCGCGCTCCAGAACTGGCTCGAAGCCGTCTGCTTCGTGCTCGGCGCGGTCTTCTCGTCACTGGCCGGCTTCCTGGGCATGCGCGTCGCGACCCGCGCCAACGTGCGCACCGCCAACGCCGCCCGCACCCACGGGATGCCGAAAGCCCTCGCCATCGCTTACCACGGCGGCGCCGTGATGGGCTTCTCCGTCGTCGGCTTAGGCCTCCTCGGCGTCGGCCTGATCTACCTGATCTTCCGCAACACCGACCTGCTGTTCGGCTACAGCCTCGGCGCGTCGTCGGTCGCCCTCTTTGCCCGCGTGGGCGGCGGCATCTACACGAAAGCCGCCGACGTCGGCGCGGACCTCGTCGGCAAAGTCGAAAACAACATCCCCGAGGATGACCCGAGAAACCCCGCCGTCATCGCCGACAACGTCGGTGACAACGTCGGCGACGTCGCCGGCATGGGCGCGGACCTGTTCGAATCCTACGTCGGCGCGATCGTCTCCGCCGTCACCTTAGGCCTCGCGGTCTACGAGCTCTCCGGCGCGGTCTACCCGCTGCTGCTCGCCGCCATCGGAACGGCCGCCTCCATGGCCGGCACCTTTTTTGTCCGCGGCAAAGAAGGCAGCGATCCCCAGAAAGCCCTGAATGCCGGCAGCTACGTGGCCTACGCCGTCATCATCGCCGTCGCCCTCGCGTTAAGTCCCGTGCTGTTAGGCAGCATCCGGCCCGCCATCGCCGTGCTCTTCGGCCTGCTCGTCGGCTTCGCCATCGGCCGCATCACCGAGATCTTCACCTCGGATCGCTACAGCTTCGTCAAACGCATCGCCGAGCAGTCCGAAACCGGTCCGGCCACCACCATCATCTCCGGCATCGCCGTCGGCATGGAATCCACCGTCGCGCCGATCCTGTGCATCTGTGCCGGCATCTTCGCGGCCTACTTCGCCGCCGGCCTGTACGGCATCGCGTTAGCCGCCATCGGCATGCTCGCCGCGACCGGCAGCACCATCGCCGTCGATGCCTACGGCCCCATCGCCGACAACGCCGGCGGAATCGCCGAAATGTCCGGCCTCGACGAAAGCGTCCGCAGCATCACCGACAAGCTTGACTCCGTCGGCAACACCACCGCGGCTGTCGGAAAAGGCTTCGCCATCGGCTCCGCCGCCCTGACCGCCCTCGCCCTCTTCGTGTCCTACGCCCACGCCGCGGGCCTGCAGACCATCGACATCATGAACCCCCGCGTCATCATCGGCCTCTTCGCCGGCGGTATGCTCACGTTCCTGTTCTCGGCACTGACGATGGACTCCGTCTCCAAAGCCGCCTACAAGATGATCGAAGAAGTGCGCCGCCAGTTCCACGCGGATCCCGGCATCTTAGCCGGCACCAGCCGCCCGGACTACAAGTCCTGCGTCGGCATTTCCACACAGGCCGCTCTTCATGAAATGCTCGTGCCCGGCCTCTTAGCCGCAGCCGCCCCCATTGCCATGGGTCTGCTGCTCGGCACGGAAGCCTTAGGCGGACTGCTCGCCGGATCACTGATCACCGGTGTGCTGATGGCCATCTACATGTCCAACGCCGGCGGCGCCTGGGACAACGCCAAAAAATACATTGAAGGCGGAACCCACGGCGGCAAGGGCAGCGAAGCCCACCACGCGGCCGTCGTCGGCGACACCGTCGGCGATCCCTTCAAGGATACGTCCGGCCCGGCCATCAACATCCTGATCAAACTGATGACGGTGGTGTCGCTGGTGTTCGCGCCGCTGTTTCTCGCGCTGGGAAGCCTGCTGTAACCGGCGGGAGTTTTCACTTGAAAAAATGCGGTAAATAGCGTATATTAAGGAAACGCTGCGAACGAGCCGCTTGAATAAGGAAACAAAACCAAAGGGAGGTATGAACCGATGGACGCAAAAAAGAACCTGATGACCTATGAGGGCCTGCGCAAACTCGAAGACGAACTGATGGAACTGAAGGTGGTTCGCCGTAAGGAGATCGCCCAGAAAATCAAGGAAGCCCGCGAACAGGGCGACCTTTCCGAAAACGCCGAATACGACGCCGCCAAAGACGAACAGCGCGACATCGAAGCCCGCATCGAAGAACTTGAAGCGATCTTAAAGAACGCGCAGGTCGCCGAAGAAGTGGAAGAGGACCGCGTCGGCATCGGCAGCACGGTCAAAGTCCTCGACGTCGAATTCAACGAAGAGCGCGAGTACCAGATGGTCGGCTCCACCGAAATCGACAGCTTAAAGGGCCGCATCTCCAACGAATCCCCGGTGGGACACGCCCTGCTCGGCGCGAAAGCCGGCGATACCGTCACCGTCGAAGCGCCCAGCGGCGAGTACCAGCTGAAGGTGCTCGACGTGTTCCGCACCAAATAAGAGAGAAACAGGAAAAAACATGGCAGAACAGAACCGGCCCAACCAGGCATCCCAGGACATCAACCAGCTTTTAAAGGTCCGCCGCGAAAAGCTTGCCAATCTGCAGGCTGCCGGCAAGGATCCGTTCCAGATCACGTCGTACGACGTCACCTGCCACAGCGCAGATATCAAGGATCACTTCGACGAGATGGAAGGACAGACGGTATCCGTCGCCGGCCGCATCATGTTAAAACGCGTGATGGGCAAGGCCTCCTTCATCAACGTACAGGATCTGAAGGGCGACATCCAGGTCTACGTCGCCCGCGACGCCGTCGGCGAAGAAAGCTACGCAGATTTCAAGAAATTTGACGTCGGCGACATCGTCGGCGTGAAAGGCGAAGTCTTCCGCACCATGAAAGGCGAGATTTCCGTCCACGCGGCCGAAATCACCCTGCTCTCCAAGAGCCTGCAGATTCTTCCGGAGAAGTTCCACGGCCTGACCGATACCGACATGCGCTACCGTCAGCGCTATGTGGACCTGATCATGAACCCCGAGGTGAAGACCACCTTCTTAAAGCGGTCCCAGATCATCAAGGAGATCCGCCGCTTCTTAGACGGCCGCGACTTCATCGAGGTGGAAACGCCGATGCTCGTCGCCAACGCCGGCGGCGCCGCGGCCCGTCCGTTCGAGACGCACTTCAACGCCCTTGACGAGGACGTGAAGCTGCGCATCTCCCTCGAGCTGTACTTAAAGCGCCTGATCGTGGGCGGCATGGAGCGCGTCTACGAAATCGGCCGCGTGTTCCGCAACGAAGGCGTCGACACCCGCCACAACCCGGAATTCACGCTGATGGAGCGCTATCAGGCCTACACCGATTACAACGGCATGATGGAACTGACGGAAAGCATGTTCCGCTACCTTGCCGAGACGGTCTGCGGCAGCACGACCATCACCTACCAGGGCACGGAAATCGACCTGGGCAAGCCCTTCGCAAAGGTAACGATGATCGACTGCATCAAGCAGTACACGGGCATCGACTTTGACGCGGTCGCCACCGACGAAGAAGCAAAGCAGCTCGCCAAAGAGCATCACGTGGAATACGAAGAGCGCCACACCAAGGGCGACATCGTGAACCTCTTCTTCGAGGAGTTCTGCGAGAAGAACCTGGTCCAGCCGACCTTCGTCATGGATCACCCCCTCGCCATCTCGCCGCTGACGAAAAAGCGCCCGGACGACCCGGAAAAGGTGGAACGCTTCGAGCTGTTTATCAACACCTGGGAGATGTGCAACGCCTACTCCGAGCTGAACGATCCGATCGACCAGCGCGAGCGCTTCGCCGCGCAGGAAGCGGCCTTTGCCGCCGGCGACGAGGAAGCCAACCACACCGATGAGGACTTCCTGAACGCCCTGGCCGTGGGCATGCCCCCGACCGGAGGCATCGGGTACGGCATTGACCGGCTGGTGATGCTGCTGACAGACAGCCCGGCGATCCGGGACGTGCTGCTGTTCCCGACACTCAAATCCATAAGCAACTAAAGTAGGCTTATAAAGGGTTTTGTAGACTTACAAAGACTTATATACACCACTAATTACACCAATTTACACCAATGTTACACCAATCGGTGCTTCAGAAATATGCAAATTCGCATATTTTTCACGTAAATCTACGTAAATCTACGCAGATCTACGCAGGTCTACAGGGTGAGGTATAGAAAAGGTGCGAAATCGCAGATTTATGCAACTGCGATTTCGCACCTTTTCGATTGTTGTTTAGGGATGTTGCCGCGTTAGGCGTCATATTGAACTCTATTCGCACGTTTTCCTGGCCTTATCCATGTAATCCTCAAATCCGATCAGTTCATGCTTTTTCAGATCCTCTGTTACAGAGATGTAGATGTTCATTGTAGTTGATACATCGGCATGTCCTAAGATGTTCTGAATCACCTTCAGATTGATGCCGGACTCACAGAGCCGAGTCGCAAAGGTATGACGCAGGACGTGGCAGGTAAAACCCGGCAGGAGCAGCGGTTCTTTCCCCGGGGCGCTTTTTTTAAGCTGCGCCTGATTGCAATCAAGAATGATCCGGTGGAGCGCCCGGTTCAGCGAAGCCTGGTTGTGAAGGTTGCCAAAACGATTGACGAAGATAAAGTCATCATATCCATCTATCCGCGCGATGCTTTGGATGCCGAGATAATCTTGAAATTCTCTCTCCAAAAGAAAACACTTGCAAACGGCTTCTGTCATGGGAATGAGGCGTTCACCGGCGGTGGTCTTCGGTGTATTGATGCCGTAGGTGCATCGCCGGTCCGAATGATGGTCGTAATAAACGAGCGTGTGATTCACGCTGATGGTTTTCTTTTCCAGATCTACATCTTTCCAGCGAAGGCCTGTCAGTTCTCCGACACGCATGCCGGTGTTCAAGAAAACGAAAAAGATCGGAAACCAGCGCTTATGATCTTCGGATGTCCGAAGAAAATTGAGAAAAAGGTTCTGCTCCGGAATGGTCAGTGCACGGCGTTTGTTCTGCAGATGTCCGAAGGCGATCTTTACTTCCCGAAGCATATTGTCGGTGGGATTGACGCGGATGAAGTTGTCATCAACGGCCAGCTGAAACACCTGGTGCAGAACCGTATGGATGTTATCAACCGTGTTGACCTGCAGATGGTCAATCTCGATCAATTGATTATAGAACTTGCGCACATCGCTCTTCTTCACCGCGGAAATCTGTTTTTTCCCAAACGTGGGAGCCACAAACGTGCGGTACATATAACAGTAGTTCTGAAAAGTCGTGTCCTTTATACCACGCTTTAGATTCCGCCAGAGATCAAACAGCTCATTAATTGTCATCGCCTTCTTGTCCGGATGCAGTCCTTCCTGAAGATCCTTGACGATTTTCTCTTCTTTCTCCCTTAGTTCAGATAAGGTTGGTGCGTAGATACAGTGACGGCCAATTTCATCTGTCCAGCGGTACATATATTCACCGTTGCTGCGCTGGGTTTCTCCGGTGCGCAGGCGGGCACGTCGGCTGTCATATCGGATGACGGGTGTTTTTCTTTGAGTTTTAGCCATGAGCAAACCCTCCTCGGATTATTTGAAAACGTACCATGCAGGAGCGAATTCAGTATAATCCGGTCCATGTTCATGGAACAAAGATGCGACTTGTCGCTGTTGTGTGAAATCGGAGGGGAGAAGAACTCCCCTCCGCAGTTACAGTGAATATGACTTTTCCAGATATTCCTTCAGTTTCTCCCGCTTGATCAGACGCCGATTTCCGACCCACAGAACCATGGCATCTGATTCTTCATTCGTAAGGTCACGAAGTCGATTCAGTCCGATCCCGGAGTAGGCGGAGGCCTCTTCAAGCGTCAGCGTTACCTTTTCCCAGATGGGGACATATTCTGTTTCATCATTTTTCATAAGCGCCTCCAAGTGTCTCCCGGTTCCTTGCATCATAGTGAAAGCCACTGCGACCAGAAGAGTTGCAATCTTTCTCATAAGTCTTGTCGCGTATTTCCAATGCATTCCGCAGCTTATTAAGGATCTTTCCTTTTAAGTAGAATGCACGGTTTATGTCCATGTCATTTTCCCGTGCATACTCGCTTACGGTCTTGTTATAGAAGTAGACATCATAGATTAGCTTCTGTTCATCATCAGGGAGACTGCCGATCTGCCGATGGAGATCATCCGCCAGTACATGATTGAGGACATAGTTCTCCATGGAGTCACCTTCGTAGGTGTGTTCATCCTTCAGCCAGGATTCACGACAGGGGCATTCAAGGGAATCGTTTTCCATGGAAGTTCGAACGATCTGAAATCCGGAGCTTTCATTACGCGCTCGAATGCTTCTCTGTCGATCCCGTTCTCTCCGCCATAAAGCAGCCTGGTCAGAACCACATTCTGCGACAATAATAAAGTCATTCTTTTCGCAGGCATCAAGTTGGGCAAAGTTATTCTCTCGATTTTTCCCATCTTCAGTTTTTAAAAACAGCAGAAAGGCGTCCTGATCCATTAAAATCCAGTTTTCAGTGTCTCCGCGCAGAGCGGTATCTTCCTTTACTAAATAGATGCGAGGAAACCGATTGCCTTCAGAAATGAGAAGTTCCGAAATGTTATCAATAACGGAATCACCTTTTTTTAATAGCATTGTTCGCCTCCTTTCAAAACGGCAGGTCTTCCGCGTGAACAGATGAGACACACGCAGAAGAAGCAAGGGATTTCCTCGGCTTGGTGCTGAGACTCTGAAGTTTCCGAAGATAGCTGGTCTTCCCGTTGTAGTTGTTTAATTCTTTCCAGTACGGACAGTTCAGATTCCAGTTCCGATTTGCAAAATCTGCAATACGTACGCCACCGGTTTCCTTACAGGAAATAAACTTTGCCGGATAGGTTTCTTCGATCTTTTCACCAGCCAATTCAGATTCAGTTGTTATGGGCCGCATCTCAATTCCATGAAACCGCTGACAGGAAAAACAATTGTGATACCTGGGGTTGAACTTGCAGAAATGCCGCTCGTTTGTCCGAAAAAGCAGTCCGCAGAACTTGCACTCATACATCGTGATTTCTGTGAAGTCTTCTTTCATATCGTAAGCTCCTCTCAAAGCTGAATTATTGTTTTTTCTTTGATCCGGTACCTGATCTGTATATAAGCCTACAGGTTTTTTTGGTGATTCGCGACAGCATGCATTATCAAAACTGTTGAGTGTTTTTTACGATGCATTATAAAAAAGAAAAACATTTCAAAAAGAATTCAAAAAAGCAGCTTTTTTCTCACAATAGTAAAGTAGGAGGACATTTTTCCAGCCCCGTCATTTCCCGACATCGGACGTTGACGTTAAACCCCGTTCAGAGAGAACTATGCCTGCCCCAGGCATGCTCTGCTGCGGGTTATAGATAGGGTGAATACTGTCCTCTCGGAATCGTCGTTTCCAAATACAGAAAAGGAGGCAGCAGATTGGCAAACAGAATGAAGCAGAGGAAAAACCGTCTGACTAAGTACAAAGAGGATCTCGTGCCTTACCGGAATCTGTACGGGAACGGCGATCCGACACCGCATCTTGCAATGAGAAATATTGTTTATGAGAAGAGTTTCAAAAAGGACCAGATGCGGGATGTCGGATGTGGCGAGAAATCGCGCGGGGAGGAATTAAGCGCGTAGAAAGGAGAACGGCTTGGATAACAGCAGGGTAATTGCAATCGCCAATGAGAAAGGAGCTTCCTGTATAGTTTAAAGAGTGGGCGTTGAAAAAAGAAAATACCTCAGAGTAGAATAAGATTTACTGACTTGGCATGGTTGGTAAATCTTATAGAAACAGAGAGGTATTTCAAATGAAGTCTAACACACAGAACGCAAAAATTGAAGCAGTAAACGAAAAAACATTGGTTGTAGGTATCGATGTCGGAAGCGAATTCCATTATGCCAGAGCGTTTGACTGGCGGGGAATCGAGTACTCGAAGAGGCCGTTTAAGTTCAGCAACACAGAA
>JAZQBE010000119.1:0-2563 GCA_045545575.1 Shuttleworthella sp.
GACTTCGCCCCGGCCAGCGACGTCGCGAGGCCGGAATTCTGCATCCCGATCTCGATGGCCAGCGCTTTCTGTTTCGCGGCCGGCATCCGCAACAGCCGTCCGAGCGCAAATCCGACGGCGTATCCGAGCACGTTATGCAGCATCACCACGCAGAACACGACGGCGCCGGTCTGCAGAATCCGCTCCGCGTTGTGCGATACGACGGCCGCCACGATCAGGGTGATCGCCGCCACCGAGACCAGCGGAAGCACGTCCGCGGCTTTCTCTTTCACTTTTTCCGCGAAGCGGTTGACCAGAAAGCCCAGCGCGATCGGGACGATCACCACTTTGATGATCGACAGAAACATGCCCGCGACATCCACCCGGACCGTCGTCCGCAGCAGCAGGTACGTGATGGCGGGGGTCAGAAGCGGCGACAGCAGCGTGTTGACGCTCGTCATGCCGACCGAGAGCGGGACGTCGCCCTTGCTCAGGTAGGTCATGACGTTGCTGGCCGTTCCGCCGGGACAGGTTCCGACCAGGATCACGCCGGCCATCAGCGCCTCATCCAGCCCGAAGGCCCGGCCCAGACCAAAGGCCAGCAGCGGCATCACGGCGTACTGGGCGGCGCATCCGATCAGGATGTCCTTCGGCCGCCGGAAGACGATGACAAAATCCTCCAGCCGAAGCGTCAGACCCATGCCGAACATGACGATCATCAGCAGGACGTTGATCCACGACGTCTGCACCCAGAGGCAGGTTTTCGGCACGAAGAGCGCGAGGGCCGCGACCGCCAGCACAATGACCGCCATTGTTTTTCCAACAAATTCGCTGATTTTTTTCATCTTCAGATTGTAATCTATCAATGTTAAACAATACTGTTTTCCAAAGAAATCCTTATTCATTATAACCGTGATTCCCCTCCTCTGTAAATCCATCTAAAAACATCCGTTTTCTTCAGCCGGCGAATGATCCGCCTGTTCCCCTCCGCGGGAAATTCTGCTATGATCAGGCTGTACCCGCTTTCTCTGCAGAACGGGGTATTTCGCCGAAGAACGGCGTCTTCTTCCAAAGAAAGGAGCCGACCATGAGCAACCCGAATATCCTCTGGATTATGACGGACCAGCAAAGCTTCAATATGATGTCCTGCGCCGGCAATCCGTATATCCGCACGCCGAACATGGACCGCCTCGCGCGCTGCGGGGTCCGCTTCGAGCGCGCGTACTGCTCAAATCCGGTCTGCCTGCCTTCCCGTCTGGGCATGTTCACCGGCACCTATCCCGGCGACGCAGGCGTGATCGAGAACAACAGCGTTCCGAACGAACCCTGGCCCGATCCGGTCTACATGGAAAACGGACTCGGAAAGCTGATGACGCAGGCCGGCTACCGCGCGGTCTACGGCGGAAAGGAGCACTTCCCCGGCTTCCGCGCCGCGGACCTGGGCTTTGAATACCTGACCGCCGACGAGCGCGACGAGCTGGCGCATGTTTCCGCGGACTTTCTGCGGCGTTATGATTACGAAAAGCCGCTCTTCATGGTCACATCGTTCATCAACCCCCACGACATCTGCTTCTTCGCGATCAACGACGGACAGCCCGAGCTGTTCTCAAATTTCGGTGAAATTCCGCCGGAAGTCATCAAGGAACGGCATCTGCCAGAGAACATCTACGAGATTCTGAAGGACTTCGGGAAGGTCGAAACCGCAACGATGGAGCAGGACCGGCAGCTTCCGCCCGGGATGGATCCCGAAACCTTCTACGCCACCGTCTGCCCGCCGCTGCCCGACAATTTCGAGCCCGCCCCGGACGAACCGGAGGCCATCGACATCGCCATCACCCGCCGCATCTTCAAAAAGCGGGTCCGCGAATCCTACGACGAGCGGCGCTGGCGCCTGCACCGGTGGTGCTATAAAAACCTGACGGAACGCGTGGACCGGCAGATCGGCGAAGTCCTCTCCGCCCTCGACGAAAGCGGACACTTCGACGACACCGTCATCATCTTCGTCAGCGACCACGGCGACATCGACGCCTCCCACCGGATGGAGCACAAAGAAGTGCTGTTCGAAGAAGCCGTCCGCGTCCCCCTGATCATCAAAGACACCGGTGCCGTGCCCGCGGCCGGAACGACAGCGGACTGCCTTGCCCAGACCGGAACCGATCTGGCGGTCACCATCCTCGACTACGCCGGCGTCACGCCGCCGTCCTTCATGACCGGCGTCTCCCTGCGCAAAACCGCCGCGACCGGCCGCCCCGATTTCGAGCGCGACACCACCGTCATCGAAAGCGAATTCGGCATCGGCGCCGTCAGCAAAACCGGCAAATACGTCTGCTACGACGAAGGCGCCCGCAACGAACAGTACTATGACCGCGCCACCAACCCCGGCGAAAGCTTCGACCAGCTTTGCGACCCCGCCTTCGCCGGCGACGTCGCCCGGCTTCGGGCCGCCGTCGCGGAACACCGAAGGCGGAACGGGGGGCAGGCACGCGTTCCGGTTTTTCCGGCCGAACGTGTTTTTTAAGTCAAAAGCGGAACGGGGGGCGGGCCCCCGGTTCGTTTTTCGGTTTAAAAGTGGGACGGGGGCCTT
>JAZQBE010000120.1:0-15564 GCA_045545575.1 Shuttleworthella sp.
GCAGCAGTTTCAGGAGAAACTGCAGGAACTGGGGGTAGATGCCGTCATTTCCGGCAATTGCGGGTGCGGCCTGTGCACGACCAAGGAATCCGGATCCGCCATCGCGGCGGAGTATCTGGGCATCCCTTCCGTAACCGTGGGCGCGCCGGGGTTTATTGCGCAGATTCATTCCACCGGCACCAGCCGCGGAGTTCCGGTGCTCCGGACGGCGGAGTATCCGGGTGCGTTTTCCGCGCATTCAAAGGAAGAACTGGAAGCCAATGCCCGGGATGTGGTCTGGCCGCAGATTGTCGAAGCGCTGACGGCGCCCATTTCCCAGGATGAAATCGTCGCTTACGCCGCCGCGGGAGAGCGCCCGTTTGACGAGATCGTCTATGACGGAACATACGAGGACGTGCAGGAGTTCTGCCTGGTCAATGACTGGACGGACGGCCTTCCTGTGACGCCGGCGACCGATGAGAGGATCCGGAAGTATCTGGCCTTTACACCGTATGCAGCGGAAGAGGAACTGGGCATCTACGCACCGGCGTACCGGCGCTGCCTGGTTTATACCGTTGCGGCGAATGCCGTGATGGCCGGGGTTCCGAAGGAATTCATGCCCATCTGCATCGCGCTGGTGCAGGCTTTTGACCATGGATACTGGCGGCGTCCGCTGCAAAGCACGCACGGATGGACGCCATATGCATGGCTGAACGGTCCGCTGGCCCGCCAGCTGGGCATCGATGCCGGACAGGGCATGATCAGTGAGGAAAACAACAAGGTGCTGGGCCGGTTCATGGATCTGGCCATGAAAAATATCGGCGGGTATTACGTGAAGGAAAACCGGATGGGCACGTTCGGATATCTGACGCCCTGGACCTTTTCGGAAGATGAAGAGGCCTGTCTGCGCGCCGGATGGGAGCCCTATCATACGTCGCTGGGATATGATTTAAACGACAACACCGTGACGGCGGCGTCCGCGCTGGCCTGGGGAAATAACGTCACGCCGGCCACCGACGACGCGGAAATGATCATGACGCTGCTGGCCTGGGACATCACGGAAAAGCAGCAGAACGGCTTGGGCAATACGAATCCGCAGGTGCACCGGACGGTGCTGATTACGGAAGACGTCGCACGGGATCTTTCGGCGCTGTATCCGAAGAAGACCGATCTGGATGCGGCGCTGGTAAAGACGGCGCGCCGGCCGCTGTACATGCGCGCGTTTGCCAATTACTGGGCCAATACCGGAAGCCAGCAGTTTAGACGGTACACCTTTGAAGAGTATTACGAAAAGCTGAAAAACGACCCGCAGGAACAGACGGCGGTCACTCCGGTATCGCCGTGGATGACCGGTCTGACAGACGATTCTGAAATGGAGACCATTGCAGCGATGAATCCGGGTGAAACTGCCTTCCTGGTGACGGGAGATCCGGACCGCAACAAATTCATGGTGCTTCCGGGCGGTGATCCTGTGACCATCGAAATACGCCTGCCAGAGGATTGGGATACGCTGGTGGCGCCCATGGGCTACGAGCCGCTGGAGACCTTTGAGATTGCGTCAGACAGCTGGTGAAACTTATGAAAAAGCAACCCGGATCTGGAGAATCATGATATGAATAAGCAGCGAAAACCACAGAACCGTTTCGTCAGCCGCGATCACGGGATGAAGCCTGCAGCCGTATCGCTTTTATGCCTGATGCTTGCGGCAGCGCTGGCGGGATGCGGCGTGTCGCCGGCCGGTTCCGAAGGCCGGAAGGAGATCTCATCGGATCCTTCCGTGCAGGCTATGGCAGAGGAGGCCGGGGCTTCGGAGTACGGATCTGCAGCAGATGCCGAAACGGCGGATGCTGCCGCGGCGGCAAATGCATCTGCGGAAGCTTCGGAAAACGCGTCCTCACAGGAATATGAGATCACGGAAGGCATTTTTTCCACCTTCACTTCCACGGATCTGTACGGAAACGCGGTGGACGAAAGCATCTTAAAAGACAGCACCCTGACCATGATCAACTGCTGGGGCACATTCTGCGGCCCGTGCATCCGGGAGATGCCGGACTTAGCGAAGCTGCACGAAGCATATGACGACGGCACGTTTCAGATTGTAGGGATTGTGCTGGATGCGGGAGATCCCGTGAACGACGTGATGTATGATGACCTGGTTGACGAAGCGGTGCAGATTGCGGAAGCGGCTGGTGCGGTGTATACAAACATTGTTCCCACGTCTGGTTTTGCCCCCGGCCTTCTGACCGGCATTCAGTACGTGCCAACCACGTTTTTTGTGAACAGCGAGGGCAGCGTGATCGGCGGCGCGTACGTCGGATCCCGCAGTTATGAGGAATGGGAGAGCATTGTCGATGAGATCCTGGCATTTCTGGAATGATTTCCATCAGAAGCATCCTTTCGCCGTTTCTGTGCTGCTTTTGTGCATCGGCGCCATACTTTGCGCGGCAGGCATCGCCCGCGGGGAGGTGCAGGTGGTGCTGGCGAAGGCCATCCGCATCTGCATGGAGTGCATTGGCATTGGATAAAGCGGCGTTTAAGAAGTCGGTTTGACGTTGAAGAGTGCCTTGCGGCGCTTCCGGCGCAGTTCATGGAGCGGGCTGTATCGATGAAAAGTGCAACATCTCGCCGGCAGACCATCCGCCTGCTGGTGCAGGCAGCGGCGCTGGCCGTCCAGAACGGCTATGTGCGCGGGTTTGCCGAGGGAAAAATCTATATGGGCGCGTTAAAGCAGCTGTGTGTACCGGGCCTGAACTGCTATTCCTGTCCGGGCGCGGTCGGCTCCTGCCCGATCGGGAGCCTGCAGGCAACGCTGAACAGCCGCCAGTTTCAGATGGCCTGTTACGTGACGGGGCTGCTGGTGCTGTACGGGACGCTGCTGGGGCGGCTGGTGTGCGGGTTTCTGTGTCCCTTTGGCCTGATTCAGGACCTGCTGTATAAAATCCCGTTTGTGAAGAAGCTGCGTGCCCTTCCGGGGGAATGGGGTCTTCGGTGGATCCGCTTTGTTCTGCTGACGGTGTTCGTGATCCTGCTGCCGATGCTCGTTGTCGATTTCACCGGGCTTGGAGAGCCCTGGTTCTGCAAATGGATCTGCCCGGCAGGAACCTTGGAGGGCGGTGTGATTCTGGTGCTGCTGGACCGCAGTCTGCGCAGCGCCGTGGGCTTCCTGTATGCATGGAAGATGGCCATTCTGGCGGCGGTGGTGCTGCTTTCTCTTGTGGTCAGCCGGCCGTTCTGCCGGTATCTGTGTCCCCTGGGCGCGGTGTACGGCATCTTCAATCGCTTTGCTCTGTACCGCTATGTGGTGGATCCGGCGAAGTGTATTCACTGCAAAGCATGTCAGCGGGCATGTGAGATGAACATCCCGGTATGGGAAAAGCCAAACAGCACAGACTGCATCCGCTGCGGGGCCTGTCTGGACGCCTGTCCCACGGGAGCCCTTTCTGTAACAGGATTCAAAAGAGAACAGAAGAACGAAGAAGTGCGGACGCCTTGAAAATCTTGTGTTTTCAAGGCGTTTCGGGTATCATAAAGAGGTTAAGGTTTTTCTTAAAAACCCATCGGAGAAAGGACGAAAAGCCATGAGTCTTGCGGATCAGATTTTTGTTGATATGTGCAGGGATATCATTCAGAACGGTACCAGCACCGAGGGCGAGAAGGTCCGTCCCCGCTGGGAAGACGGCACGCCGGCCTATACGGTCAAGAAATTCGGTGTGGTCAACCGCTACGATCTCTCCAAAGAGTTTCCGGCGACGACGCTGCGCCGCACGGCGATCAAAAGCTGCACCAACGAGATGCTCTGGATCTGGCAGAAAAAGTCCAACAACATCCACGACTTAAAATCCGGCGTCTGGGACGAGTGGGCCGACGAAACCGGCTCCATCGGCAAGGCCTACGGCTACCAGATCGGGCGCCCGTATCTGCATCACATGGAGGACGGCAAGCCGGTGTATCTCGACCAGATCGACGGCGTGATCTACGACTTAAAGCACAATCCCTTTTCCCGCCGGATCATCACCAACATGTACGATCTGCAGGATCTGCATGAGATGCATCTGTACCCCTGCGCCTACAGCATGACGTTCAACGTCACGGTGGACAAGGCGGACGGACGGCTGGTGTTAAACGCGGTGTTAAACCAGCGCTCCCAGGACGTGCTGGCGGCCAACAACTGGAACGTCTGCCAGTACGCCGTTTTAGTGCACATGCTGGCCCAGGTATGTGATATGAAGCCCGGCGAGCTGGTCCACATGATCGCCGACGCCCATATCTACGACCGCCACATCCCGCTGATCGAGGAGCTGATCACCCGGGAGCAGCATCCGGCGCCGGACTTCTGGCTGAACCCGGACATCCATGATTTCTATCAGTTTACGGAAGATGACATCCGGCTCGACAACTATGTCACCGGACCGCAGATCAAAAACATCCCGATCGCCGTTTAACGGAAGAGGACTGCACAGATTATAAAGAGGAGTGCCTGCATGAAGTGTATTGCCGCCTGCGATGACGAATGGGCCATCGGAAAAGACAACCGGCTCTTAATCAGCATCCCGGAGGACATGAAGTTTTTCCGCCGGATGACGACCGGTAAGGTTGTCGTCATGGGCCGCCGGACGCTGGAGAGCTTTCCGCACAAAAAACCGCTGCCCGACCGGGTGAACATCGTTATGACCCGGAATCCCT
Organism: Shuttleworthella sp.; assembly: GCA_045545575.1. Classification (GTDB taxonomy): domain Bacteria; phylum Bacillota; class Clostridia; order Lachnospirales; family Lachnospiraceae; genus Shuttleworthia. The sequence continues at coordinate 4,663 of JAZQBE010000120.1, forward strand.
CCTACCGCGCGGAGGGGGCGGTGGTCGTCCGCACAGAAGAGGAGCTGAAAGAAGCACTGGCGCCCTACGGGACGGATGACGTCTTCGTGATCGGCGGCGAGAGCATCTACCGTCAGCTGCTTCCCTGGTGTGACACGGCCTACATCACGCGGATTCATATGACATACGACGCGGACGCATGGTTTCCGGACCTGGAGGCCGATCCGGACTGGGAGATGACGGAAACGTCCGGAGAGCAGACTTATTTTGACGCAGAGTACGAGTTTACCGTCTGGCAGCGGAAGGGGACATCGGTATGCAGATAACCGGAAAAGAACTGTTTGTGAAAGCACTGGCCGCGGAAGGCGTGGATACGGTCTTCGCCTATCCGGGCGGCATGATCACGGACGTGATCGACGAACTGTACCGCCAGGACGACATCCGGCTGGTATTGCCCCGCCATGAGCAGGCGCTGGTGCACGAGGCGGAAGGCTATGCCCGGGCGACGGGACGCTGCGGCGTGTGCCTGGTGACGAGCGGTCCCGGTGCGACGAATACCATTACGGGCATTGTGGACGCGCGCTACGACAGCATTCCGCTGGTGATTTTTACGGGCCAGGTGCCCCAGCCCCTGATCGGCAACGACGCCTTTCAGGAGGTGGACATCGTCGGCATGACCAGAAACGTTGTGAAATACGGCGTGACCGTGCGCGACCGGAAGGATCTCGGACGCATCATCCGCATGGCCTTTCACATCGCCTCGACGGGGCGTCCCGGGCCGGTGCTGATCGATCTTCCGAAGGACATCCAGCTGGCCATAGGGCCGGACGAGTATCCGTCGGAGGTTGCGATCCGCGGCTACCGCGTGAACGACTCGGTGCATCTCGGGCAGCTGAAAAAGGCCTTCGGGCTGCTGAAAAACGCAAAGCGGCCGCTGATTTTAGCCGGCGGCGGCGTCGTCATTTCCGGCGCGCAGAAGGAGCTTGCGGCCTTTGCGGAGACGATGAAGGTGCCGGTCGTCACGACGATCATGGGCAAGGGCGCCATGCCGGCCGACAGTCCGTATTACGTGGGCAATTCGGGCATGCACGGGCGCTACGCGGCCAACACGGCCGTCGCGCAGTGCGACGTTCTGTTCTCCATCGGCACGCGGTTTAACGACCGCATCACCGGGGATCTGAATGAATTCGCGCCCGGCGCGAAGATCGTCCACATCGATATGGACACGGCGTCCATTTCCCGGAACGTGGCGGTGGACGTGCCCGTGGTCTGCGACGCGAAGCTGGCGCTGACCCATCTGATCGAGTGGGCGGTTCCGCTGCACACCGGCGACTGGATGGAGAAGATCGCGGTCTGGGAGGCCGAGCATCCGCTGGAGATGACGGAGGACGGCCTGACCCCCCAGAAGATCATGGAGGGCATCAACGACGTCTTTACAGAAGGCGTCGTGACGACGGACGTCGGCCAGCACCAGATGTGGGCGACGCAGTACATCCGCTTAAACGGAGAGAAAAAGATGATTACCTCCGGCGGTCTCGGCACGATGGGCTTCGGTTTCCCCGCGGCCATCGGCGCGAAGATCGGCTGCCCGGACGCGGATGTCATCTGCGTCACCGGGGACGGCGGCATGCAGATGAACATGCAGGAAATGGCCACCTCTGTGCTGGAGGGCGCGCCGGTGACGGTCTGTATCCTGAACAACGCGAATCTCGGCATGGTGCGCCAGATGCAGCAGATGTTCTACGGGAAGCGCTATGAAATCACCAGCTTAAACCGCCGGTTCATACCGGACCGGGATCTGTCCGATGCCCAGCGCGGCGCGCTGGATGCCTCCGGACCGAACGGCGCCTATGAAGAAGGCGGCCTGTACGAGCCCGATTTCGTCAAATGGGCGGAAAGCTATCACGTCGCGGGACTTCGCGTGACGACAGAGGAGGAAATCCGGCCGGCGCTGTCCCAGGCCCTCGTGAATCAGCGCAAAGGCCTGACGACGGTCATCGAATTCGTGATTGACGCGGATCTTCTGGTCCTGCCCATGGTCAAGGGCGGGAATCCCATGAGTGAGATGATTCTGGCGGAACGCAGGGGAGGAAAGTGATGTCTGATATGAAAAAGCGATGGATCGCTCTTCTGGTGGAAAACGAGGTCGGCGTCCTCGCGAAGGTTTCCGGACTGTTTTCCGCAAAATCCTACAACCTCGCGAGCCTGACGGTCGGCACGACCGAGCGGGAAGACGTTTCCCGGATGACCATCAGCGCCTTCTGCGACGACGTGACGTTCGAACAGATCAAGAAGCAGCTGAATTCCATGGTTGAGGTCATCAAGGTCATGGACCTGACCGACGTGCCGCTGCACATGAAGGAGATCATGTTCGCCCGCCTCAGCCGGCTGACCGTCGAAGAGAAGACGGAGCTGTTCCAGATCGCGCAGGTGTTCCGCATTGAGATCGACGATATCGGCGATAATTCGCTGATTCTTGAATGCATGCTTACGGAACGGCGCAACAACGAGCTGATTGTGCTGCTCAAATCCAAGTTCAAAAACCGTGTGGAAATCATCCGCGGCGGCGCCGTGGCCATTGAATCCATCAGCACGTCCTGCCGGTATTGATCAGGATGCGGGGAAGGGTGAACACAGCAGGCCGCGCCGTGCGGCTTTCGGCTCTTTTCCTGGCAGGATGCCTGGCGCTGGCACCGTCGGCTGCCCGCGCAGAGGACGACGGCTGGGCACACACGACGCCGCTTCCTGCGCAGGAGGCGGAATCGGACGGGGAACGCGGCGATGAGGAGCCGACGGCCGAAGGACTGCAGGAGGAACTGGAAGAGGCGAAACAGGCGCAGGAACGTCTGACCGAAGAAGCTGAAACCATCGGCGCCGTCGACGCCCGTCTGCAGAGCGCCCTTGTCGAAAAAGCGGACGAGATCCTTGCGATCCAAAAAGAAATCGCGGCGACAGATGCGCAGATCAGGGATATTCAAAGCCGGATCGACCGGACGAAAACGGAAGAGGAAAAACGCCTGTCCATTCTTGCCGGCCGCATTAAAATGATCTACGAACAGGGCAATCTTTCCTGGCTGGACCTGTTTCTGACGAGCGAGACGTTCCCGAAGTTTTTAAACTACCTGGAATACGTCCGTCAGATGAACGCCTACGACGAGCGGCTGGTCGCCGAAATCCGCAGTCTGCAGGAAACCCTCTCGGCCGATGAAACGGCCCTTCTGGCGAAGCAGGAGGAGCAGGAAAAGACCGGCGAGCAGCTGGACGGGGAGCAGCAGAAGCTGGAAGAGCTGCTGGAACTGGCCGGCGGAGCGCTTCGAAAGAAAAAGGAGGCGCTGTCGAAAGCCGATGCGGCGGTGACGCAGATCGAAGCCCGGATCGAAGCCTTTGAGCGCGCCAACGAAGCCCGTGCGGCGGCGGAAGCCGAAGCGCGTCTCGCCGAAATCCAGTCGATGGCGGCGTCGGAAGGCCTTGGCGGCATCGAACAGACCGCGACGGCAGAGCAGACGGCCGGAAGAAGCGACCTTCCCGCCTGGATGCAGCTGGCCGAGGGTGCGCGGACCGGGGCCTACACCGTCTCGGCCATGAATTACACCGAAGAAGAGCTTGACGCGATGGCCGCCATCATCTACTGCGAGGCCCGCGGCGAGCCCTATGCCGGAAAAGTGGCCGTCGCCAGCGTCATCTTAAACCGGGTGCGCAGCGCGCGGTTCGCGGCGAATGATATCATCAGCGTTATCCGATCCCCGAAGCAGTTCGAACCGGTGACGACAGGGCACTTTGACGAAGTCCTTTCGTGGGCCGCCGAAGGACGGCTCGACGGGGATGCCAATTATCAGGACTGCCGGAAAGCATCGCTGGAAGCGCTCGGCGGCCTGCGCACGACGAATCTCTGCTTCTTCTGGGCCGTCTGGCTGGCCGACCGGTATAATCTGCCGGGGCTTGATATCAGCGGACACCGGTTTTTCGGCTGGGTGACGCAGGACTGGTAGCACAAATCACAGACAGGCACAGCATATGGATATGAACAGCAGACATGAAACGGACGGCAGGACACCGTCCCTGATGGAAATCGATACCGTCTTCTTTGATCACGAAGCGAATGTGATCCGCATCATCGACCAGACCCTGCTTCCGGGGCGCATCGAGGTGATCGCCCTTCACACGGCGCAGGAAATCTGGGACGCCATATACCGCCTTCAGGTGCGCGGCGCGCCGGCCATCGGCGTGACGGCCGGATACGGGGTTTACCAGCTCGCCCTCGCGGAACCGGCTGAGGACGCGGCCGTTTTCTATGAGAATGTCAGAAAGCAGGCGGATTTTCTGGACAGCTCCCGGCCGACGGCCGTGAATCTGTCCTGGGCCCTCAAACGGATGATGGCCTGCCTTTCACGGGTACAGGCGGCTTCGGACCGGCGCGCCGACTGGTTGTCGGCGCTTCGCGCGGAAGCCGACGCCATCTGGGCGGAGGACATTTCCGTCTGCCGGCGCATCGGAGAAAACGGGCTGGCGCTTCTGCGGGACGGGGCAGGCGTCCTGACCCACTGCAATGCCGGAAAACTGGCCGCTGTCCGCTACGGAACAGCCACCGCGCCGGTCTATGTCGCAAAGGAGCAGGGGATGACCATCCGCGCCTACTGCGACGAAACCCGCCCGCTGCTGCAGGGCGCGCGGCTGACGGCGTACGAGCTGTCCGCGAGCGGTATTGACACCACGGTGCTCTGTGACAACATGTCCGCGTCGCTTCTGCGCACCGGAGCCATCGACGCCGTGTTTGTCGGCTGCGACCGCGTCGCGGCCAATGGCGACACCGCGAACAAAATCGGCACGTCGCTGCTGGCGCTGGCCGCAAAACGGTACAATGTCCCGTTTTACGTCTGCGCGCCGACGTCAACCCTCGACGCGGCGACAGCCACCGGAAATGAAATCACGATCGAACAGCGTGCGCCCGGGGAGGTGACCGAGCTCTGGTATCGGGAGCGGATGGCGCCGGAAGACGTCGCGGTGTACAATCCCGCGTTTGACGTGACGGATCACGATCTGATCACCGGCATCATTACGGAATACGGCATCGCGCGCGAGCCCTACACGGAGTCGCTGGCGCAGATGCTCGGGCAAAGAGAACACGCATAAAGGAGCATCACTTGAACGGTTTTCAGCGTTTTTTAACCGCCCTGCTGGTTCTGGCGCTGGCGGTGGTCGCGACGGTCGCCATCATTGCCATGAACCCGGCGGGAAACATTCAGCTTTCGCTGCCCCGGGTGGGCCCGGAAATCATTGAGACGGAATACCCCACGATCGCGAATCCGAATCATCAGGATTTCGTCAGCGGCTCCGTAAACATCGGCCGCATTTTCATCGGCGACAGCCGGTTTATCGGCATGGACAACGCCGTGCATCTGACGGACGAGGAGGATCAGTTCCTTGTGGCGAAGACCAGTCAGGGCTATTCCTGGTTTGTCAGTACGGCCCTCGGCGAGATTCAGGACATCCGGACAGCCTATGCGGACGATTACGAGCAGTGGCAGTACATCATCTGTCTGGGCATCAACGATCTGCGGAACGTCGACAAGTATATGGAAGAGTATTACGAGCTCGCCCAGGACGGGACCGTGGAAATCGTGCTGGTTTCCGTGAATCCGGTGGAGCGCCCGTCGGCCATCAGCAATGCGGACGTGGAAGCCTTCAACGCGAAGCTGCAGAACAGCCCCTTCCATTACATTGACACGTATTCCGTGCTGTATCCCGACAATTTTCAGACGGCGGACGGCGTCCATTATCGGGACGTGACGTACGAACTGATTTACAACACGATTCTGGAGAATTTATGACGGGACTGATTTTTGACATGGATGGCACACTGTGGGATTCCTCCGCAAAGGTGGCCGAATCCTGGACGCAGGTGCTCGAAAAACATACGGAGCTCTCCCGCAGGGCCGTGACCCGGCAGGAAATGCAAAGCTGGATGGGCAAGACCATGGAAGCAATCGCTGCGCTGATGCTTCCGGAGCTGCCGAAGGAGCAGCGGATGGCCGTGATGGACGAATGCGCGGCGTGGGAGAACGAGGTGCTTCGCAAAGAAGGCGGAATCCTGTATCCGGATCTTGTCGAAACACTTACGGCGCTGTCGAAACGCGTTCCCTTATTCATTGTCAGCAACTGCCAGAGCGGGTACATCGAAGCGTTTCTGGCTTATTACGGACTGGAAAGTCTGTTTACGGATATCGAATGCTATGGCAATACCGGCCGGGAAAAGAGCTACAGCATCCGCCTGCTGGCCGAGCGGAACGGACTGGATCATTTCTGGTACGTGGGCGATACCCAGGGAGATTACGATGCCACGGCCGAAGCCGGCGGATCCTTTATCTTCGCGGCATACGGATTTGGAACCGTGCGGGAAGAAACGCCGTCCATCCGATGCTTTACGGATCTTCTGCAGATGGAATTCGAATAAAAAGAGCGCCTCGCTTCCGGATGGAAGAGAGGCGCTTTTGATTTTGAATGAACGCCGATCAGCGCCCCAGGAACTTCCGTACCATGGAAAGCACGCATCCGCCGGCGGCGGCGAAAAGAATGTAGCGTTTGTACACGTTTAAGACGGTTAAGAATCCGATGATGCCCATCGAAACCCCGGCGAAGGAATCGTTGACCGTCACATGGTGCTCGGAGATGGTCTGCAGCGATCCGGTGAAGGAAAGGAACACCAGAATCAGCAGGAAGCCGAGCAGGCCGCGGCCGACGTCAAGCTTCAGGTTGCGCTCCGCGGTGTGATAGCGGCGCAGTGAGATGGTCCACAGGAACAGGAGCACGCAGAAGGCGATGAACACCAGTGAGAAGAACTGGAAGATCATCCGGCCCTGTGCCGTGGAGGACAGGGATTCGTTGATGGAACCGGAGCCCGCGAAATACGCGACGGCAAACAGAATCGCGCAGAGCGCGGCCAGAAAACCGCAGACCCACTGGATGATCCGGCCGACGGCACGGGAGCGCGCCGAGGGCAGTTCCGCGGGATCGACAAGCCGGCCGTGGAAGCGGCCTTTTTTGTGCTGCGGCCGGGTTTCTTCGGCGAAAACGGGCTCGGCTTCCGGCTCTGCGGCAGCAGCGGGAGCGGCAGATGCGGCGGCGGCAGCGGTCGTGCGTGCGGCGGTACGGGATGCCGTGCGCTGCGGCGCCGGAGGGGTGCTCTTTTTGTGCGAAAGCGCTTCCGCGGCACTCTTGCGCCGGCGGGGCGCTTCGGCGTACTCGGAAGAAGAGTCTTCGCCGTCTTTGCGCTTCATGCTCGAATGGTTGGTGGTCAGGATGTCGGCGTACTGCGGATGCTTTGCGAACCATTCCTTCGCGAACGGATCCCGTGTGTAGATCCGGTAGGCGTTCCGCTTCATGTGGTCGGCGGTTTTGGTCATGATCTTTTCAAGATCCGTATCGTTTTCGCCGGTGCCCGCCGTCAGGACTTCCGTGATTTCGTAGACGCCGGGACGAAGGGGTTCGAAATGGACCTCCGCGACGGCGGAGCCGTCTTCCGTAGCCCGGACAATCTTGTTTTCTCCAATTGCGTAAATCATATGAGCCTCCTGATGAAATTCTACGTCTCTGTATTCTAACACTTTTGCGTAACAATATCCACCATTCCTTCATTCATTTCGATGGGGTCAATCCCGCGCATTTCCGTTCCCTTTTTCCGTCCCGTTATGATAAAATAATTCTATGTTTTTCGCGTCGGCCGCACGGCCGCGGAACGTCTATTATTACAGCAGTTTTTCTTTACGGAAAGGAACGAGCGATCATGAAAAAACAGGTATACAATCCCTATCTTCCCTTGTTTGAATATATCCCGGACGGTGAGCCCCACGTCTTCGGCGACCGGGTTTACATCTACGGTTCCCACGACAAGGCTGCCGGACAGGTCTACTGTGAAGACCATTACTGCGTCTGGTCCGCGCCGGTGACGGATCTGCGCGACTGGCGCAAAGACGGCATCAGTTATTTCCGCAATCAGGACCCGACCAATGCCGCCGACGACAAGCAGCTGTGGGCGCCGGACGTCACCCAGGGTCCCGACGGCCGCTATTATCTGTATTACTGCTTCAATTTCTATCCGGAAATCGGCGTGGCGGTCAGCGACAATCCGGCCGGTCCCTTCGAATTCTACGGACACGTGAAGTATCCGGAATCGATCCTTGGCGGAAAGGTCCTCGAAGAGTATATGCCCTTCGATCCGGCGGTCTTAACGGACGACGACGGCCGCGTATACCTGTACTACGGCTTCTGCCCGGGCGGCGAGAAGAAGATGAACGCGCCGGAGATTCCCGAGGAATATCTTGACATGATTCCCGAGGGTCTTCGCCGGATGTTTGATTTGATGAAGAACGACGGCTTCGGGAAGATGTCCATGGTCGCGGAGCTTTCCCCGGACATGATCACCTTAAAGGAAGAACCCCGGCCGCTGATTCCGAACGGCGACCGCACCGAGGGCACCGGCTTTGAAGGCCACGGATTCTTCGAGGCCTCCTCCATCCGCAAAATCAAAGGGAAGTATTACTTCGTGTACTCCAGCGAAAAGAGCGCGGAGCTGTGCTATGCCGTTTCCGATTACCCGGACCGGGATTTCGTCTACGGCGGAATCCTTGTCTCCAACGGCGACCTGGGGTACAAGGGCCGCACGAAGCCGGTGGCGCCTTTGGGCAACAACCACGGCGGCCTCGTGGAGATCGGGGACGATCTGTACATTTTCTATCACCGCCAGACCAACAGCACCGAGTTCTCCCGCCAGGGCTGCGCGGAGAAGGTGAAGCTGAACGCGGACGGCTCCATCGATCAGGTGGAAATCACCAGCTGCGGCTTAAACGGCGGCCCGCTCGTCGCCTGCGGAAGCTATCCTGCCGCTATCGCCTGCCACGTGACAGATCCCGAAACGCCGGAATGGATCGATTACCAGAATCCGCTGATGCAGAAACTGACCCGCGTCACCGAGGAGAACGGCGAGCAGTACATCGCTGCCGTAAAGGACGGCACCATTATCGGCTACAAGTATTTCGAGTTTCTGGACGCGGACCTGATTTCCGTGGAAATGCGCGGGACGTTCAACGGCACGATTACGGTTTCGTACGATGAAGAGGGCAAGGATGTGATCGGCGTGTTCGAAACCCAGATCAACACCGACGACTGGCAGACGGAGCTGATTCCGGTGTCCGCGCGCAGCGGCGTGCACGCGCTGTACTTCACCTTTGCCGGAACCGGAGAGGCGCAGTTTAAGCGGTTCGGTTTTCTGTCCATGTAAGCAGGCCGCCGGATCGTCCGACAGAACAATTCACAAAGACAGACAGAGAGGGGAAGAATACACCATGGGCGAGAAACTGTTTGACGTCACAAAGTTTGCAGCAAAAGCCCGCGAAGCCGTATCCGAGGGCGTCGTTCTGCTGAAGAACGACCGGAACGCGCTTCCGCTGGCCAAAGGTACGCGCGTGGCGCTGTTCGGGCGCAGCCAGTTCAATTACTACAAATCCGGCACCGGCTCCGGCGGCATGGTCAACACCCGCTACGTGACCGGCGTGCGGGAAGCGCTTCTTGCGGACGGCCGTTTTCCGCTGGCGGAAGGCTTAAAGGCCGCCTACGACGAGTGGATCAAAGACCATCCGTACAACAAGGGCGCGGGCTGGGGCCAGGAGCCCTGGTTCCAGGAGGAAATGCCGGTGACGGCAGAGCTGGCCGCCGCGGCGGCGAAGGAAGCGGACGCCGCCATCGTCCTGATCGGCCGGACGGCCGGCGAGGACCAGGACAACGCCGCGAAGGAGGGAAGCTATCTCCTGACGGAAGCGGAAGAAGAGATGCTGAAAAACGTCTGCGCGGCCTTTGACCGGACCATCGTCCTGTTAAATACCGGCAACGTCATCGACATGAAGTGGGTGAAAGTATATGATCCGGCCGCCGCGGCCTATATCTGGCAGGGCGGACAGGAGGGCGGCAGCGGTGTCGTGGACGTGCTGTCCGGCGACGTGTGCCCGTCCGGCCGCCTGTCGGATACGATCGCCTGCGATATCGCCGATTACAGCTCCACTGCGAATTTCGGCGATCCCGACCGCAACCTGCAGCAGGAAGATATCTACGTCGGTTACCGCTACTTCGAGACCTTTGCCAAAGACAAGGTGCTCTATCCCTTCGGCTTTGGTTTAAGCTACACCTCGTTTGACATCCGCACCGAGGCCTGGTCCGTCGATGAAGACGGCGCCGAATTCAACGTCTCTGTAACAAATACCGGGGACGCAGCCGGCAAGGAGGTCGTCCAGATCTACGTGGAAGCGCCCCAGGGAGCCCTCGGCAAGCCGGTGCGCACCCTGGCGGGCTTTGCGAAAACGGCCCTGCTGGAGCCCGGGGAAACGCAGGACCTGGAGATCTCCATCCCGGTGTACGCTTTTGCGTCCTATGACGACAGCGGCTGCACGGGACATCCCTATGCCTACGTGCTTGAAGAGGGTGTTTACCGATTCTACGTCGGCGCGAACGTGCGCGACGCCGCGCCCGCCGGCAGCTACGGACAGGAAGAAACAGCTGTCGTCGTGCAGCTGACACAGGAGCTCGCGCCCCGCGAGGCCTTTACGCGCATGCGTCCGGAAGAGGACGGCGAAGGCGGATACCGCATCGCTTATGAAGACGTCCCGCTGCGCGCCGAAAAGGAAGAGGCAAAGCGCGCCCGCGAAATTCCGGCGGAGCTTCCGTACACCGGAGACCGGGGCATCAAGCTGGCGGACGTTCTGGACGGCAAGGCTTCCATGGACGATTTCATCGCGCAGCTGTCGGACGAAGAGCTTTGCGCCATCGTCCGCGGCGAAGGCATGAGCTCGCCGAAGGTCACCCCCGGCACCGGCGGCGCCATCGGCGGCCTGTCGGACGAGCTGGCGAAATACGGCATCCCGATGGCCTGTGTCACCG